>JASHOS010000248.1 GCA_030040995.1 Terriglobia bacterium | reverse complement strand
GTCGAAAAGGGCGAAGAGGCTGTCCGCACACTCGGATTCCGCCAGTTCCGGGTCCGGCATCATGGAAATCTCGTCCGGCTGGAGATTGACCCGGAAGAGCTGCCGCAAGCGTTGAATGCCGAAATGGCTCGTGAATTCGCGCGCATCTTCCGGAATCTCGGCTTCGCTTACGTTACCCTCGACCTCGAAGGATATCGCCGGGGATCCCTCAACCAGCATCTCACCGTGACTCCACGCTAGGACCCGCCTGTTGAGGTCAAGAGCTTCGCTTTGACGGCACGGATGTGTTGTGCCATCAGCCGCGCCGCGGCCTCATTGCTGCCCCGCTCCAAAGCTTCAAGAATACGCTGGTGCTGGATCACCGAACGGTTGCTGGAAAGCTCAAATGTGCTATGACGGAGGATCAGCATTTGCCCGTGCATGCTCTCCAGCATTTTCTTCAGCCTCGAGTTCGGGTTTGCCTGGGCGATGATTCGATGAAAATCAGCATCCGCGAGGACATAGCCCGGCTTGTCTTTTTTACGCAAGCTCGATTTGGCAGCATTCAATGCCGCGCGAAGCCTGGCGAGCGCCTTGGGCTCCAAAACCAACTTTCGCACCGCCGCGGCTTCCAGAATCTCACGAAGGTCGTAGATCTCTTCGAGGTCTTGCTGGGAGAAGCCCGTAACGAAAGCGCCTCCCCGGGGTCGGATGGTGATGAGTCCCTCGGCCTCCAGGAGATTCATGGCCTCGCGGATGGGAGACTTGCTGATCTTAAACCGGCCGGCGAAAAATCCCTCCGTAAGGCGCATCTGACCATTCAGTTTACCCTTGAGGATCTCATCGCGGATTGCCCGGTAAGCTTGCTGCGTAAGGCTGTCAGGAATTCTAAGAGCCACGGGCCCTTCCCTCTGCCGGCCGGAACTGGAATGAAACGGGCGGGATTTGGTCAAAAGTTCAAGCGCGCCAACAGATCAGCTTGAGCTCGGTCATCTCTTCGACGGCGTAACGCGGTCCTTCACGGCCCACGCCGCTTTTCTTGGTGCCACCATACGGCATGTGGTCCACACGATATGCAGGCACGTCATTCACAATGACGCCGCCAAATCGTAAAGACTGCGCCGCCCGAAAGGCGCGGCCCATGTCTTGCGTGCACACCCCCACTTGCAGACCGTATTCGCCGGCATTGACGCGGGCAATCGCATCCTCCAAAGCGCCGTAGCGGTGCAGCACCGCGACGGGACCGAAGACTTCCTTGCAGGAGATATTTAGGTGAGAAGGCACGTTGGCGAGGATGGTTGGCTCGATTGTGGCGCCCTGCCGGGTGCCCCCCGTGAGGACCTTGGCTCCGCTGCGCCGTGCCTCATCAATCCATGACTCCACTCGCGCGGCCTCATTCACATTGATCAGCGAAGAAATTTCCGTTGCGTCCTCCAGCGGATGCCCGATTCTCAGCCTTCGTGTCTGCTCGACAAACTTTGACGTAAACTCGTCTGCAACCTTCTCCTGGAGATAAATGTTCTGAACGGAGATGCAGACCTGGCCGGAATGGGAAAAGCTGCCCGTAACGCAGCGTGGAACGATCATTTCAAGGTCCGCATCAGGCTCAACAATCAGGGATGAATTGTTACCCAATTCCAGAGTGACGCGCCTCAGACCAACTTTCGACCGGATTTTCTGTCCCACCGGGACACTTCCCGTAAAAGTGATCATGGCAACGCGCTCGTTCGAGACAATCAAATCGCCCGTTAACTCACCCGGTCCGGTTACAGCGTTATAGGCTCCTTCCGGGGCTCCTGCTTCCTGAATGAGACGCGCCAGCCGGAGCGCGCTCAAGGGAGTGTTTTCGGCCGGCTTATGGATCACGCTGTTGCCTGCGGCGAAAGCAGGTCCAATTTTGTGCATGGCCAGATTGAGTGGGAAATTAAATGGCGTGATGGCCGCAACAATGCCAATCGGCTCGCGCACCGTCATAGCCCATCGTCCCTTCCCTGTGGGCGCCGCGTCCATGGGAATGGCTTCACCGTGCAAGTCGCGAGCCGCGCCGGCGGAAGCGATAAGCGTCTGCTGGCTGCGTTCGACTTCAAATCGTGCCTCCCGGATGGGCTTGCCGCTCTCACTAGAAATCAGGGTCGCAAACTCCTCAGCGTCCCGGGCCAGCAACCGGCGCATTTCTTCCAGAAGCCCTGCGCGCTCGTAAAGCGCTAAACCTGCCATGGCGCGCGCTCCCGCTTCAGCCGCAGTGACGGCGCGCTCTACCACCGCCGCATCGGCGACGTAGACGTCAGCAACCGGCGAGCCATCGTAAGGGAGCGTGATGGTTTGTGTTGAGCTCGTTCTCACCAGTTGACCGCCTATCCACATGGGAAACTCTCGTCTTGCAATCGAGACAGTAGACATGATTTCTCACTCCTGTAATTCCTCAGAAACTGTAAATTAATCATGTGAACCACAAAGCCACCAAGGCACGGAGCTTGAAAACAAAACTCTTTTCTCTGTGTCTTGCTGTCTTTGTGGTGAGATGTGCAATTTAATCACACGTTCTCAGCCTCGGGCGCGTAGAGGCGGCTTTATGCCGCCATTTTGCGTGGCGGGGTAAACCCGCCGCTACTCCGTTTCACCCAGTTTGCCGCCACCTTCTGATATATTATATGTCACTGTTGAGCATAGGAGGAAGTTATGAAGCAGTTTCTAGTTCACGATAGTCGGGATAACGTAGGGGTGGCCGTGGTTGACATCAAACCAGGCCAAACCGCCGCGGGCGAGACCCTGGACGGCGGAAAGTCGTATGAGATCAAGGCCATTCAGGGTATTCCTTTGGGCCATAAGATTGCCCTTCAAGCCTTCAAAATCGGCGATACCGTCATCAAATACGGCGAAGACATCGGCAGAATTGTCGCCAGTGTTCAGCCCGGTGAGCACGTTCACGTTCATAATCTCAAGACCAAGAGGTGGTGAAGATGGAAGTTCCTCAGTTCTATGGGTATCCACGCCCGAGCGGGCGGCCCGGCATACGCAATCACGTCATTATCCTTCCCGTAGACGATATATCCAATGCGGCATGCGAGGCCGTGGCCCACATCGTTCAGGGCGCGCTTGCGCTTCCCCACGCCTATGGAAGACTGCAGTTCGGAGAGGACCTCGATCTTCTTTTCCGCACCCTGGTCGGGACCGGCTGTAGTCCCAACGTCGCCGCAGCCGTCGTAATCGGCATTGAGCCGGGCTGGACAGAGCGTATTGTGGAAGGAATTGCCGCCACCGGCAAGCCCGTGAGCGGCTTTTCGATCGAGCGAAACGGGGACTTCAAAACCATTGCGGAAGCTTCGCGCAAGGCTAAGGAGTACGTCCAATGGGCGTCCGAGCTCCGCCGTGAAGAATGCTCGCTGAGCGAGCTCTATGTAGCAGTGAAATGCGGCGAGTCCGATACGACCACCGGACTTGCTTCCTGCCCTGTGGTTGGCGACGTGGTTGACCGCATGGTTGAGTTTGGCGGCGCCGCATCATTCGGCGAGACGTCGGAGTTGACGGGCGCCGAGCACATCGTGGAAAAGAAAGCGGCCACGCCGGAAGTGGCTAAAGAGTTTATGAGGGTATGGTGCGAATACAGCGAGCTCATTGACCGGCACAAGACCAATGATCTTTCCGAATCACAACCCACGAAAGGAAATATTCGAGGCGGGCTAACGACAATCGAGGAGAAGGCACTTGGAAATATTGAGAAGCTCGGGAAGAAATCGAAATTCAGTGGCGTGCTCAAGCCGGCCCAGGCGCCTTCAGGCAACGGCTTATGGTTTATGGACACCTCTTCAGCCGCCGCCGAAGCCCTCACGTTGTGGGCCGCCTCGGGCGCCGCGGTACACCTTTTTCCCACCGGCCAAGGCAACGTGTGCGGGAATCCCATCATGCCGGTGATCAAGCTCTCCGGCAATCCTTTGACGTGCGTGACGATGAGCGAACATATCGATCTCGACGTCTCCGCGGTGCTCCAAGGTAAGCTGACCATCCAACAAGCGGGCAGTAAGCTGCTTGATCTGATGATCCGCACGTGCAGCGGCAGGCTCACAGCTTCCGAAGCGCTCGGGCACCGCGAGTTTGTCCTAACGAAACTCTACCGCAGCGCCTGAGTTCCTTTGCGGCTTGCCGTCTTTGCGAGAGGCCGCAGGGTTAGCGCCGAGGCGCGGGCGTTCATCAACGGAGCTATCGAAACGGGCAAGCGCCATGCGCGGGCACGTAGTTGACAATCGAAGCGTGGAGTTTGCGCAGTGCAAACTCCGCGCTTCGCTCAAGGCAAAATAAACCATGGCAAAAGAACTCTCCGCTGGCGTGGTCCATAGCTTGCCAGCGGATTTACGAAAAGCCCTTGTTTCGGATCCCGAGGCGCGGACAACGTGGGAGGATATCACCCCGCTCGCGCGCAATGAATGGATCTGCTGGGTTATCTCCGTCAAGAAGCCGGAAACCAGAAGGCAGCACGTCGAGAGGGTGCGCACGGAGCTGAAAGAAGGAATGCGCAGGCCTTGTTGCTGGCCGGGTTGCCCTCATCGCTAAAGAGTCGTTTCAAGAACTGTTGGCCGGCAAAGCTCAAGCTGCTGGCTGCCGCAAAGCTATTTACCGCCCTGCTGCCTCGCAACGACTGCGAGCAACGTGTAGTAGTTGTCAGTCAACAACCCTTCGTAGCCCATCGGCGTTCCGTCCCACATTTTCCAGTCGTATGATTTTCCGTCCGGTCCGACACCCTCGAACCCTCCCTTCCCGATCGCCTCGAGAATGGGAAATAGAATCCGGTCGGCCTCTTTGCGCCTGCCGAGGTGATAGAGAGCGGCCAGAAAGAAATATGCAAAGGACGAGGTGGCTCCGCCGTTCTCGTATTTCTCGAAGCCGTCGGAATTGTCAGGACGAACGCCGCAGCCGAAGCGGCCATTCCCACGCTTATCCACGCAGTCCTTCAAAGCGACAGTAATTAAATTGCCGGGCAGACCCATGCTGAAGTTTGTGTATCCGGCCTCCTGCATCTTCGCAAGAAGCTTGTCCATCATTGAATTTGCCTCATCCCGCGGGACGAGATTGTAGAGCGCAGCGATGCCATTGACCCAGAGAAAATAGTAGTCGTGAAGTTTGCCGTCGGCGCTTTTCCAGCCTGCGATGACTCCGGTTTTGGGATCATAGAAGGTGCGGAAATAATTGGCGCGTAATTCCCCGGCGGCAGCCTTGTATCGCGCGGAGTCGCTATGCTTTCCCATTCGTTGCGCCATATCCGCCATACCGCCCAGCGCCCGCCAGACGAGCGCATTGGCATAAGCGTCCTCGTGGCCAAAACCAATCGTGTCCCACCAGTTCGAGGGCCTCTGCGGCGGATCTCCGTTCGGCCATGTCCCTGAATTTCCGCTGATGGCATACTCAACCATGCCATTCGGATCCTTGATCGTTGAGATCATTCCGTCGGCCCAGTACTTGATCCCTTCGTAGTAGCTCGCCAGCCAGCCGTCGCGCTGGCCTGTACGCACGCACTCGTGGGCAGCGATCAGCAGGGAGGGGACAGTGTCCGACGCGTCCACGGCAAAATTCTCAGATGCCCGGAGCCCGTAGGCGTGCGCGCCGGACAGAATCCTATCCAGCGTCTGTTGGACAAGATCCATGGCGGAAAGCCCGTCGGCCAAAGGCGGCGAGTGGGCAGCGATATCCGCATACTCGTAATAGCAAAACGCGCAGGAATCGCTGGTCGAGTTATTGGAGAGCAAGCGGCGGTTAGGGTTCAATTGAAAAATGTTCAGCCAATTTCGCTTGAAGGCATCGAAGTGATGATCGCCGTTAATGCCTGGCAGTTCCGGATAGATTGCCGCGACGTCCAAACGGTATTCAATTTGCACGTCGTTCGCCGTAGCCGAAGGAAATGTCACTTTAAGGCCTGCGCTCCTGCCGGCGGTGTATCCGACTGCGCCTTGCGCCGGACGGGACGAGCTGATTCGAATCGATCCCTGAAGCGGCAGGTGCAGTACGGCCGGCAAACGGACTCCTCCTTCCGCGTCGAAGATGCCGAGCAGTGTGGAATAACAATGTGAAAGGTCAAGTGTGAGGGCGAGCGGTTGAGGAGGCCTGGAAGCATTCCAGCGGGATGACAACAAAATCCGCCCGTCTCTGACGTCGATCGTCCACGGCGGCGCGGAATCTTTGGACTGACCTCGCACCCGGTACTCAGCCCTAAGGAACCCGCTGCCTGCAGAGCGAGCGGCAGTATATTCCGACCAAGGAGCAGCGAGCGGGCGCAACACATTAGCTCCCCGCTTCCCCAGTTGCAGGCCATCGATATTGAGTGAAATCAGCCCCGGCGCCGTGTCTGATAATTCCACATCAATGCTCGGCGAGGAGAAATGCCAGCCGGAGTTAGCGGATATCTCTGCCGCTCGCCCAGTCTTTTGCAGGATGGCTGGAGAGGCGAGGAGACCCAGTGTGCCAGGGACTATACGCTTAACGAAGGCTCTTCGGTTCATCGCTGACCGTCGTCACGACTCCCACTTATCGTAATCCAAGCTCAGTTCTTGCTGTTGGGCGTGAAAACAGACACGTCAAAGGATAGGCAGGGGGTTGGCGTTTGCCGGAACAGGCTCGGGCTCCAAGGGCGGGGCTTGAGATTCAACGCCGGCGGTCTTATCCGCCACAAAGCGCTCAATTTCTTCAAGCAATGCGGGAACAATTTCTTCCTCTTTCACACGGCGGATAGCCTTGCCTTGCCGGTAAATCATTCCGTTGCCTCTTCCCGCGGCTACGCCCAAGTCCGCCTCCCGGGCCTCGCCGGGACCGTTCACCGCGCATCCCATCACCGCAAGGCTCACCGGCATCTTGATATGAGACGTGGCTTTTTCGATTTCGCCAGCAATCTTGAAAAGATCTACTTCCAGCCGCCCGCACGTGGGGCAAGCGATGACCATAGGGCCGCGGCTGCGCAGCTCGAGCACCTTCAAAAGCTCGTAGCCCACGCGTACTTCCTCAACCGGGTTAGTGGCCAAGGAGACGCGGATCGTATCTCCAATGCCTTCGGCGAGCAGCATGCCAATACCCGCGCACGATTTCACCGTACCGGAAAACTGCGTTCCCGCTTCCGTAATCCCCACGTGGAACGGATAGTCCACCTGTTTCGCAAGCAGGCGGTAGGCCGCCACGCAGAGCTTCAGGTTCGAGGCTTTCAGGGAAACAATCGTATCACCGAAGCCTAAATCCTCCAATATACCGATGTGGTATAGGGCGCTCTCGACCATGGCCTCCGGGGTTGGGAAACCGTACTTTTCAAGCAGGCGGCGTTCGAGGGAGCCGGCATTCACGCCGATGCGGATGGGCACGTGCTGCTCCTGGGCGCGGCGGACGACGGTCCGCACTTTCTCCGCGTCTCCGATATTTCCCGGATTAATGCGCAGCTTGTCCATTCCGGCGTCGAGCGCCATCAACGCGAACTTGTACTGGAAGTGAATGTCAGAAACCAGGATGGAATCCGGGCATCGCTTGCGAATTTCCGCCAGCGCCTTCGCCGCCTCGATATCCGGCACTGCCAAACGCACGATCTCGCACCCGGCAGCCTCCATCTCACCGATCTGGTCCACGGTCTTCGCCACGTCGCGAGTATCCGTCTTGGTCATCGACTGCACAACGACGGGCGCGCCGCCGCCGACCGTCAACCGTCCGACTTTTACCGGTCGCGTACGGCGACGGGGCGGAAAGTGCTCATGATCGCTAAAGTTCATAGTTTCTCCCGGAAGGTAGCGCCGGGCTTCAGCCCGGCATCTGGACAAGTGCCGACCTAAAGGTCGGCGCTACGAAAGCTTTTCCCGCAAAGTCGCGCTGCGCTACATGGGCTCAGTAATGCCCAATAGCCCTGATCACATCATTATACGTGACGAACACCAGAAGCAGCAGGATCAGGAGCATCCCTGCCTGGATGATTCGCTCTTTCAACTTTATGCTCAAATCCCGCTGCATAATGCCCTCGATAAAAAGAACTACAATCACACCGCCGTCCATGACGGGGATGGGCAATAAATTCACGATGCCCAGCTCCAAGCTGATATAGGCGACGAACGCCACGAGGTCAGCAAAGCCTAGCTGGTAAGCCTCGCCGGAGAGCTGCACAATGCCCACGGGACCGGCGATCGCTCGCGTCGACATGTGCCGGGTGAGAATCTTCTTCAGCACGACGTAAGTCAAGACCGTGTTGTCCACATTTTTCCTAAGGGAGGACTCGACGGCTTGGCCAAAGGGAAGCTTTTTCACCAGAATATCCGTTCCCACCGTGACGCCAACAATCCACTTGCTTTGGCCATCGATATTCTGGCGAACCGGCTGGAGGAGCGATTGAAACTCCTTGCCGTGCCGGCTCACGGTCAACTGGACTGGTTTGCCCGCCCGCGCCTGGATCACGGAAGACAGTTGCTCGAAGCAAGGAACCTGACGGTTGTCGATTGCCAGAATGTGGTCGCCAGGCTCAAGGCCGGCGCGCGCTGCCGGCGAGCTTCTCTCCACCTCGCCCACCACGCTAGGAAAACAAGGATAGAGGCCGGCGTAACCCGTCTGGTCCGCACCCTCGGCTTTAGGCGTCAAAGGAACATTGAGTAACTGACCGTGCCGCAATATCTGCAAGGGAATAACCTGGTTTGTGGTCGTCAGCACATTGATCTCGACATTTTCCCAGTCAGGGTGCTCCTGATTTCCCATGCGGACGATCAAATCACCGGGCTTAAGTCCCGCCGCTGCCGCCGGCGAGCCAGGGTCAACCTCTCCGATGCGGGCGGCGCGCTCCTCATAGGCTGGCCTCTCATAGTGAAACTTATAAAGCGCCGCGAGCACGATGAGCGCCACCAACAAATTAACTGCGGGTCCTGCAAACGCGATGAGGAATCGCTGCCAGCGAGGGTGCGCCAGCAAATTGCCCGGATCATCGGGATGAGATTCGGTTGGGTCTTCACCCGCCATTCGGACGTATCCGCCAACCGGCAGGAGACTGATGCGGTAATCCGTGCCCCCTCGCTTAAAACCCCAAAGCCGCTTACCGAAACCAATGGAAAAAACCGGCGCTCGCACGCCAAAATGCTTCGCGGCAAGGAAGTGCCCTGCTTCATGGACAAAGATGAGAAAACCGAGCACCAGCGCGGCCACAATCAGATCGGTGGTGAGGTTCGCAATATGAGTCAAATGAGGCTCCTAAGCAGGCTGCGCGGCGATGATTTCAGCGGCCTTCAGGCGCGCTTCGCGGTCGCAATCGAGCACGTCTTCCATACAGGTTAGATGCCTGCCCGGAGTCTCGCGCATCACACCCTCAATCACGCGCGGAATAGCGGAAAAAGACAAGCGGCGCTCCAGGAAAGCGCTCACCGCCACTTCGTCCGCCGCATTTAAAGCGCAGGGCATGCACCCTCCCGCCTCGATGGCCGCCCGGCCCAATTCCAGACAGGGAAACCGGCGCGTGTCCGGCAACCGGAAATGGAGACGGCGAAGCCCGGCCAAGTCAAGGGCCAGCGAATCGCCATCCACAGAGATGCGCTCCGGATAGGTGAGCGCGTATTGAATGGGGATTCGCATGTCAGCCACGGCAAGTTGGGCCACTACCGACCGGTCTTTAAATTCTATCATTGAATGAATCACCGATTCGGGATGGATGAGGACATCAATTTCCTGCGGGCTAAATCCAAAAAGCCAGCGAGCCTCGATGATCTCCAGCCCTTTGTTCATTAAAGTTGCTGAGTCCACGGTAATGCGGCCACCCATCTTCCAGACCGGGTGTTTCAGCGCGTCTTCGGGAGTGATGGCCGCAAAGCCTCGCAACGGAGTTTTGAGGAAAGGCCCTCCCGAGCCCGTGAGAATCAGCCGCCGGATCTCGCGAGGCTGGCCGGACCGGAGACATTGGTGAATAGCGCAGTGCTCGCTGTCAATAGGCAGCAGGCGGCCGCCGCTTTTCGCAGCGCATTCCATCACCAGCTCGCCCGCAACCACCAATGTTTCCTTATTGGCCAGGCCAACGCTCTTTCCCGCCCGAAGGGCCGCGTAGGTCGCCAGCAACCCCGTGATTCCGTGAGACGCCGAAACCACCATCGCTACATCCGGGAGGGTCGCAGCTTCAATCGCGCCCTCCGGCCCTCCGGCCACTCGCAACGGCTGACCATAGGCGCGCCCCTGGAGCGCCGCCTGAAGGGGCTCGATCAACTCCTCCGAGCTCACGGCAACAAGCTGCGGCCGAAATTTCTCGATTTGCTGAACCAGCGTCTCGATGTTCCTTCCGGCAGTCAGCGAAACCACCCGGAAACGTCCCGGCAGGCTTTCTACGACCTTGAGGCAATTCTGGCCGATGGAACCCGTCGAGCCGAGAATGCATAATCCTTTCATGAACCGGTGTGCCTGTTACCTGTGAATGAGAATGCCCAAAATCAGAGCGAGCCACAACACCGGAGCGCCCAGGAGCAAGCTGTCAATCCGGTCAAGCAGACCTCCATGACCAGGCAGAAGCGAGCCGGAATCCTTGAGGTTCGCACCCCGCTTGAGGGCTGACTCGACGAGATCTCCCACCTGTCCGGCAAGAGCAACGCAACTCGCCAGCAGAATAACTGTTGGCCAATCGGCCGCCTGCCAAAATCCTCGCGCGTACCCCCATCCAGCCGCGACGCTCGCAACGAAGCCCCCAACCGCACCCTCGACTGTTTTCTTCGGAGAAACACGCGGGAACATGAGCGTGCGCCCGGCGAGGCGTCCCGTAAGATAGGCAAAAATATCCCCTACACAGATTACGGCGAGAAGGAAGAAAACAATTTGACGGCCGTCTGCAAACCGCGATCCGAGCTTTGAAAAACGCAGGGGAAACAGACATGAAAAGGCAAAGGCTACGTAGAAAACACCCAACAGAGTTGTCGACGTCGCGGCGAGATAGTGCTTCAAGTCCTGCACTACCCAGACGGCAAGCGCGGGAATCGCCAGAATGACCGCCGCGAGTCCCGCAACTTCAAGGACGCCAAAATCGCCGAGCCCCAGCCACTGGAGCAGGCAGATCAGCGCTCCCGCTACGTAGCCCGCAGCGGGAAGAACAGTGAGGCCAGCCTGAGAGCTGATGAAAAAGTACTCGTGAAGGCCGCGTTCTACCAAAATGATAAGGACCGCCATGAAGAGCCATCGCGGCGACCAGCCGATCAGGTAAGCGGCGGGAAGCACTATCGCGATTCCTGTGAGTATGCGCGTTTTCATGCAGGTTCATAATACCGCTCATTTATCCTGGAAGGGTTGCAGGTCATCCTATGCCCAACCCTCCATATCTGCGCTCGCGCTTTTGAAAATCAAGGACTGCCTGGAACAAATCCCTTCGCGTGAAGTCGGGCCAGAGAGTGTCGGTAATCCAAATCTCGGCATACGCGGCTTGCCAAAGCAGGAAATTGCTGAGGCGCATTTCACCGCTGGTGCGGATCAGTAAGTCTGGGTCCGGTATTCCCTGCGTGTAAAGACGGCGGCTGACCGCGCGCTCATCTACCTCCAGCGCGCCATTTTCCTTCAGCTCTTTGATGATTTCCCGGAAAGCGTCCACGATCTCCGTGCGCGCTCCGTAATTCAGGGCGAGCGTGACTTGCAGTCCTTTATTGTGGCGAGTGCGATCAATGGCCGCTTGCAAGTCCCGTTGAACGGGCAGGGGAAGCTCCCGGATCCGGCCGATCACGGCCAGCCGGATCTTGCGGCGGTCAAGCTCTTCGAGCTCTTTCTTGACATACTCCCGAAGCAAAGCCATCAGCAACTTGACCTCGCTGTGGGGACGCTTCCAGTTTTCCACCGAAAATGCGTAGAGCGTGAGAAAGGAGATGCCTAGCGTCGAACAAGCCTCAATACCCTGGCGCACGGCCCGCATGCCGGCGCGATGGCCCGCAATTCGCGGCAGCTTACGCCTTTGCGCCCACCGGCCATTGCCGTCCATGATAATGGCGATGTGTCGCGGAAGCCGCTCCCGGTCGATCTGGGATGACAGGTCGTTCTCTGGTCCCGCTCCGATCACTTTTGATCTAAAAACTGGAGGGAGTATTGCGGTCTGCATATTTCGCGGGCCCGGTAAAGTCTTGACCCGCCGAGCGCTCAGTTTGTGCCGGTCTTCGTTATGGGCTCCGGCAAATCGTTACGCGCGACGCGTGCGAAGCAGCCCAGCCTCATTCATACACGGGGAGCGAAGTCCGAAGGGGCCGCACGCTTGTCGCTGCTCTCTAAGCCCGGTTCAGTGCTGGGCGGCATAGTAACCGTCGCGATAGTCAACCTTATACTTTACGGTTTTACCCTTCTGATTGATGATCTTTAGCGGGTTTCCCTGCGCGTCGACCAGCTCAACTTTCAGCTTGTGGTACTGTCCACTTGTCCCCGGATCCGTAGGCATAAACCCTAAACTGTACTCGCTCCGAAGTTGATTCGCGATCTGACGGTAATCGTCGGGAAGCTCTCCTTCGAAACGCGGGAAGTACGCCATTCCGCCTGAATATTTCGATATGTAGGTCAAGCTGTTACGGTCCTGCCAGTAATTGATGTTATAACCGTTTGGCATTCTCACGGCAACCCATTCCAGGATGCTCAAGGCATAAATAGGGGTCGTAGAAGCTTTGGCAATTTTGAGCATCTCATCGTAATCCAGTTTGCTCATCGTATCACGGCCGCTGACGATAGCAAGAATTGCCTTCCGGCCCTGGATGTCTTTCATGCGGTCAATTGTGAACGCCAAGGCGTCATAGAGGTTGTCTTCCGAAAAACCGGGAAAAACCAACTGGTGCAATGCTGCCGACACTTGCCCCCGGTTCTGGGTGAAATCCGTCAAAATATGAGGCCGTAAGTCAAACGAGACCACGGCTACCCAGTCATCCCGCCGCATGAAATTGAGGAACTGGTAAGAAGATTCAAGAGCCTGGTAGAGCAAAGGCCACCACTCATTACTGAACTCAACCAGCATGCAAACGGTTACCGGAGCCTGGACGGCCGAGAAGTTTGTAATGGGTTGCTGGGTGCCATCATCGTAGATTCGGAAATTGTCCTTTTGAAGCTGGCCGATAGGGTCACCGTTGACATCCACAACTCCAACGTTGACGTTAACCAGATTCGTAGACGTTGAGAGCGTATAGACGCTGTTCGGGTTGACCTTCTCTGGCTGCACGGGTTGAACGGGAGGGGGAGGCGCCTGTTTCTTGGGGACGATGACTGTCTCTCCAGGCTGTTGAGTGGGACCCTGCGGTTGAGCCTGCTGGTCTTGAGATTGCTGATCTTGAGGCTCCTGGGGGGCGGCCGCTTCGGCACGCGGCCTCTCCATAGCCGCCGGGCAGGCACGCGCTGTTGCGGCGCCAAATCCAAGCAGCGGGACAAGTACCGCCAGCCACGCAATAAGGCCCCTGAATACTTGTTTTTCCATGGCGGTTCTCCTTACTCTAATCCAACAGAAAGTATGATGCCACTGTCCACTGGCAAGGTCAACTTGGGCCTGGAAAAATCGACTCAAGTTTACATTGATAGCTGCCGAAGTGAGATTGGGGGAGCAGAACGCGCCAAATTGCGGCAGGCTCTGCTTTCGAAGCCACGGCGCTGATGAGATTAAGCGCTAGCGGCCAAATGGTGGATAACTGATGAGGACATAAACAGAATTTAACTTGACAACTGTATGTATGCTGTTAAACTGATTACGCTAGGCGGTTAATCTCGAGATAGACTGGATTTGCCGCCTCACTAAAAAAACTAGGCTCTACCTCCAGCGGGTCGGGTGCGACCCGTCAAATCATTCCCCTGGAGGGGAGTCTAATGAAAAAGCATGCTTTAGCAGTATCTTTTGCAGTCCTGGTCGTTTTTGCTAGCACATCGCTGCGTAAGGGTTTTGCTAATATATCCGATTCAGCGAGCGTATGGAACAACTCAGCGCAAAGTTCGATTCAGCCCGTAGCCACCGCAACACCGGCACTCGCGATTGGCTCGGCTCCAGCTCCCATGCCGCCCCACGCGACCATGGCTCTGATTGGTTCGGCTCCAGCTCCTATGCCGCCCCACGCGACCATGGCTCTGATTGGCTCGGCTCCAGCTCCTATGCCGCCCCACGCGACCATGGCTCTGATTGGTTCGGCTCCGGCTCCCATGCCGCCCCACGCGACCGTGGCTCTGATTGGCTCGGCTCCAGCTCCTATGCCGCCCCACGTGGCTTAGGCAACTACGGCTGCATAACATCTCGCTTTATTGCTTCTGGATTTTGTGGTAGGATAGCCTCGTCTTCATGGGTGGACGCTGAGCATTCCGGATTGGGAGGAACTTGCTCATGATCGACGGGCTGGGGTATTTCGGTGTTGCGCTTGAGGTCGCGTTCGTGGCAGCGATGTTGTTGCGCGGGCGCTGGAAGAAGTATTTCGGGCTGTTTCTTTACGCGCTTGCGTTTTTAAGCCTCGACGCGATTGTGCGTCTCGCCGTACGCTACAGCTATGGCCCTGCGTCAGTGCAATACTATTATGTCTACTGGTTCACGGACGTGGCCCTTACGCTCGGCGCCTTCCTTCTGGTTTGTGCCTTCTTTCGTCGTGCTTTCGCTACCAAGAAGGACTGGTGGTCGCCGGTTCGCACCTCGTTGATTTCTGTCTTCGTTCTGGTCACCCTTATTTCGTGCCTCTCAATACTCCGCAATTATCATCACCTGTTCAGCGCGTTTACTACCGAGTTCTCACAGAATTTATACTTTGCCTGCCTAGTGCTAATCACAGTACTCTACGTCATGCTGCAGCAAACAGATCGTGCTGACGATGAGCTAAGCCTTTTAGTTTCGGGCCTAGGGATTGAATTCGCCGGGCCGGCTGCTGGCATGGCTCTCTATTACCTTACGCCGGGTTGGCATGACGTGCTGTTGCCAGTGCTGATTATGCAGTTATGTAACTTAGGGATGTTTGCGACATGGCTCTACGCGGTGACTCGTACGGAAGAAAAGGTCTCTGCGCGGTCTTTGCCAACTTTTCGGCCAGTTCGTGTGTTTGCCGAAGCTCCGGCGCACGGGGCTCGTTGAGGTGCAACAATGATTCCAGCGATCGCGATTCTGATTATCTCCATAGCTTTGCTGCTGTTTTATCTCCAGGCAATCTGTCAAAGAATTCTTCGGCGGCGAGCTCACGAGGAGTTTTATCACTCCATCGTGAACGCAAACCGCCTGGAATTCCCGTTTGTTCGGATGGCAATCGAAAATTACGATGCGCCAGCGGATTATAAGAGATTTCGCATGCAGCTGCGCTGCGATTTCCTGGCGCTGATTTATCTACTGAAGAATGCAGTGAATGACAGCCAGCGGTTGAGCGGCGATGAAAAATTGCTTGTCCTTAACTTCAAGGTTCTGTCTTTCCTTCTGGCAGCATGCCACCTGTTTGGCTTTGGCGAGAAGGTCTTTATGCTGAAGCTGGCATCAATTCTTCAGTTCTTCGCGAACGTACTGGGCGAGCGCGTCAGTAACATCCATTTTGGCGAGCTGACCGCCTCCGAATACCTCCTGCGTCTGTAGTTGAGACCCCATCCGCTGAGAAGGAGCGGATGGGGGAACGATAACTTTCCTACCGTTCGGTTACCCCCCTCTTCGTAAAACCACCTAAAGAGTTTTTCAGAAAAAAGCCGGCCATGCGAGCCGTTCCTAAGTACTTCCAAGTGGTGTCCCAAGTAATTTCTGACGTCGGTGCTTCCGGCGACCTCCTCACGCAGCACCCTCACCCACCCGTCGGCTGACAGGTCCCTGCTCTCATCTCACCCGTCCCCACCGTCCCAATCGAAACTGCTAGCCTGACTTTCGCAGGGTGCAGGCTTTTCCAACAAGCTTGACGGTCTGCCCCGGTGCTACTGCTGAATATTCAGTGCTGAGTGGGAGAAGAGCGTTGTAGTGTAGATCTACCCTCTCTCATCGAGATCGAGACTTTGCCACAATGCGCGCAGGGCATCTATTTGCGCGCGAACAAGCGGAAGGAAAATGAGAAAGAACACCGCTACTGGAGCGTGGAGGAAAGTCGGCGTCTGGCCTCGGGTCGAGTCGTGCAGCGACGGGTATTGTATCAGTCATCATGTCGCTTCACGACACCCGCGAAGCTATGAAAGTCGCCTCTGCCCTCGCCCCCCTTGGGGGAGAAGGCGGTCCCGCCAAGCGAGACCGGGTGGGGACCAGTTCCCCCAGTTGACCCGTACACCTTCCAATCGATAATCATGGACTTGCCATACGCCCGAAAGAAAAACAGGTTTGGGCGCACCTCGATCGCTGCGCCGCCGTACTCGACGCAGATCGGCAGTTCAGCCCGGTAGCGACTACGTCCCGAAATGTGCCGGAGTAAGCCCGACATGCTGTCAAGATTGTGGCACGCGCGCTGCAGCAACTGGGCGAGGCTTTTCCGGAAGACAGCGTACCTCGCTACCTGATCCTTGATCGGGACCGCAAGTACGAAGGAGAAGCTACGGAGATGTTCGGGAGTCCGGCAGCAAGCCGTTTTTTGTCCGTTAGTGATGGCTGGCCAAGCGGCGTAAAAAAGGCGGAAAGAGAAGGAATCATTGGGATTTTGCTAAACGTGCTCTTTTGGGATCTTTCCTCTTTGGCGGATTCGCAGGCTTCGGGCCCAGAAAAAGCCTGGGCGGGTCACCGGTCGCTCGCCGGAAGGGCAGAGCCCGTCGCAAGTGAATCAGATCCGGGGGGTGGACTCCCGACGGTTGTGACGTAGTGGAATGGCCTAACGTCGGACTTGAGCGGCAAGCTTGGAGAAGCTGATATTCATGATCGGGTATTTATGCCAGTCCTTGTAATCAAAGTGCCACCATTCAAATTCGTAGACCGTGAATCCTTGCGCCTCCATGGCATGGCGTAGCAGATTCCGGTCCCAGCGCTGGAGCGATGTGCCGCCAGGATAGAAGGGATAGGAACGCTCCGACATCTCGTCAAAGCCGCCCGTCATCGGCACCGGCTTGCCGGTCTTCAAGCTGTAAAGCGTCAAATCGACCGCGCAACCGCGATTGTGACGTGATCCGTAACGCGGATCAGCGACGAAGATTTTCATGTTGTCCGGCGTGGCGTCCCAGAAAATCCTGGTCACAAACCAAGGGCGGTAGGCGTCATGAATCAAAAGTCCATAGCCGAGCTGGTGAAGACGATGCGACACGCGGGCCAGCGCTTCCGCCGCAGGCCGCTGCATATAAGCTTTGGCCAGCCTGTAAACTGGCTGGCCGAGGAAATCCCGCGATGTCGCATAGCGGATGTCCAGTTTGATGGACGGGTCGAGCTTGGTGACATCCACGAGATCGGGCTTCAAAAAACTGCCTGCCTCGTGCGGCGGCTGTGCCGCAAGTGCAATCCGCCGTAATACGGGGACCGGCCGAACCGGCCGGATGTGGAAGGCTGCACCTTCCTCCGGGCCGACCGGGATTCTCCTGAACACGACACCACTAACCTGCACCTGAGTAGCGAAGCCGCTGGCGTTCCGCGTGAAAACAGCCTTCTCGCCATCGTATAGGCCACGGTGTGGGAAATCAAAGACGGAGGACGATTCCTCTTGCAAGGGATCGTATTCGTACCACTCGATGAGGGCCGTCAAATGGCCGTCGCGCTCGAGAATATACAGAGTATCGTACGGCCACCCATATTCCCCGATCAGGCCCTTCCATCGCGCGGGCACCGGCTTCGGCTTAAGCATTACAGCACGATGCAAAATCTTGCCGCGAATTTCAATGGCGTCTTGCAAAGGTTGAATTTTGAGCCCATAGTTCAGCCGGCTATCGACAATCAGACTGGCCCCTGCCTTTCGCAGCCGCAGCCGATTCCCCCCTGCCACAGGTAAGAGGTAAAGCTCGCCTCCTTGATCGATCAAATCCACAGCATCTCGTCCCGTTCCATAGTGGCCCGCCAACGTTTGCGCTTCGTCTGGAGAAATCGGCTCGGTCATCTGGACCGGCGGCAGGGCGAGGTGCTTGCGCTGGGCGAGCATCAGGCGCAACGCCTCCCTTACGACGTGATCCGTAGCGGCATTGGCGCTGTCTACCGTAGTGATCGCAACTGCCCCGATCTTCTCATCGGGCAAAGCCTCAAGGGTTGTGGCGAAGCCGTATATCGCGCCGTCATGGCCCACCAGCCGCTGGCCCTCAAACTGTGAAATGAAGAAGCCGATGCCGAATCCGCTGTGGTCCGCCGCAGGCACGAACTGCGGCGTCCACATCTGCCGAAGCATCGGCGCTCCAATCACCTGCTCGTGCGGACCATACCCTCCTGTAAACAATACTTCCAAAAACCGGCCGAGGTCGGTCACCGTTGAGTACATGCTGCCGGCCGGCGACATTCCGAGCTGGAACGTAGGCGCCGGAAAGTCTTTCGCGCCCTGCTCGTAAGGCTGCGCGTCGGGTGCGACCAAGCCGTCGTAACTCCACATAAACGATTTCGCCAGACGGCCAATCAACTGCGGCTCGGGCGTAAATGCACTCTCGTCGAGACCCATAGGCTCCAGTACGGCATGCTTCAGGTATTCTGCGAACGGCTGGTGTTCGACGCTTTCTAGCACGTAACCCACCACAGCAACGCCGGCGTTGGAATACTTTGTGTGCGTTCCCGGAGGATAAACCAAGGTGGTCTGATTCAGGCTGTGGACCATAGCGGCCAGAGTGGAACCACCCGAATCGAAGTAATTGCCCACCGGCGGCTCACGTAAAATACCAGCTCTGTGCGCCATGAGTTGCCGCAGCGTGACCGGCGTGCCAAACGGGTTGTGCGGATGAAAGTCAGGCAGATATGTGGTAATCGGCGCGTCTAAATTGAGACGGCCTCGTTCAACGAGCTGCATCACTCCAACGTCGGTAAATAGCTTTGAGACTGATCCCACCCGGTAAACTGTTTCTGCCGTGGCAGGAGTCTTGGCCGCCGGATCGGCATACCCGAAGCCCTGCGCCCAAACGATATGCTGGCCGTCGACAAGGGCGATCGAGAGCGCCGGAAGCTGTTTGTCCGCCATTTCATGCTTGATAAATTCCGTCAGTTCAGCCACAACGGGCTCGTATTTAGCCGTTGGAGCGAGATTCACGCGGAATAGCGCGGGGGGCTTGCTGCAACCGATCAACGTCAAAACCAGCAGCATCGCCGCAGGCCTAGCGCATTGGCTACTTCGCTTTCCCCACAGTCTCACTCGAGTTTCCTCAGAACTATAACGTCAAGGCAAGTTGAATCTATCGCGCCGAATTCTCGGCGCTGGTAATTTTACCGAAATTCACAGCCGCCACGCCGCTGTCAGGCTGCCCCCCACGCGACCCCATCGGCAAGTTGGAAATCCTGGGATATATCGACAACGATAGCTTTAAGTCTCCGTCTCAGCATATTTTCTTCCTAAACCTTCCAGGGCCACGTGCCATAAATCGCTTCGCCCTAGACCGCCAACGACCGTCCCATTGTTCGGTGTAGACACCTTCCGCTTGCTCGGGAACCTTCCCATCCGCCAACGGAGCCCCTACACTCAGCAGAGAGTTGCCATTCTTACTGAGAGTCGCTCCAGGAGGTGGGTATTTCCCTCAGGGTGTGCTCGGAGGCTTGCGGGGCGGGGAGCGTCTTACATTCTGACGAGAGCTCGCCGACAGCGCCGCCTCGACTTTGGGAGCGAAACGCGCCGGACTGATTGCGCCAAGGACGGTGTCCGCAATCCGGCCGTCTCGCCCAATTAGGAAGGTGGTAGGAAGGACCGGTATGCCTCCGAAACGACCAGCTATTCTTTCATCGGCCATTACAAGGGGGTAGTTGATCGGGAAGTGTTTTGAGAATTCCCGTACCGGCTGGGGATCGTCGTCCATGGAAACACCAATGATCTGAAACCCCTCCGAATGATATCGCCTTTCCAGATTGATGAGTATCGGGATCTCAGCCCGACAGGGCACACACCAAGCAGCCCAGAAGTTGACCAATACAACCTCCCTGCGATATTCCTTCAGGCTCACTTTCTGACCGTCGATGCCCGTGAGCATGAAGTCGGGTGCCGCCGGATGCTGGCCATGTTGGGCGACCTGATTTGTGGTGTGCGCCGCAGCCGGAATGGGCAACGGCGTAACCAAGCTTGCGACGATTGCGGCAAACGCGGCGACTCCTGATCTGTGTCTCACAAACACCATGGTTACTAGAATTGTTGGCTTTCGTACAATCCTAATGCTCAAAGGTGGCTAAACTGTCGACTCGTACAGTATTGGTCTGACCTTCCTACGGATATTAGACAGCGCGGCGTATAATGTCAATTGTTGCCCGAATCCTGAAGAGCCCTTGCAACATTAGCACTGTGATGCTCGACGTATTTAAGTCCTGCGAAATAAATGCCGGTCGCAATGCCTGCCAATATGACGAGCAGGCATCCTACAGCGGCGGTCATAATCGCGTGTCTCCCTCAACTGATCTATAGGGTCAAAACGGAGCGTACCCATCATCAAGGTTAGCCTGGGACGTCCGGGCATGTGCTGACTCCGATAGAGTCTCGCACAGAGGGACAGCGAAGCGTTGTCGATTGATTCTGTGCTCAAGCCGCATGAGGAGTTGCTACCACTCTACCAGGGCTTTCCGGAACTCATTGTTACTATTTATCCAGCGTGGAAAATGATCCACAACCGAGCTATACCCGACGCGGTGAGTGATCCATCGGCTGGCATCAATGACGCCAGTTTCCATCAGGCGAAGCACGCGGCGAAACTCACTGCCCGTCGAGTTCCGGCTGCTGATGACGGTCATTTCGTGACTGTGAAAGGAAGGATCGTTAGAACTTTATATCGCCCATGAACAATCCAACAAAGACCAGCTTCCCGGCATGTGCGACGGCAACTTCAGAGAGGAGTACGAAAATCAGTATCCCGTCAATGATCCGGTCTTTCCCGAAGTTCCGTTTCATCTTGATCTAAACGCTATGCGCACGGCTCCGGTCTCTGACCGCCGCTCAATAGCACTCAGTCGAGCAGAACAGAAATGGAAGGTCAGTGGCTTACGGGCATTAATGAGATTTTCAGCGGCGTATCCGACCGGTTACGTATCCATACGATCAGGTCGGCGCCGCCAGGCGTCTGAACGAGTCCGTGCCGGTAGTTCTTCCCCCACGCCACTGCCTTTTGATTGATTCTTAGTCGCGCATCCTCTTCACCCCAATTCCTCACCACGACCGCCGGATTGTAAATTGGCGACTCTTCGCTTGCCTTCAGCGTCATCTCGAGTGCCGATGGATTTGAGCCTTCTTTCTTGAGCACGACAAATGCCCGTTGGGTCGGGTCATAACCTTGGCTCGTGAATCCCTGGCCGGATACGGCCACTTGCGGTGGCGACAACCACGACTTGGCCAGAGGGAGCAGCGACGCCGCCGATTGCGCCGTCAAGCCATCGAGCAGGATCTTGGTCATCGAATCGGACGTTTGCGAATAAACCTTCCAATAGATGTGCGATAGCGACGAGTGGGAGGCGCGGTCCGGCGCAATACAGGGTCTGCCGCTGGAAGCAATCTGCGCCACCGGCCAATGATTCCAGCACTCAAATGTGAAGTAGGTCTTTTCTCCGTTATAGATATCGAAGTGGGAATGGTCTGGCGAGACGATCTGAAAAGGTTTCCAGTTCGATTTCAAATTTACGATCTGGATGTTGGGGTCCCGCGGCCTATCGGCCTTTTGAGGGCTATTGGGCCTTTCGAAGCTGTTTGCAGGCTTCGACTTCCAGGAATAAGTTGCGGTGTCTCCCTGCATGTTTTCCAACGTCAGCGCATCCAGGTTGATGTTGTCTTCGGGGCGCGTGCCAGGCTGGTTCAGTACGATCGTCTCCTGCCACTCATGCTCCTTGTCTAAATCCGTACTCCATAAAACCTGCTTGCGGACCGCAATACCGTCTGGGTATACCGTCCAATATTCGTCAGCCCAGTCGAACCAGCCGGTGGAAGGGTCCGGCCACGCGCCTTGGTACCGCTCGACCTCCGACAGCGCATAGCGCCAGTGGATGACGGCCCTGGCGTTGTTGCTTTCCAAAATGCTTACGTGCGAATAGCGCTCTTGCTTGTCTGACATCGGCTCGCAGTCACCACCAGCGGGGCAGCCTTTCCCCCAGGTCTCCAGAAATTCGTCCGTATACCATCTGTCGTTTTCCGTCACCCAGGCTGGAATGTAATTCGTCCCCTGCCAGAACACCAGCCGAATTGGTGCTTCATCAAACCGCACCACTACGTCGGAATCTGGCCCGACGCGCCGCAGCCGGTCCCACGTATCCTGAAATTTCAACGTGGAATAGTACGCTCCAAAACGTCCTGCTCCCGGCGAGCCAGAGGGCATCTTCGGCCACGGCAAGGCGTCTCTCTGCGGCACCTGCACCTCCGCGTAGGCCTGCTGAACCTCTTCTGCGCTCCGGCTGCGGTCATAGATTTCAACGTCATTGAGAATTCCGTCCATCGAATACCAGACAGGGTATATGGGATGAATTGCTCCGGCCGGCATTGGCAGTGCTGGCCGCCGAACACGTCCCATGAGTAGATCGACTCCCGTTGCGGACGTCATCTGGCCTTGAACCGGCAACTGCCCTGCTTCTTTGCCGTCAACGTAAATTGTCAGACCTCGGTTCGCCTCGTACGTCCCCGCAATGTACGCCCATCGCTTCAGCGGCAGTTGTTCTGTCGAGGTCAGCTCTTCCCAGGCTCCGTCAACGGCTAACTGTAATCCCAGGTGCCCGAAAGCATCTATCCCGAAAAAGTATCCAGCCTGCCGGTCCTCATCCTGGTCCACCACTGCGACCCAATTCCACGGATATGTGTTCAAAGCGACCCAGGCGGATATCGTAAAACCAGAACTCAGTTTAGGAGCGTCCGCCGATTCGCAGGTCACACCGGTAGTGTAGCCATCCAGCCGTAAACCCGTGCCAACGGCCCCGGGGAGATACTCGTAGTAGCCTTCGATTTGGCCTTCGGCTCCGCTGATCTGATCACGAGCCAGAGCGCCTGAATCTTTGTTAAACACCCACTTTGAGACCAATCCTTGGCGTTGTGGATTTTGGGCGAACACACCGCAGGAAAACAGTGTCAACACCGGTGCAAGCGTTAACACAACAGCCTTCGAGATGCTGAATCTCACACTCTTATCTCCTCATTCAGCTAGACGGCATGACCTCCAGGCGCCATAAACGCGCCGGAAGTTTCCGACTGGACGTCGAAACGTCTAGATTACCTTAACCGGTGGTGCCAAAATGCCAGCATCTCTACCGGTTCTCAGAGCGCCGAGTACTATATTGGTTGAGCCATGAACCGGTGTTATCTTAGTTAGTCGGCGAGCATTTTGTCAAGCAGTATCTCGCAGATCGCAGCTGCGGTGATTCCTTGGTTGCTGGCGTATAGACGCGGCTTTATACGCCTTTGTGGGGAATACACTTTATGCCGAAATGTTACGTGGCAGGGTTAAAGCCTGCCGCTCCGGGTTGTGGATAAGACTGAGGCACCACATAGGCATCCCAAAACGGCTTGACATCCCCAATTCCCTGGATGATAATGGCACCGCTTAGAAATCAATGGTCGATCCAATACAATCTATACTCCTAAGCACTTAGAGTCGAGATAGAAACTGATCGGGATGACTCGGAGATTCCTGTGGGGCCGAGTAACTGAGATAGGAAGGCAGGTCAGGGGGGACTGCGAAACCTAAAGGGGGCAGCAAGTTGGAATCGGAGGAATTGAGGAGGCGGAGGGTGAAGCGCGTGAATTGCATTTACGGTCTTCGGCTATTCGTGGGAATCAATCAACGGAGCAGTAAAAGACCCCAGTGGGGCTATCGTACCCCGCGCGACAGTAACGCTCACGAACAGCCTCACGGGCGTACAGCGCACGACCGGGACCAATACGACCGGGGGAGTATGTGATCCTGGATATTCCATCTGGTGAATATACTTTGCGGGCAGCCGCACGAGGGTTCGTATCGGCGCAGCAGCAGGAATTCAAGATCAACGACGCGTTGGACGCTCGCAACTTCTTCGTCTCGAACCGAACACCACTTGAGCAGAACCAGTTTGGCGGCGCTATCGGCGGTCCAGCGGTTCTTTCACCCCTGACACTACGCTCCGCCTCTCGTTCGGACGGTTTTATGACAGTTGGGCAGGGGGCGCCAGTTATGTATCAACTTGGCCCAGCGTCAGTTCCTTAGCTGCAGGTCCTCTCATTACCACCGTACCGACTGTAACCGCCGAAAATCTGCTGGGCCTCGGGAGCGGACCCATTCTCCGGCGTCCACGCCCATGACGGAAGACATTCCTGGCGTTGATCCTCTGGCAAGAACTTCTTATTTCGATCAGCTCCGATGCAAATTCCCCTTCCCGGCGAAACCTCATGGGCGGTGATGGAAGAGGTATACCACAACGCTTGAACAGGAAGGTTTCCTTAGCCAGGCCTTTTCACCACGTCTGGCGGAATTTCACCCCGCAGTTGGGGAGGTTTGCTAGATTTTTGTTCGCGCGCCTTGTGAGCGTTTGATGGAATCAGACCCCCGTGTGGCCCTGAAAGGTTCGGCCAGCGGTCCCCCCTCTGACCGTACGCCCTCGCTCCCGTGGGAAGCAGGCTATCGTGAGCCGACGGACGGGCAAGGGAGTCCTTTTCGTGCTTCGGGGTGTCACAAAGCGACATGGTAGAGTGAGCGCGGCGAAGCATCTCGCTTGCTGTTGAAAGGAAAGGAACGGGATACAAACGGAGCGAGAAAGTCCCGGCGTTTGCAATCAGGCTGCTAGTGTAGAAACCGCCCCTTCAGACGTCCAGGACTGAAGCCTGGGGTCCGGACAAAATCCATCAGCTCCTTTTCCTTTGATCGTACCGAAACAATTGCATCCAACAAACCGTCAAAGGCGGCACGGGGAATTTGAATCAGCCCATTTTCGTCTCCGTGCAGCAGGTCGCCCGGCTGAACCGGGAATCCGAGAATCCGAACCGGAACGCCAGACTGCACGATCCGGTAATTGGCGTGACTCGCAACGGCGCCCCGGGCAAAATAGTGGAATCCCAACGCCCGAACTTCTGCGAGATCCCGGACACTGGAATCGGTAACCAAGCCTATGGCTCCGGCCTGCTTAAAAATTGTTGTCATAACTTCTCCACAATGGGCGGCAAAGTTGGAACGCTCTCCTATCTCCTGTAGCACGATGACTGCCGGCTTTGGAGACCGGGACGTGGCCTCAAAAAGCTCGATAAATGTCTGTTCCTCCTTTTTGCCGGTTCGGGTGACCGTCTCTACTTCGGCCGTGACGGCGTAGCCGGCTAACCGGCCGAGGTCAGGAAAGAGACAGCGAATTTCCAGTGGCGCAAAGCCTTCCTCTTTCGGCCGAACATTCAGCAGCTCAATGGCATTCGAGATGGTCGGAGTATCAACGCCGCGAAGCGATTCGATCCACGAGAGAGATGGCAGGGTTTCGTTCACGAATACCTCCTCGGAGTTCTCTATGCAGAGCGCATTAAGTTCGTGCGCCGTGCATCAGTGCATGGCGTCAGCCATGCCAAACCGTCGGCAAGGATATCAGGGCTTTAGAGCATGATCAGCGGCTAAACCCTCGTCAGTTAACTGGTTGCGAACGGCATGAAACCTGGATTTCTGCTGCTCTCCCAATACTCTGTCCCCGACATTGATCTGACGATCGAGAGACACATTCCGGTCACCGACAGCAAGCGTTTCCAAATTCGGGCGGACGCGTTCAATTTCACGAATACGCCCAGTTTCGCCGCCCCGGACGATAACCCCTTCTCCAACGGCGGACTGATTACGCAGTCGTCCAGCGGAAGCTGGAACGGTTATGGCATCGTTCCCCGATACAATTTCTTGCACATTGTCCAGCCTTCGCTGAAATCTTCGTTCTAACGCTGCGGGCATCATGGTCCTCAGGGCAACAGAGCCAAGTAATCTATCGCTGCCTCAAGGCTTAGCTACTGGAGTTTCTTTCCAGGCCACAAGCTTCTCCTTGACCCACTGCGCAACCTTATCCTTGTGACACAGCAAGCAGGCATTCGGGCTGTCTTGTTGCCCGAAGCGCAGCGTGCTATCGGCGTTCGGGATATCGTCGATTCGATGCGTTCGAGCCATGAAGAGCAACGCATTCATGATCCGAGGCATATGGCATGCGACGCAACGGCTGCCTGGTGAGCGAGCCGGGTGGCGGGTGTGGCGCACGAGCGCCGCCTTATCCCTAAAAACCGTGTGGCACTGGGTGCACATCCGGTTAGACTCTTCAGGAAACTTGAGCAACGTGAGGTTCGAAGCTGGGTTAGGGGCGTGCACGTCATGGCAGTTGCCGCAGGTGATGTGACCCTTGCGAAAACATTCTGACCGCATGAGCGATTCCACGATAAACGTCGTCTGACGGAACCTTCCGTCCTTGTAGAAGCCGAGGTGAGAAAACTCGTCATAGGGCCGGCTCCGGTAGCGGACAAAGAATTCGCCGCGCGTCGAATAGTTCAGTTCCCCCCGCGGGCCGGGGGCGCGCACGGCGGACTGCATGTGGCACTGCGCGCAGATCGCCATGAAATCCTGGGCGCTGATTCTGGTGAAGTCAATCGGAGGGTCTAAGGGCTGCTTGGAGTACGGCTGCCCTTTCATCATCGCCGCGACGTGACGCGCGCAGGGGCCGTGACACATTTCGCAGTCGACGCCGGGCTCACGGAAAGTTTCTCCCTTCGGAGCAAATCCGCCACCGCCGGGACTTCTTAGCTGGCTGGTATGACACACGGCGCAGTTGGCCTGGTAGTTTGTCCAGATCCCCATCTCGCCCCACCGGTGCAAGTCGGCGCGTGGGCTATCAGGAGAATCAATAAATTTCCAGAAGTCTACCCATCTTCCCAGCAGGCGGTTGTATTGGATAGGGAATACCTGGATTTCTCCGTCCGGCAGGCGTGTGGCGTATGCTTGCTCCCACTTGGAGCCGATCGTGTAATCTACTGGGTACTGATGCCACCGGCCATCCTGGTTGCGCGTTTCAAAATAAGGATGCCCATGAATAACCACCATGCGAGCGAAAAGCCATCGGTTCTTTCCCGGAGTCGTGTGAAATTCGCCGTCTTGAAAAGTAGCGTCGTCGCCTGCATAGAATGAATTGTGGACCGTAAAATCGCCGATCAAATTCTGAGGTTTGTAGGGCTGGAACATTTTCGACATGCCCGTATGCCAAGCCGTATAAATATCAGAGTGGCAGAAGCGGCACGACTGTGAGCCGGCGTATTCTGGCAGTGCCGCTGAAGGTGGAGCGGTTGGGGAAATTCCTTGAGCGGACGCAGCAGCTCCAGCCGCAGAAACAATCTGCCGCAGGTAAGCCTGAAAGTCCGGCGCTGGCGGAGGCGTGGTAGCGGCGTAGAGTTGCAACAGGTGCTTGAGTGCTTCTGCTTTGAGAGGACCATCTCCTTCTGCAACAGCGGCAAAACCTACCGCGGCTGCCTGAATCCGGTTCAATCCCAGCTCCGCCAGAGCCTGTAGGTAGACGCTCTCTGTACCTGTGGAGTCCAACGCTCTCGCACGCGTCAGGTGATTCACCGCCTTTTCAAGCAAGCTGCTGCGCGTTGAGGGGCTGGAGGAGTTAAGCGCCTCAACAGTCTCGGCCCGCCCGATGGCGAAATAACACGACGCCTCAAGCTTTTCTTTCAACACCGGCCATTGATGCTGGGGAACCGAGCTTGGGCGCACGAACCGGCTGAGATCGTCCAGCGCCTCGTGCGCGCTCGCAATGGCGTTCCTCCAGTCGCCGGTCTGCGCTTGAACGTTGGCCACCGGAACGAGAAGAAGGGGGTCTTCGGGATAAAGCCGAAGGGACTGTTTGGCGTTGCTCAGCGCTTGCGGATAAGCACCCAGGTTGATGTAAGCCCGTGCCGCGATCCCATAAATCTGCGCCAGTTCCCAGGATTGCGGATATTGGGCAAGAAACGCTTCCGCCAGCTTGGCCGTCTTGGCGGGATCGCGCTTCTTGAAAAGTTCCAGATAGGCCTTCCGCTCGGTGGGATTCGTAACCTCGTCCGCAATTGTCGGAGACTTCTGGTTTTGGTTGGTCACCACCGCGTCAAGTTCCTGCGCCAGGGCGCCACCTGACGCCAGCAGAACGAGTCCGAGCAGAAAACAAAACGATCGCCGCCAGCCCTCTCCCAAAGCCAACAACGCTCGCGCCATCCACAACTTCGAGAAACTGGACAGAACTCCGTTCACAGCATCACCGAAGAACGAGCATAAACCGTAGCCAAAAATATTTGAAATTTCAGAATCTGAAGCGATGTAATGTCGTGTAACGTACGCTCAAAATTGTTTAATTACTTTAGTCAAACACTGAGCGGATAAGAGCCTACGCTACTCCGAGTGGTTTCCGAACTTGGTGGCGCCGGCTGTGGAAAGGGTCGGAAGAGAGAGCCCCCAAGCCTTAACCAAACCGTTCCGGCAGTCCTCACCTGTACCCAAAAGAATTGTAGCTACAAACCATCCCGATATAGCAATCGCTGGAGACCATTTGCCGAGCCGCTCACTTACTCGAGTTCTCGCGTGTGTAGGCGTTAGTTCGTCCAGTCAACCACGCGCCTCGTGAAAAGAAAACGCAGATTGTCACTTTCTTCGACGCGGCTACCACCCTACCATCTCGCATCCTACTCGAAGCGGCCGGACCATTTGCGAGCGGACTGCCACTGCATTGAGGCTCCACTTGAACTGTGAAATTGTGTGGTTCGCACTGTGTCTGGTTCTTTAGATGGCTGAGCATATGACTGTATGATTGAGCCAATTCTTCAGTAGCGCTATCATAGGCGTGCGGTCAGTAGCGGTGGGTGTACGCTGAAAAGCACCCAGAGCGGGCGATTGGAACCTGATGGTAGGCACCCCGACTTCGTCCAAATGAACTGAGAACAAGGCGGATGCATGGCGAAATTGCAAGCGAGCAAGCGGTTGCGATTCGAGGCTGACCAGCGGAGTGACATAACCGCGAAACTGATCGCGCATTTCAAACGAGCAATTGCAGAGGGAACCTTTTTCCCTGGCTCCAAGTTACCTTCTGAGCGCGAACTTGCGCGCCTGTTCCGGGTGAACCGGTCTTCGCTGCGGCAGGCAATCAAGGTGATGCAACTCCTGGGCGTCGTCTCACAGCGGGTCGGGGACGGTACCTACTTGAATTCGGATGCGACCAATATTCTGCGCGAGCCGATCGAATTTATGATCCTGCTCGGCGACATCGCAGACGAAGAATTGGCGGAGGCACGTCTGATTGTGGAACCTGAGCTGGCATTGCGTGCTGCAAAACGGGCCACAAATGAAGATCTGGCTGCGCTTCGCCAGGCAGTGAGATCCATGCAACGGAGTGCTTCTGTCGCCACGAGGCTCGATGCCGATCTGGCTTTTCATGAAGCGATTTTCAAAGCTTCCGGAAACCGCGTGTGTCGTCTGATTTTCACAATGATACAGCGTGCGCTACTGATGAGCATGGCCAAGGTGGTCAACCAAACCGGTGTGGATCGTCCTTTGAAGTTCCATGAGTCGATCTATGAGGCGATTTCCAGCCGCAAGCCTCTGGAAGCGCGCCAAACCATGGCTGACCATATACTCGACGTGTGGTCACAGTTGCGTGTTTCGGAGTCTTCAGGGGGTGAAAGCTTAGAAGCTTCGTGTGTCAACCATTCTAAGATGGCAGCTCCCCCAGAGACCGAGATAATTTGACAGAAGCTTCGGGGCCGCGAAGAGCCAGGTGATGGATGGCCATTCTGACGATCCGACCAGGAGCGCATCTTCCGCAGAGGTCTGTTCCCGCTCCACCGCGCCCAATTGATTCACATCTTCTGAGGGATTGCGTGGACGCACAGATGCACCCGCGAGCCAAGCATCGTGTCGGAATTCGCAAGTGAGGTGAGTATGGAAGATTCGCCAGGTAGCTTTTAGTCTTTGACCAGTCTCGTCTTCATTGCTGAGTGCCGGCTCGTTCCCCCTTTGCAATCAGGGATCTCATGAACGAGTCCTGCGGACAAATCTGAACCTCCTGCTTCATGATGCGAAGAGCGTCCTGATAATCCTTTGCCTGGATGTAGGCGACCGCCAGGCGCTTGTAAAGGCGCGTCGCATATGGGTTCAGCGCGATGCCCCGCTTCAGCACAGCAATCGCGGACTGCAGGTTGCCGGATCCTACAAGGAGTTGCGCATCGAGTTCAAAATCCGAGGCGAGCGTTGATCCTCTCTGGATTGCCTGAGTCAATTCCTCTTTTGCCTCCTCCGCGTTTTGGTGCGCTCCTTTTTCGAGGTTCCTCCGAGCCAGGGCTGAAAGAATGACGGGGTTGTTTGGCTTGGAAACAGCCAGCTCGTCGAGGAGTTTTTCATAGCGGTCTCGGTAGGCAGGATTCCTGCCGATAAGCTCGCCGTACGCGCGGAGCAGCACCATCGGCGGGAGTTGAGGCTTGCGCCATCGAGGAGCATCAAGCCAGACGAGGTCGGGCAGGGCCGGGGTGGTTTGATGGAACGCCGCCTGCGGGAACGGCTCACCTTGATACGCGATAATCCGGTGGTTGGTAAGTGCGGAATGGGAAATGTGTTCGAGATGCTGGTGCGGCATGTGGCAACTAATACAGTTATCCTTCTCCTGGAGCCTTCGGACGAGCGGAAGTGTGCAGCTACGGGTAATGTGACAAGTCAGGCATTTCGCCCGGTAATAGGCGGGCGCCTGCGCTGCAGTCGGCTGAAAATGTGGATCGTGGCAGGTGATACAGTGGAGATGGCCGCTACTTGCCAAGTAGCATCGGCTCAGCCTCATCAGTTGGTAGTGTTGAAGGAGCGGAGATTGTGGGGGATTCTGCGGGCCAAAGGGAACCGCGAAGATCTCGACTGTGTCGGCCAGCGGCTCGCCAGGGCGGTAGTCGCTATAGGTCTTTCCGGACATCAGCTCGCGGGTATCGCCGGCTTGATGGCACTCCATGCAGATGTTATCTGCCAGCCAGCCCGGAAGATCTGCCGGGTTGACAATTGACCGGTCAATTCTGCCGCGGAGAGGCTCTCCTTTCAACCGCTCTTCGGCGTGCAACTGGCCCGGACCATGGCAAGTTTCGCAGCCAATCGCGATCTCGTCAAAAGGCGGATCCCTAAAAAGCCCCGGGCGGCCCATCACGGGACGCGGGCGGCCGCTATGGCAGGTAATGCAAGCCGCTGGTATAGAGCGTAGAAAGCCGTAATCGGCGAATTGATAGCCTGGAGAAAGGTCCCAGGAACGAATGTGGGGGTAGAAAGTAAGAGGCGCCTCAAAAAGGTAATTGCCTCTGGAAATAATAAATCCTATCCCGTTCTGGCCCGCCCCGATCACGTAAGCGACACGCTCGGTGTCACGGAAAATCGCACTCCCTCCCGGGCCTGGCTGCGATTCCGCTTGGTAAAGCGCACCATGCCGGCAGAATACTTCAAAATCGCGGTCCAGCTTTGAGACATGCACGGTAACAGGCACAGATAGCATGTTGCGGCAATTCGGCAAGGTCATGGAACGGCCCATCGTCGTCCGTAAGTAGTCATCATGAATGCTCGTGTGGCAACGGGCACAAACTTCGGACCCTACGTACCCTACACCCGGGCGAGTGTTGAGATAGAAGGCCGCTTGATGGGACGCGGTTTGCCCGTCCGTACGCGCCGCTAAGGGGGAACGCCAGGCGACCAGAATGCAAAGGGCAAAATAGAGGTTCCTGCCGTTGTGTGGTCTAACCCGGCCATGTTGACATACAAGCATTATCCGCCTTCGCTCTCGCCGCATTCTATCATCGTTGAGAAGCATTTATCCAAAATCGCATTGCCGCTCATTGCCGCTTCTCCACGCTCTTGAGGCTCGCCCATGTTCCGGAGCATACAACGTGCTTGGGGCGCTGTATGCGCGGTCGCACAACTTGCCTTGCGCCATCGCTTCCGTCAAGAAAGCTCTGACCCTACAGGTGAACGCTTGGCCGACTCACTATAATCTGGCTCTGGCTTTGCTTAGTAACAACGAGCTCGGTCGTGTAGCCAACGAGGTGGAACTGAGGCCTCTTATTTTAACGCCTATGCCTGTCACCCCGTCACCCTTTCCCTCTTCCCTCTCCTCGGGGAGAGATTTAGAAGCGGGCGTCGATTGGACGGTATCCTCCAAATTCCGCCCGGAAGTTAGCCTGACTTTTGCAGTTGGGAAAGTACGCTGAGCAAAGTCGATCTCTCCGCCGACTTAAGATCTTTCCCCTCAGTCGCCTGCAGTGCCGACCCACCCTCTTTGACATGCGGTCCAGGAGTTTGTCAGGATGCGCGCCGACGACGCTTTTGTGCAGCAAGAAGCAATGCAAGGACGGCAAGGAACACCGCTATTGGAGCGTGGTTGAGAATCAGCGGATGGGGTTGGGGCAGGTAGTGCAGCGGTAAGTATTATTTTAGGGGAGATCAACGATGGTCAGGAAGCGGTATGGCACAGGACGCTGAGCTTGTTTCCTGAGGATCGGGAGATTCCCACTATGCCCGAATATCTTTGGCTGGGATCCTGGGCGCATAGCCATAGCGCGAAACTTGGTTCTAAAACATATCGCAATAACTAAATCAAACTATCAATACGAAACTTTCGCCGGAACTGTGACCGTCACGAAGTTGAACGGGCTACTGCTTACTTTTTCATCCGAACAGATGAAACCGCCGGAGAGGCCTGAAAAAGCAGTTCGATGGACCCCACCCGGCGGCTCACAGCGACATTCTGACTTGAACCAATCAGTTCAGCCTCACGAATCTCGCCAAGGATGCCCGTATTGAGAATTACTGAAACCCACTCCTTGGTATCGACGGCGGGCAGCGATGATTCTGACCCACCGGCAGACCAGAAGTCGGCAATACTGCGAGAACGCGTGCTTCTATCCATCAAGTAAAGAAGAAAGGTCTCACCTTGGCGATTCATGAGCAGAGAGTAGTTGCGCTTCGCTCTCACCGTAATCGGGACAGGACCGATCAATCGCTCTGTTAACTCTGCCAGCAAAGAGCTGCCTTGTCCGAACGCACTCTCTTCGGCACTCGTATAGATGCATTGCCCTTTCCCAAAACTATTCTCTACAACCGCAGGAAGATCTTCTGCTCCCCTCCATACCGCCAAGGGTTTTCCTGTCGTCGTTTTCACGCCAACAGCTCCCGGATTGAGAGGCATACTCGATATCAAGTTGCTTTCCGGTAGATTGACCGAATGCTTGTAGCCCGGCAGGGGCCCCATATACTTGACGCCAAATACATCACTTAGGGCAAAGTCTGTCCTGAGTTTTCCGAATGGATCGAGCAAGGACGAATGGCCAAAAGCTAGTATTTTACCTCCAGCTCGAACATACTCTCGGATTCGTCGTGCGAGGTCGTCATTTAATAGCGCGGTCTCTGGAACTACCAACATTCGGTAAGAAGTGAAATCGAATTTGCAGACAGCGAATTGCCCCCCAATTCGCTCGGTAAAATACCCGACCTCACGCAGTCCAAGCGAAGGGACTTCGCCGGGTTGTTCTGTCTCAGTAGCAGGAGT
>JASHOS010000030.1 GCA_030040995.1 Terriglobia bacterium | reverse complement strand
GGCGGGCAGCCATAGCCGTTGCAAAGGCTTGGAGGCGGGGGCGCAGGCTTCTGGACTGCGCTTTCTTGAGCGTAAGCGTCCTCGACGACGTAATGAAACGCGTCCGGATCTTTCGCCGTGGAGACGACCACCGGAGATTCGAGGCGGAAGGTCAATTCCGACTCAGGATAAATAACCGTCGGATGTCCCCGAGTAAGGAGCACGCCGACCGTGCCGGCGATAGCACCTGCTCCAGCGCCCACGGCGGCGCCAATGCCTCCGTTCACAGCGGCGCCTACGGCTGCGCCGAGGCCTGTGGTAGTGGCGATGGAGCCGGCATCGCGCCCTTTCGACGTGGGGCCGACTTCGTTAATGAACTGCGTCTGGATGGGCGCCTGCCGGCCGTCCACTAAGCTCAGATTCGTGAGTTGAACTGCCAGCCTCGAGACGCCTTTGATGCGCCCCGCCTTCTTCGCTTCCACCACGCGCCCGCCCAACGTTTCTCCGCGGGCGGCAACCACCAACCCATCCGCGACCAGGGGTTGTTCCAGCGTTGCCGTAAAGGCATCTCCCGGCACGTTCTTGTTCGAAGAGAGCATTTGATCGATGCGCACGGTGATATAAGCGCCGCGTTGAACGACCAGGCGCGACGGTATGCCGGAACTCGGCGGCGGCGCGAGGGGAACTTCCGGTGGCGCGACAGGAGTCTGCGACGGAGTGTTGGGATTCTGCGCCGGCGCGCTCGGCGCCTGGACGTTATTCGACGTGTCGTAAGGCTGGTACGGATTCTGGGAATTAGCTTGGCCTGGCGGATCCGCGGGTGGCGCCGGTGGCGGGCCTGAGAACTGCTGCCATCCCGTCGCCGGGGTTGTGCTCTGCTGCTGCGCCGGGGCAGATGAATCGCCGTTTTGCTGGTCTTGCGCAAAAGCGAGAGAAGCAGTTAAAAGTAATAGCACGGCTACCGAGCAGGCCATGCTCCTAAGTGATTTCTTCCAAATGGTGTCCATAACGCTACTCCTAAACCTTGAGGTTTGTGATTAGAGCATGCGCTTTGCCAATTGGGGAAGATAGGGCTAAGCGCCTTTGCCGCTAAGTACTTACGCCACCAATACAGAAAAACTCCAGCCCCGATTTTGGCCGTAAACCACCGCCGCTGATGGATTTTAACCACTCGGATTACAAGCGATCAGAAATTGGCTATCAGCAGTCAGCGGTCGGCGAGGCGGCGGCCGGGTAACGGGGAGCTCCGCTTTTGAGGCCACGGTTTGTCCGTCCAGTGAGGGAAAAGCCGCAGACCGCAAACACAGCGGTCTGCATTGCAAGATCGTGAAATCTTGTTTTTTAACCAGATTTTCTAGGGACCCCCTCACCCGGCTCGCGCCGGCTGGAGAAAGCGCCGGCCGCGGTCCACCCTCTCCCGAGGGAGAGGGCAAGGGCTTCACGCGGGTTTGGTTGCGGCCGTAAGGCCGCGCTGCGCTACTTTCGCTGAATGCTGATTGCTGACCGCTGAACGCGGACGGCTAGCATTGACACTTTGCTAGCACATGAGATGCAATGAGGATGTGCGGCATACCGTGAAATCGCCGGTCGTAAACCTCAAATCAGAGCGGGAACCGCGCCGCCAAACATCTTCCGGCGAGCTTGAATGGCAGGAAAAAATCCTCAAGCCGGCCCTGGAGAGCTCTCCCGAGCGCCGCCCGATTTTCACCACAACCTCCGGAGTGCCAGTTGAACGGCTTTATACGCCCGCTGACTTAGCCGGATTTGATCCCGGCCGGGACCTCGGCGCTGCAGGCGAGTTTCCGTACACACGCGGCATTCACGCGACGATGTATGCGGGCAAGCTGTGGACGATGCGCCAGTTCAGCGGCTTCGGCACGCCCGAGGAGACGAACCGGCGCCTTCATTACCTTTTAGAACAAGGGCAAACTGGACTTTCCATAGCCTTCGACCTGCCGACGCTGATGGGCTATGACGGGGATCACCCGCTGGCCGAAGGAGAAGTGGGAAAATGCGGCGTGGCCGTCTCGTCGCTGGCGGATATGGAGGTGCTGCTGCAGGGCTTGCCGCTCGAGCGCGTGACCACTTCCATGACCATCAATTCGCCAGCGGCGATTGTTTGGGCTATGTACCTGGTGGTGGCAGAGAAGAGCGGCGCGGATTGGAAGAAGATTTCTGGCACTCTCCAGAATGATATCTTGAAGGAATACATTGCTCAGAAAGAATTCATTTTCCCGCCCGCGCCGTCCATGCGCCTGGTGGTGGATTCGATTGTATTCGCGGCGCGCGAGACCCCGCGATGGAACCCCATCTCGATCAGTGGATATCACATCCGGGAAGCGGGCTCGACCGCGGTTCAGGAGCTTGCCTTCACCCTGCGCGACGGGATTGAATACGTCGAGTGGGTTCTCCGCGCCGGCTTGAAGGTGGACGAGTTCGCTCCCCGCCTGAGCTTCTTTTTCAACTCCCATAACGATCTGTTCGAGGAAGTTGCCAAGTTCCGGGCGGCGCGGAAAGTGTGGGCGCAGGTGATGCGGGACCGTTTTGGCGCGCAACATCCCCGTTCCTGGCAGTGCCGCTTCCACACGCAAACAGCGGGCTGCTCGCTCACCGCGCAGCAGCCTTATAACAACGTGATCCGCACAGCCATTCAGGCGCTCGCCGGCTTGCTGGGCGGGACGCAATCCCTGCACACCAATTCGCTCGATGAGGCCTGGTCGCTGCCCACTGAGAAAGCCGCGACCCTGGCCTTGCGCACTCAGCAGGTGCTGGCGCACGAAACGGGCATCACCGCCGCAGTGGACCCGCTGGCGGGGTCATACTTTGTGGAAAGGTTGATCCTCGAAACGGAGCGGGCCTGCTACGAGTACTTTGATAAGATCGACGCCCTCGGTGGCATGGTGGCCGCCATCGAGCAGGGTTTTCCGCAACGGGAGATTTACGACGCCGCCTACGCTTATCAGCAGGCGGTCGAGCGGAAGGAGAAGATTATTACTGGCGTGAACGAATACGTGATGGAGGACGAGCCCCCTATCGAGACCCTGGTCATTGACGAAAAGGCCGCTGCTCGCCAGAAGCAAAAATTAGCCGGACTGAGAAAGAGCCGCGATAACGCGCGCGTTCAATCGGCGCTCGAATCGCTGGTCTCGGCGGCTTCGGGAGAATCGAACCTGATGCCTTACATTCTCGAGTGCGTCCGGTCCTACGCGACGTTAGGCGAGATGTGCAACGTGCTGCGAAGGGTGTTTGGCGCGTATGAAGAGCCGGCGTTCCGGTGAAAGAAGCTGTGGTTCGTGCTTCGTGCAGAAAAGCCGCAGACTTCGAAAGGCACGAAGTCTGCGCTACCACGGCTTGCCACTGATCACTTGTCACTCGTCACTTATACTTTGAGGCCGATCATCCGCATCAGTTGCAGAGCGTTGCTGGTTTCAACCGGGCCGTCGCGCAGCGCATAGTCAAAACTCATCTGTCCATCATCGATATGCTCTTGAAAATGAACGTTACGGATGGCACCGCGGCCAGAGGGCGCCGTGATTTCCGTAAGGGCCGAATCGTGCGTGGTGACGATGCCGGCGGCGCCACACTCGATCAGGGCGCGGATCAACCCTTCCGCTCCCGCGCGGCGATCCCTCGAATTCGTTCCCGCCAAGAGTTCGTCAAAGAGAAAAAGGACCTGCGCCTTGGCCTCCGTCAAGTCAAAGACCTGGCGGAGGCGGAGAATCTCGGCATAAAAACCGGAGCGCCTTTCCTGCAGTGAATCGGTGGTGCGTATCGAGGTTCCGAGCGACAGAGGAGCCAATTTCAACGCCTTTGCCCGCACAGGAGCGCCCGCCAGGGCAAGTATTACGTTGACGCCCACAGCCCGCAGCAGGGTACTTTTCCCGGACATATTCGATCCGCTCACCACAAGCACCTGCGGGTCCCTGCCCAGCCGCACGTTGTTGCGGACGCACTGGGAGTTGGGGATGAGAGGATGACCCAGCGCCTCGCCTTCAAAGACAACCTCGGCATTTTCCACGATCTCCGGGACAACGTCTCCCGGGTGCTCAAACGCATACGCGGCCAGGGAATTCAGAGCTTCGATCTCTCCGACGTTCTCGAGCCACACACGCACTTGCGCGCCCCAGCGCCGCCGCCAGGCTTCCGCGGCAAAGCCAATTTGCATTGTGATCATGAGCGGCAAATCAACAAGTCGCATCGCCAGACTGTCGCGAGCCCCGATCCAGTTGGCGAGGCGAGCCAGGCGGGCAACCGCTCGGGACGCGGGAACCGCGCCCTCCCTGAGCTTTGCCGATAACTGGCGAAGCCTTACGGAAGCGAAGGACTCTGTCTCGATGCGCTCGAGGATGCCCGCCAGCACCAGCAGACCTTGATCGCCTGACTCCATGCCTGCCGTCGCCCGCTTGGCCTCCTTCCATCGCCAAAGCGTAAGCACAATCTCGATGATCAAGACGGCGAAAAGGGGAAAGAACATGTCGAAGGCCGCAAGAAGGAAAACGGCAACGAGCAGGCACACGGCGAGAGCCCGGAAGAGCCGTCGCAGGGCCGGATTTATTGCGGGCGCGCGGCCTTCGGCCCACCCGGCCAAAACACCGGGGTCGAGCTCGGCTCGCAGATCTTCACCGGCGAGCGCCAGCCGCTCGCGAAAGTCCAGCTTCTCCCGCAATTCCTGTAACAGCTCGTGCCGCTCGAGGATATCCTGGCGAGCGGCAGGAGCAAGCAGCCATCCCGCCAGGCAGTTCTCACCCATAGTCGTACGCGCGGTACAAAGCAACTGGAACAGGCTGGCAGGGCCAAATACATCCAGGTCCTCGGCGTAGATGCTCTTCATGCTGCGAAACCGCTCACCCGTTTCTCCATTGCCCGTCCAGCGATCCTCGATGCGCGCGATGCCGCGGCCATAAAATGCCGCCAGCCTTTCGGCTCTCCGCTGCGTGCGGTTCACCTGGTTATGAAGCACGGCAAGGGTGAAGTAAGCGGCGGCGGGAGCGAGCAGCCAGAAAGGCGACAGGAGGCGCGGATAGATGGCCAGCCACGCCATTGCCAGCCCGGCAACAATCACGGCCAGCTTGGCGTTGCCGTACCGCAAATGAATCCGCTGCTTCTCCTCAGCAACTTGATTCGAGGAGTCGAGCCGCTGCTTGTACTCGTCCAGAGGACTGCGCACGATGCTCCTCGTTATTTGCCTCAGTTTCGGGCGCGTAGAGGCGGCTTGATGCCGCCATGCTGTGTGGCGGGGTAAACCCGCCGCTACAATTGCGCCCGAAACTGAAGAATTGCGTTCCTCGTTATTGGGCGACTTGAAAAGTGAATGAATCTCCGGCGCTGATCTTTGAGCCGGGCGCAGGGGACTGGCTCAGGATGGTGCCGCTCGGGGCTCGAGCGCCGGGAATCGAGGTGACTTTAGCGATGGTGAATCCGCCGCGCTGGATCGGATAGCGCACCTGCGCCAGGCGCATCCCGGCGAAGTTCGGACAAACATAGGCGGGCGTGCTCTCGCCCTGGGACACCAGGAGACTGATGGCGGGACTGTGAAGCGCGCCGCTTGATGGAGGCGGATCCTGAGCCACAATCTGGCCCGCCTGAGTTTCCGGCCAGGAAACCCGGACGACGTCTCCCACCGTGAGCCCGTGCTCCACGGCCATGATCTGGGCTACGCGCGCGCTAGAGCCCACAAGATCGGGAACGAGCGCCTGGGGAGGTCCGAGGCTCAAGAACACATGAAGGTGCTGACCCGCTTTCACCTCCGTTCCGGGCGGCGGCTCCTGGTAGCTGATGTCACCGGCCGGATACTTGGTGCTGAACAGCTTGTCTTCTACCTTAACCTCAAGCCCCACGGTGCTTGCCACCCCTTCCGCCGCGGGCAAGCTTTCACCTACCAGGTCGGGTAGCGTTTCCTGGTTGCCCTGGATTGTCAGTTTGATTGTGGTGATGGCGCTAATCAGAGCGACTGCGGCTAAAAATGTGAAGAGCAAGAACAGCCGGAAGAGAAGTTTAATGCGCTCGCCGAGGTTCATGGCTTCCTCCCGATTCTATCATGCGAGAGGCAGCGGCCAGCACTGCGCGGTCAGCTTTCAGCGAGGGCCTACGAAGCCGAGAGGTAGCCAGGCTGGGCCGCTCGCCGGCACGATTCGGGTTTGCGGCTTGGCGCAAGTTACCCGGGTTCTTTCTCTTTGATCCGAGAGCCAGCTAGCCGAACCGCTTCAAAGCCGAAGCGGCCCCTCAACTGATCGGCGGCTTCAAGCACACGCGCCAGCTTGCGCTCGCGTTCCTCATCGAGCAGACTGAGCTGCCGCGCCTGGGTGGCGAGATTGGAGGCGCGCACGCCGAGCAGGCGCACCTTCTGGCGACGATCATAGGTGGCTCCCAACAGATTGAGAGCGGCCTGGTAAATTTCCTGGTCAAAGTGGGTGGGCCGGGGGAGCGTGCGCTCGCGGGAAACGGTCTGAAAACTGGCGTAGCGCAGCTTCAGGCCAACGGTGCGAGCCATGAGACCATGTTGACGCAGCCGGTGGCCGAGCCGCTGGGAAAGCTCGGAAAGACTTTGCCGAATTGTTTCAAGATCCGTCACATCGACGGGGAACGTGGTCTCATGACTGACCGAGCGCGCTTCCTCGCGCCAAGCATAGGCTTCAATATCCTGCCCGAAGGATTTACGGTACAGCCACGCACCCACTTTACCCAGCCGCCGCTCGAGCTCTTCGGCGCTCTGCCGCTGTACGTCGCCGATCGTCTTAATGGCCAACACCTGAAGCTGCCGTTCCGTCACCTTGCCCACGCCCGGCATGCGGCGGACCGGCAACGGCGCGAGGAATGCGGCTTCACAGCCCGGAAAGACGCAAAGCAGGCCGTGCGGTTTGGCCTGATCCGAGGCAATCTTGGAAACCACGTGCGAGCTGGATGCGCCTACCGAGCAGCGCAGGCCGGTGGCCTGCTTCACGGCGCGGATGAGGGTGTCCGCAGCGCGGATCACGGGCCCGTGCAGGAGCTCGCAGCCGGTGAGATCGAGATAGGCCTCATCCACGCTGACCATCTCCACCACCGGTGTGAAGCTGGAAAAGATGCGATGAATTTTACGTGAGTACTCGCTGTATTTATCGTAGTGGCCGCGAATGAAGATGGCGTGCGGGCAGCGGCGCTTGGCTTGCTGCAACGGCATGGCGGAACGCACGCCAAACTTGCGAGCCTCGTAGCTCGCGGACGCCACCACGCCGCGGCTGTTGGGATCGCCTCCCACAATCACGGCCTTGCCGGCGAGCGAGGGATCTTCCAGCTCTTCGACGGAGACGTAGAAAGCGTCCATATCGACGTGCAGAATCTGGGAAATCACGCTTCAATCATACATCTTAGGCTGGAGAAATCGCCTGCCGCAGTCGACCCTCCCGAAGAGGTGAGGGCGACCGGCATGCCGACCTAAAGGTCGGCGCTACGACCGGCAGGCAAGCAGATCCCAAGCGGGTTAGCGGTAACCTGATAGCGTCCCAGAACTTTCCACGTCGAGCGTACCCGTTAGGGGAATATTTGCCGACGACTTCCCAACCATGACGTCAAACGTTCCCGGCACCACCACCCAATGCATGTTGCGGTCGAGCAATTGAAGGTCTTGCGGCCCGAGCGTAAACGTGACGGTCTTCTCTTCACCGGGATCGAGCGCAACCCGCTCAAAGCCACGAAGCTGCTTGACGGGAGTGGAGACGGGGGCGTAACGCTCGTGAACGTAAAGCTGAACCGTTTCAATTCCCGCACGTTTCCCGGTGTTCTCAACATCCACGCTGACGCGGGCCTCGCCTTGGGAGTGTATTTGCGGCGGATCGATGCGAAGGTTGCTGTATTGGAAATGCGTGTAGCCCAGCCCGTATCCGAACGGGAAAAGCGGCGTGCCGGGCATATCGACATACCCGGTTATATTGGTCCATCCGCGATGGAGCCAGTACGCCTTGGAGGGCATGTAATTGTAATAATCGGGCAACTGGCCTACGCTGCGAGGAATAGTGACCGCCAGCCGGCCGCTGGGATTGTAGGCGCCGAAGAGCACGTCCGCAACCGCCTCTGCGCCGCGCTCACCAGGCTCCCACGCCTCGAGAATGGCGGGCACGTGGGCGGCGGCCCAGCGAACGGAAAGGGGGCGTCCGTTTACCAGCACGACCACCGTGGGAGTGCCCGTAGCATAGACTGCCTTGATAAGATCCTGCTGCACGCCCGTCAAATCCAGGCTCGCCACGTCGTAGCCTTCGCCGTCGGTGGGCGTTTCCGTACGTGGCGCTCCGTCTTCGGTTCGCGCCTCCTCGCCTACCACGACAATGGCTACCTTAGCGTTCTTCGCCGCCTGGACAGCCGCCGCAATTCCGCTCTTGTCCTGGCTATTCACCGCACAGCCTCTGGCGTAAACCACGCGGGTTCGCGGCGAGACGCGGGCCTTGATGGCATCAAGAATCGTTGCCACAGGCTGAAGGATTACCGAAGGCGCGTAGTCGCCAACCAGATTTTGTGCGCTGTTGGCGTTCGGGCCGATCACGGCAATTGACGCCACGTCCTTACTGAGGGGCAGAAGGTTGTTCTGGTTCTTCAAAAGGACGATGTCTTCGCGCGCCGCCTGGAGCGCCAGTTGCTGATGCGCTGTTGAGTGTACTACGCGCTGGGCGCGAGCAAGGTCCGCATAAGGATGGTCGAAAAGGCCGAGCTTAAATTTTATGCGCAGCACCCGCCGTACCGCCCGATTCACTTCCCACATGGGCACTTCACCGTCTTCAGCACTCGCGATCAGCGGGCCCATGTAAGCCGGCTCGTAAGTAATATCCAGGTCGACTCCGGCATGCAAGGCGAGCGCCCCCGCCAGCTTCTGGGTTGGAACGATATCCTCATAGACCAGTGTCCCGAAGCCGTCGCCCTCGCTCATGACGATCCCTTTGAAGCTGAGTTGCTGCCGGAGGACATCGGTCAGCCATCGCACCGAGGAGTGGATCGGCACGTCATCCACTTCAGGATATCCGGCCATTACGCCCAGAGCTCCGGCCCGGAAGGCCGCGATCCAAGGCTGCAGGAAATCCTCAAACAGCGTGCGGTCCGAAACGTCAATCGCTCCACGCTCCAAGCCGCTGACTGGCTGGCTCTGAGTCGGGAAATCGGTCATCAGCGCGATTACCTTATCCGGGGCATCAATGTTCTCGCCTTGAGCACCGCGCACGATGCTCGTGGCGATCCGGGAGTAAAGGTACGGGTCTTCGGTGTAAGCCTCCTGGTTTCGTCCCATCCGGGGGTCCCGATCCAGCTCGAGGACCAGGGTTGAAAGGACGTGGATGCCGACCGCGCGGGCTTCCTGAGCTGCCGCGGCGTAGATGGCCTGCACTAAGGGCATATCAAAAGTGCTGCCGATCGCGAGGCCCTCGGGGAATACTGTTGCGCCGGGAAACATGGCCCCGTGCGTGCCCTCCTCGTCTTCGAGCAACGGTATTTTCAGCCGCGTCTGGGTGAGGGCGATCTTTTGCAGCTCGTTGAAGTATTCGACTTGTTGCTCGACTCCTTGGTGCAGAATCGTATCCGCCAGTGTAAAGAACCCGCATGCGGGTCCGATCTGGTTGGTATAGGTTCCAGCGGCCAATCTCCTGCAGGCAACCAACTTTTCCGGGATGGTCGCGCCCAGGCCATCGACGTAGACACAGGGCAGATTGAGCTGGCCGACTTTTTCTTTGAGCGTCATGCGGGACATGAGGTCGTTAACCCGCGCTTCAATCGGCGCCTTAGGATTCAGATAGACCGGAGTGCCGTTCGCCGGCTTTGCGCTAAGCCGCGCTGCCACGAGCAGCATGATTGCCACCGAAAGGGTTGAAGTTCCTTTCATCCGGTTTTCCGTTCGCCAGAGTTTCGGTTTGCGGCCATGCAAGGACGGGTTTCAACCCAATGCTGCTCACTTAGTGCCATAGGGGACAGGAGTGCGCGCATTGTATCAGGGCACGGCTCCGGACGTGCCGAGGGAGCCGTGCTTTAGGACGGGGCTTACCCCCTGACCGCCAGTCGCAGCGGCTAAAGCCGACATTCTGTTGGTGTTCGGCCGGCACGGCTGAAGCCGTACCCTGATACACCCTCGGTGTCTAGCGAAAGACGTGGGAGACACTCGGCGTCCGCCACTGCTACCTTCAGCACTTTATGCCAGCGACAAACCGTGGAGAACTTTTTCAAAGGCTTCGATGATGTCGTCTTCGTCGCGCTCGCTTAAGCACGATGGAATAGCCAAAATGATGCTGCGCTCAAAGAGACTGTCGGACACCGGGCAAGCCCCTTTGGCATAGGACCTTTCCGGCCCAGCATTTTCAGCCAGCTTCCATGGGAAGCCGCGGCCATCGACGCTAGTCTTGTTCACCAGACTTGGGATGTTGTGATAAAGATGAAGACCCCATTCGGTCATCAGAACATTCGAAACGCCCTGCGGGTGGGTCACAATGCCTTCGGCGCGCAGCGCCCGGTTAACGCGCCCGGCCGTTTCGCGGTCCTTGTAAGTCGTGATCAGAAAACATCCGGTATCCCCGCGCGGATCGATGATCCTTCTCAACTGCACACTGGGGAACGCTTCGAGCGCTTTTCGAATGCGATATTTGCTGGAATGCATCGCTCCGATAATCCGAGGCAGCTTCCGCAACTGCGCGCGGAGTAACGACGCGCGAAGCTCATCGAGCCGGTAGCCCTCGCCCCAAAGGAAGCAATTGGAATCGTTCAGCGACAAGCGCCCCTGATCGTCGCGCCCGTATCCTAAATCGTGGCAGGCAACGGTTCGCTGATAAAGACACAAGTCATTCATGACCACGCAGCCTCCCTCGCCGGAAGTCATGTTCTTGTTCATTTGGAAGCTGAAGGCGCCGATATCACCGAATGTTCCCACCTTCTGCCCGTCCACGGTTCCGCCGTTGCACTGGGCGCAATCTTCAAGCAGAAAGATTCCATGCTGCCGCGCGATTCGCTGAACAGCTTTCACATCGCCCGGCGCGCCGCTCATGTGCACAAGGATGACGCCCGCCGTGCGCGGGGTGATCTGCTTTTCGAATGAAACCGGGTCCAGAGTAAACGTGTTGTCAATCTCCGCGAGCACGGGAATGGCGCCCCGATTCACCACTGCAGATGCGACGGCAACCCACATGTACGCCGGGATAATGACTTCCTGGCCGGGCCCAACGCCTAGCGCCGACAGGGCGACGCTCAATGCTCCCGTTCCGCTCGTCACTGCCACAGCGTGGTTGATCCCAAGCCAGCGCGCGAATTCGGACTCAAAATTCGCCACCTCTTCTTGCAAATCGACACCGTAGAAGCGAAACAACGACTTGCTTTTGAGCACGCGCAGCGCCGCCGCGATCTCTTCGTCATCGAGGTAATGAATTCCGGGAAATTCGAGTGGCAGCGGCTCGGTGCGGACCGGCTTGCCTCCATCAATGGCCAGGCGGCGGCTTTCGTTAATTTCAGTTACAGTTTGTCCGCTCCTCATGGAAGTTCTCCAGGCGTTGAGTAGTGGGTCAGTTTGGACTTGTAGCGGCGAGTTTACCTCGCCAGATGGCGGCATGAAGCCGCCTCTACATCAAACTGACCCACTACGAGGCGTTGATAATTCGCGACAGTTGGAAAAAAGCCGGTTCGTGCAATCGACCATCGGGTTCAATCGCACATCGAGCGCGGAAAAAGGACGGACCCTTGCCTACGCGCTCCGGCTAGCCACCCAACTGGCGCACGGTGACCGTACCAGACCTAAGTTGGCAATGTCAACGGCTTAATTTACGGCTTAATTCGCGAAAGAATCTCTCCTTAGTGCGCCACGCAGCCGGCCGACGTTCTCCGCCCGGCCGCCGGCACTCTTCCCGCCGTATTGAAAAGTGGCGAAGAGTTTCGTGAACTTCTTCACCACGCAGATCAATAAGGAGTGTTCCAGAAAATAATTCCAGAAAACGACATTCCAGAAAATAATAGTTGGCAAGCGGGAAAGTTGTGTTAGAATGCTCTTAGTCACATTCGAGGGGCTGCTGTGCGGTCCGAAGGGGGTTCGATCAAATGCGAAGAATTCTAATATTGGCGCTTATGGCAGGCGCCCTATTATTGGTGCCTCTTGCTCTCAAGGCGGACACGCTCACCGAAAACTTCTCTGTGGCGCTCCCAACCACCACTCTGTCCCTGACAAACAACTTTTCGCCCACGGGCCTCGCTGAATTTAACCCGGCGGATGGCACGCTAACTGGGATCAGCATATCGCTCAGCGGCTCCGCTAGCTGGAAAACCAAGGACCTCCTGCCTGCCTTGGCGGCCTCGCTTCTGACCCCTAGCGGCCTGCCGATTGACGTTCAGGCAATCGCCTATCTTCTTCCCGGTTCCTACACGATCGATCTCGACCTTTCCGGAACGTTAGCATCTCAATACTTCGCGGGGTTCACCGGGACGGGAGACGTCGGTTACTCAATACTTGATCTAGCCACACTTGATACGGGCTCCACCATTTCTGCCAGCACGGCTCTCTCGGGAACCGTCACTTACACTTATACTCCCGCGACGGCGGCTGTGCCTGAGTCCGGTACTCTAGCGCAGTTGATCCCCACACTCGTGGGCGTGCTCGGTTTGGGCTGGTGGGCAGAGCGGCGAAGGCTCAGGGCCTTTGCGCGGTGACGCGCGGCGTCGTTCTTGCTCTGCGGCTTGGCGATCCCCTCACCCGACGTCACGCCCGATTCTTGACAAGTATCTCCCCCGCGTCACCCCCCCACCCGGCTCGCAGAGTTTACCCTGAGCTCCTTCGCTGTCACTTAGGGCCTCCGGCCCGCAAAAGCTCATGAAAATGGCTCCAGGCCCTAGAGTTGGGGAGTTGGCGGCGGCTTTGTATCAGTTGGTCATGTCGCTTTGCGACACCCGCGAAGCTGTGAGAGGAACCCCTGCCCTCGCCCCCTTGGGGGAGAGGGCGGCGCGCAGCACCGGGTGAGGGGCTTCCGCCGAACTTTTTCAAGACAGGACGTGGCTTCAGCCATGCCGTAAAGGCGCTCACCCACCGCTTCGCGGTCCCCCCTCTCCCGCGTGCGGGAGAGGGGCCGAAGGTGAGGGGCACCGTCAGGGCACCGTACACTAAAGTCGTGCCCTGATACGAAGCCGACCGAAGGCCAGCGCATTTGCGAACCCGCGCCACCCGGCCGCGGTCCATTTTTGGTGTGTTCACATGAGCGTTTTTCATGTAAGCTTAACGGTTTGCCAGCCGCTCGCGTACGAGGAGACCCCTCACCCGCCTGCGGGCAGAAGCCGCTCCGTCGCTGAAGCTCTGGAGCGTAAGCGACCTTCGGTGGGTGCAAGCCCGGCCCGCGCCGGCTGGAGAAAGCGCCGGCCGCGGTCCACCTCTCCCGAGGGAGAGGGCAACGGCTTCCCGCCGGTTGGGGTTGCGGCCGCAAGGCCGCAGCGATACAAAGCGAACGTTGCGCTACAACGAAGGGAGATTGCGTAGTCATGATTCGAAGGAGATTTTTTCACACTCTGGGCGGCCTTGCCGCCGGGTCAGCACTTTGGCCGCTGGCCAGCGGCAGGGCTGCCGTAGCCGATTCCCCGGCTCCCGTTCCCGCCGCGGATTCCGCCAGTGGCTTTGGCCGTTACACTGAAGATTACGCTGCTTTCTGCGCAACTCCGGCGAGCGAGCGCGTCTTTTACGCCGTGCGCGACGGCGGTATTGTGTCCGAGCGGCTGAAGGACGCAGGCTGGCAGCCCACGGAATGGGGCCAACCGCCGAAGTTACCTCTCGCCGGTGGTTCTTGGGACGGCGTGCCGATGGAATCGCCCATTCCGAATCTGGCTGGGGACGGGCCGTATCAGCCCACCTGGGAATCGCTGCTTCAATACGAGTGCCCAGAATGGTATCGCGACGCCAAGTTTGGCATCTGGAATCACTGGAGTCCGCAGTGCGTGCCGGAGGACGGAGACTGGTACGCGCGCCAGATGTATATGCAAGGCTCCAGCCAGAACCGTTTCCAGACAGCCCACTACGGCCCCCTGTCACGATTCGGATATAAGGATCTTTGCGCCCAATGGACGTTGTTGAATTGGGAACCCTCCGAATTGATGGATTTATATGTGCGCGCCGGCGCCCGCTTTTTCTTTGCTCTTGCGAATCATCACGACGGTTTTGATACCTGGAACTCCAAATACCACTCCTGGAACGCGGTAAACATTGGCCCGCACCGCAACGTGATCGGAACCTGGGCTGCCGAGGCGCGGAAGCGCAACCTGCCTTTTGGCGTGACCGTGCATCAAGGCCGCAACTGGTGGTGGTTCCAGACCAGCCACGCCGCTGACGCCAGCGGCCCCTTTTCCGGGCAGCCCTATGACGGACGCCTGACGCTCGCTGACGGCCAGAATCAATGGTGGGAAGGCTTCGATCCGCAGCAACTCTATGCCCCCAAGCACCCCTATGATGCACTGCCCGATGTTTCCTGTGTAAAAAACTTCTACGATCGTACCCGCGACTTGATCGACCAGCACAACCCGGACCTACTTTACTTTGACAACGCGCTGTTTCCGCTGGGCTGGGGTGGGATGAACATCGGCGCCTATTATTACAACCACAGCCTGCAAGTGAACGGCGGCAAAATGCAGGGCACCGTCAACATCAAGAATGTGCCTCCGAATCTCCAGAAGTCCGTGGTCTCGGACATCGAGCGCGGCCTGGCCGACCACATCCTGCCGTATCCCTGGCAATCAGAGACCTGCATCGGAGATTGGCATTACCAGCGCGCTTTGTTCAACCAATCGGGCGATTACGGCGGCTATATGCAGCCGCGTGACGTTATTCACTGGCTGGCCGACGCGGTCAGCAAGAACGGCACGTTCGTCCTCAACATCCCCGGCAAACCTGACGGCACAATTGACCGTAAGGAGCGGCTGATTCTGGAACAGATTGGCGACTGGTTTAAAATTAACGGCGAAGCGATCTACTCAACCCGCCCCTGGACGGTTTACGGCGAGGGACTCAACCTGGTAGAAACCGGCTATCACGAGGGCAATGGCGGCGTCAGCGCCTTGGGCGCTCAGGATGTCCGGTTCACGCGGAACAAGGCCAACACTGTGGTCTACGCGATTTTCCTGGGCTGGCCGGCGGATGCGTTCGTGGTGAAGGCGCTCGGTACTTCTAACGCCACGCATCCAGAGAAAGTCCGACACGTTCAACTGCTGGGCACGGAAGAAAGGCTGGGGTGGAAGCAAACCGCTTCCGGCCTGCGCGTGAACTTGCCCAAAAATTATCACCCGACGCTGGACTACGCTGTAGCCTTGAAGATATCGCTGGCGTAAGCTCTAACGCCCACCCCGGGACGCTCACTCGTACCAGTCTGTGACCAGCCGTCCACGTCGCTGGTCCTTGCTGGTTCCCGGGCGAATTTCTTCCAGGTCGGGAAAATCCGTCCACGCACCCGCAAGCTCCTTTGCCTCCGTCGGCCATTCCGTACGCGTGCGAGCCTCAACCAGCTCGGCCACCCAGCGGCTGACCGAAACGCCGGCTCTCCGAGCGGCTGCTTTGACGCGCCGCTCGGCAGCGTCGTCGAGATAGATTGTTACCTGGGCCACGCGTCACCTCGTAGACCTAACGCTTATAATTGCAATTATATTCGCTTTGAGCTCTCCTCCGCAGCCTGATGACCCAATGACTTGTAATCCCTCAGCCGGCAAGATGCCGGCGCTACGGCTATTTCACTCCTGCCATTAGCCGATTGATGGCGGGAACGAGCATCGCCAGCACCAGACCCGCGAGCAGCGAAACGGCGCCGGCCGTCCCGAACAGGCGCGGAAGAGGAATGGTTTGATAAAAAGAGGCCAGTGTACCTGCAACATAATCGCCGACGGAAGTGGAGAGGAACCAAAAGCCCATCATGAGCCCCGCCACTCTTGCCGGAGCCAGCTTGGTGGTCACACTCAGCCCCACCGGACTCAAACACAATTCGCCGAGAGCCAGCAAGAAATAGGTTCCGGTGAGCCAGAGGGGGCTGTTGTTTGTTCTGCTCGCCACTGGAACGAGGAGCATGAATGCGAGACCCGCAAAAACCAATCCTGCCGCAAATTTTAGAGGCGTGGAAGGATCGCGTCTTCCGAGCCGGACCCAAAGCCACGCGAAGACGGGAGCCAGCACGATAACGAACAGGGGTTCCTCGGCTTGGAACCAGCCAGCGGGAAAGCCGCCTAACAGAGTGCGCCGGGTGTTCATCTCAGCAAACAGATTCAGGGTCGATCCAGCCTGCTCAAAAAGCGCCCAAAAGAGGGCCGAGGCCAGAAAAAAGGCGAAAACCGCGAATAATCTTGTACGCTCTACCGGCGTCCAGCTCCCGGAGGCAAAAAGCCACCCAAACATTCCCACCACGATCAAGGCCAGAGCGATGCCGAAAAGCCTGGAAATCTCATGAGGGGTTACGCTGATCCAACCGCAGGAGATCGAGATGGCGCACAGCAGCACTAGGGCCACCACGGCGCACGCAGCGATAAGGAGCTGGCGCTTGGCAGCCGTATTATTTTCAGGTGCCAGTCCTGCGCCCGCCAGATATTTCCAACCCAGGACATATTGGATGACGCCCAGCGTCATGCCAATTCCGGCCAAGCCAAACCCGTAGTGCCAGTTGATGTCTTCGCCCAGGTAGCTGCAGGCAAGGGGAGCGATGAACGCGCCGAGGTTAATCCCCATGTAGAAAATGGAGAATCCCGCATCTCTCCGCACGTCATTTTGCGGATACAGCTGTCCGACAATTGTGCTGACGTTGGGTTTGAGCAAGCCGGTGCCGGAGGCGATGAGGACCAGGCCAAGATAGAAGGTTCCGAGGCTGGGAATTGCCAAACAGTAATGACCGCACGCGATGATGATGCCGCCCCAAAGCACCGCCTTCCGCTGGCCGAGGATGCTATCCGCAATCCATCCTCCCGGGAGGGTCAGGAGATATACCGCGCTGACGTAGACGCCGTAAATGGCGCCCGACCGGGCGTCTGAAAAGCCAAGGCCTCCGTGCGCGACCGAGGCCGTCATAAACAGGATCAGCAGCGCGCGCATGCCGTAGTAGCTGAATCGCTCCCAAAACTCAGTCAGGAAGAGGGTGGCGAGACCGCGAGGGTGTCCGAAAAATTCACGCATAGAAGAGAAGGATATGCCGGCGGGGGTTCACGCGCCGGCTGCCGGCGGTTCCTGAAGCGTCCGGTCGGGATCGACGATCAGCCACGCAAGCGCTCCCAGCGCGCACAACGCGCCAGCGACAAGGAACGGCCAGGTCCAGCCGAGGCGGGCAGCAATCACAGGTGTAAGCACGGCCGTAATCGCACTGCCTGACTGCGCTCCCATATTCATCATGCCGGAAAGCGAGCCTGAAGAGCTCCCGCCCAACCCGGCGGAAACGGACCAATAGGAGCTTTGGGAGATGTAGAGCGAGCCGGCGCCGCCTGCCAGGATCAGGCTGGCTGCCGCGCCACTCTGAGCCATGGAGCCGAAAGCCACGAAAACAGCCGCTCCTGTGAGGCCGGCCGCAGCCACTCCGCAGCGGCCCCAGCGGAGTCCCACCCGTCTGCTGACACTATCGCTGACGACGCCGCCCCCGGCAGAGCAAACCGCCATAGCCGCGAACGGCAGCATGGTGTAATAGGAGCTGGTCCTGACATCGAGTCCACGCACCGTGGTCAAGTATATGAAGAACCATGCAAAGAAAATGTACGCGGTATAACCATAGCAGAAATAGCTGAAGGTCAGAGCCCAGACATCTTTGCTGGTAAACAAAGTAAGCCAGGGCAGAGGAGGGGCGCCGGATGCATGGCGGCCTTTGGTGCCCCGCGTAATCAAGTCGAGCTCGGCCTTGCTAATGTGAGGATGCTGATCCGGACGGTTCCGCGCAAGCAACAACCAAACAAGCCCCCCTAAAATGCCAAGGAACGCACAGGCATAGAATGACGCCCTCCAACCGTAGCGCACCATGATGGTGGCGATAATCGGAGGCGTGAAAGCCGCGCCGGTTCCCACCCCGGCGAATATAATTCCATTCGCAACCCCTCGTTCGGCTGTGGGAATCCAGTTGGCCAGCCAGCGGTTGGAGCTGGGATACATCACGGACTCACCCACACCGAGCAAGAAACGTACTGACCAGAACATGAATAACGCGGCGGCGACGCCCTCTGGCACCCATGCCGTCAGAGTGGTGAACAGAGCCCACCATAGCGCGCCCAGAGTGAGAATCTTCCGGGGGCCGAAGCGGTCGGCCAGCCAGCCGCCGGGTATTTGGAAGAGCATGTAGCCGAGGGAGAAGGCACTGAAGACCCATCCGAGCTGCGGATTAGTCAGATGAAATTCTTGGGTAATTGCGTGACCCGCAATCGAGATGTTCACCCGGTCCAGAAAGCTGATCGCTCCAACTACAGCAATCCAGACAACCAGCGTCCAGCGAATATGGCTTGGGCGAGCTGCCTCATGCTCCATCAAGTTATCCTAAGTTGACCACCTGAAATAATGCGCCTAACTGCTCAGGTACGGCAGGAACAAGCTCCATCGAGCTAGAGGCTTATCCGCTGGTCATGTCGCAGCGCTTCTCGCAAGGCCCGAAAGGGGCTGGACGATGAATAGCCCCGCTGGGCGGGGTGCAACCTGCGGAAACCAGGCGACCACAGAGAAACAACCCTGGAGGGGTTGGCCGGTGCCACAATTGCCTTCGCAATCCGGCGTTTACCGTCGTCGCCGTCCTCACGCTGGCTTTGGGTATTGCTGTAAATGCGGGTTTCGCCGCACTCTCTGCCTCGCCGGAATTCGCTGACTTCCTCCGCAAGCCGAAACTCTGAGACGCGCAAACATCGAAAAGTGATAGCGAACAAAAAAACGAAAGTGCTAAACTACACGGCAGTATGGCTCTGCGTTCATGCCGGGTTAGCGTGATCGCCTCCCATACTCTTCACCCAATGCTAACAGACCTTGAGGACGAGCTCTAAAGGAACCGTGAGCCACTATGCTATCGGGCCTCTGAAGCTCGACAACATTCACACTTACCCCCTCCGGTCGCGATCGAGCAAAGTTAGCGTTGCTGATTTTGCCAGGCCCTGCGGCCCTGACGCCCCGGTCAGCAAATGGATTGAGTCGTTGCCGTCGATTCTTGCCGGGCGGAGTTTCCGCGCCGTCGTTACCTCGATGGAGCGCGCCCGCCAGCGGCGCAAACCCGTCATATGGGGGCTGGGTGGTCACGTCATCAAGTGCGGGTTGAGCCCGGTATTGATCCATTTGATGGAACGCGGATACGTAAGCGCCGTAGCGATGAATGGCGCGGCGCTCATCCACGATTTCGAGATTGCGCTGGCGGGGGCGACCTCGGAGGATGTTCCTGCCATGCTGGGCGAAGGCCGGTTTGGCATGGCGGAGGAAACCGGCCGCTACATTAACGGGAGCATTGCTGCTGGTGACAAGGAACAACTGGGACTGGGCGAGGCGGTGGGGCGATTTCTTGCCCGCTCGCCCGAGGCCCGCTTCCGCAAGTACAGCGTGCTCGTGGCGGCCTACCGCCGCCGCATTCCTGTGACCGTGCACGAAGCGATCGGCACAGACATTATTCACCAGCATCCCTCAATGGATCCCCGAGCACTCGGCGCAGCAACCTACCGTGATTTTCTTCTGCTAGCGGAGATGGTGCGGCGGATGGACGGAGGCGGAGTCTATCTCAACGTCGGCTCCGCGGTCATTCTGCCCGAAGTGTTCCTCAAGTGCATCAGCCTGGCTGCCAATTTCCACCGTGCCCCAAGCGGCATCACCACCGTCAATATGGACTTTATCCAGCATTATCGTCCCACCCAGAACGTTCTGGTGCGGCCAACGGCTGCCGCAAAATCGAACAACCGCGGCAAGGCGAGCCACGGATACGCGCTCACGGGACACCACGAATTGATGATTCCGCTGCTGGCGGCGGCGCTTGGGAGATAATGGATTCGCAAAACTTCGGTGAAAGCCTCGCCCCGCAAGAACCTGCCGAAACTACCGTTCCCTCCAGGCTACCATCGACTCCCGAGTGGAAGTTTCTCGATCTGCTTGTCTTTGTTGTCTTCTTTATCGGAATGCTGTTCGTCACTTTTCTTGCGGCGCTGGCCCTCTACTCGGCGCTCCGGCCGCTGATGGGTTGGCGCACCTCGCCGCTCGAGATCAGCCAAAACACTTTTTTTCTCTTGGCCGTGCAATCGGTTTTTTATCTTCTGGTCTTCGCATACCTCTACGTCCTCGTTGTTTTTCATTACCGGCGGCCGTTTTGGCAGGGAATCCAATGGGGAACCGTTACTCACCGGCAGGTTTTGTATTACGCCCTGGGAGGCGTTCTCCTCACCTTGGCGGTGCAATTTGCTCCCGTGCTTCTACCCGATAAAAGCAATTTCCCACTTCAGCAATTGTTCGACTCTCCCGCCTCCGCTTACGCGACGGCTGTCTTTGCGGTGGTTATCGCGCCCTTTATGGAGGAGCTGGTGTTCCGCGGCTTTCTCTTTTCGGTATTCGAGTTCCGGGTGGGAGTGCGGTTTGCCGTTGTCGTTACCGCGGTTCTTTTCGCTGCAATGCACGCTTACGAGTATCAAGGGGCCTGGAATCACCTGATGCTCATCTTCGTCGTTGGACTGGTTCTTTCCCTCACCCGCGGATTCACGAAGAAGCTTGCGCCCAGCGTGGTGCTGCACGCCACCTACAATGGCTGTCTTATGGTAGGACTCTTCTTTGCGACCTCCCATTTTCACGTTCTGCAGGGCTTGTAGTGTCCTATCAGCGGTTGTAACGCAGCGCGGCCTTGCAGCCGCAACCAACGCCCCACGTTGGCCTGGGGATGTTGGACTCAGTTCCCGATCCGCGAGATTCAGCCGCGAAGCGGCGAAATAGTTTAGCCCAGGGCTTGCGCCCTGGGCTATGATATTTCGGCCCTTCGGGCTTTGTCTGGACGGACGCTCTTGCTGAGCCGCTCCCGATAGCGCTCAGCCCGTTCTGCTTTTCAGGTAAGCGGCAATTCCCGTGCGGTCCACCGGTTCTTGCTGCCCGGATGCCATGTCCTTTACCTGATAGCGCCCCGTTTCAATTTCGTCCGGACCGAT
>JASHOS010000247.1 GCA_030040995.1 Terriglobia bacterium | reverse complement strand
GGGCGCGTTCTCGATTGGCAGCGCGGCAGCCCCCGAAACTGAAGAAGCCGCATGCCGCGACGCCATTGCTCGCGAATGCAACCGTTACCGGCTCAACTTTGAAATGGCAGCGGCGTCTCAGCGCGGCGAGGAGCCCTTAACGTCCGAGCCCGCGTCCCGAAGGTGGTGGGACGGGCTGATTGTGGCCGGCGCGGTTGTAGTCTTTGCGATGCTCGCAAGCGTTGCCAAACGGCCTCCTCTGTTGATCGACGCCACTTGGCTGCTAGCCTTGGCGGCAATCATGCTGGCAACCCTTCTGGTATGCGGATGGATTCTCTGGAAACGCACAGGATTTTCTTAGTCCCGCAGTGAGAATATCCCATAGGGTCGGCATCCCTTCGCTTCGTCCAAGGCAAGCTCTGCCGGCCTCGTCTGAAGCCACCGAGACGCCGGCGCTTCTCCACCTTTTCGCGGGCCCTCTTGCGCTGTGCCATTGTAAACTGGAGGCGAGGCATCGTAATGAATCTCTCCGGATTGGCTGGGTGCGCTTGGTCTTATCGAAATATCTTGACGGATCCAGGAGAACGCCGTCATTGTGAGAGCTTGGGCATGCAAAGGTGCTGTTTTCGATCATTCATTTCGTTAGGAGCAGTTGCGACACCCCCAAAGCATGAAAACACATACGAAACCCTGGTTCCCGAGGGGGGTGGCGCGGGGAACTAGCGTCTCCTCTCGCGGGGCGCGCTGGCCGATATTTTCAGATAGGGTGTCGGAGGCAGCGTTTGAGCTTGACAGTTAACTTATAAGGTAATATCTTATACGTTAAAGGAAAGGCTTTCAAAAGCACGGAAAGGCGCTGGCATGGCAGGCTTCGGCGAACACTTGCGGCGCGAGCGCGAGATGCGCGGAATCTCGCTTGAGGAAATCTCTGAAACCACGAAAATCAGCGTGCGTTTCCTCAATGCGCTCGAAAACGAAGAGTTTTCCAAGCTTCCCGGCGGCATCTTTGCCCGGAGTTTCATCCGGTCCTACGCCGAATATCTGGGGCTGGATATGGAAGGTGTCATCGCTGAGTTCCAGCTAGTTGCGCCGCCCAAAGACGAAGAGGATTTTTCTAAACTCGGCACTACCGGGAACAGCCCGAAACAAAAGAGGAAAATACCGCTTTTGCCGTGGCTCATTGCCGTTGCCCTGCTTGGCGGTGGCTATGCGATGTTCCGGTACGCCCACCGTTCCGCAGACGACGCTTTCAGCTTCAGTAATCCGGCGCCGGATCGGCGAGGCGCTAGCGCTAGTGTTACGGAAGGCCAGACTGCTGACTCCACAGCCGGCCCGCAAGTATTAGCGCCGCAGCCGGCAGCAGCGCCGGCCTCCGCCGATCCCAGCACCGGCTCTCCAGCAGATTTACGGAAACGTCCGCCGCCTGCTGCCTCTGCCCCCCCAGGCGTGTCCGTGTTCAAGCCGATCGCGGCGACGGCGACGCCAGGAGAACCCTTCCTGCCAGGCCCCGAGCGCCCAGAGAATTTCCAAGGACCTGCTCCCGCTGCCATTTTAGCCGCGAGAGCCTCCGGCGGCTTGGTGCTTCGGGTGACGGCAACTCAGCCCTCGTGGGTTGCGGTGGATGCGGACGGCAAGCCTGTCCTCGAGAGCGTGTTGACTCCCAATCAAGTCCGGACGTTCATTGCGAGAAATTCTTTTGACGTCACTACCGGGAATGCGCGCGCCACAACGCTCACGCTCAACGGAGTGATCCTGCAGTCCTCGGGGCGGCAGGGCGAGGTTAAGAAGGTGCATCTCACTCGCGCTTACCTCAAGCGTCCCACTCTGTGACTAACAAGTCTGAATTCGGGACTCGGGAATGACGGCGGCTTCGCCGCCAATCTTACCCATCCGCGAACCCCAAAGACCGAAACTCGAAATCCGAGTCCCGGCGCTAGACATTTGAGAGGCGGCCGGGCCAGGCGGCGCAGACAAAGAATTCGCGATTACCGCGCGCTCCCGGCAAGACGCTTTCCGAACTGGTAGGGGAAACGAATCCCAAGGCGGTGAGCGCGCACGATACTTTGCGCACCGCCTCCCGCTGAACCTCAGGCTCCCTCACGATCCCGCCCTCTCCAACGTTTCCGCGTCCCACTTCGAACTGTGGCTTTACTAAGATTAGAACTCTGCCGCCGGAGCTCAGGAACTGAGGCAAAACAGGAACGATCAGCGTGACGGAAATAAAAGAGACATCCATCGTGATCAAGTCAATCCGCTCGCCAATGGCCTCAAACCGCAAATATCGCGCATTCGTGTGTTCCAGGGTCATCACCCGCGGATCGTGGCGGATTTTCCAGTGCAACTGATTAGTTCCCACATCAACCGCGAAGACCTTACGCGCTCCCCGCTGGAGAAGACAGTCTGTAAACCCGCCCGTTGAGGACCCCACGTCCATGCACACCTTTCCGGCAGGATTGATCTTCAGAAAATCCAGCGCCCCTTCGAGTTTCAGACCCGCGCGGCTGACATACCTTGGGGGATCTCCGGTAACCCTTACTTCGGCGTCTGTCGGGACCGGGGCGCCGCATTTTTCTACCTTCTGGTCATTAACCAGCACCCGCCCGGCAAGGATCAAGCTCTGAGAGTGCTCACGCGACGCCGCAAGACTTCGCTCAACAAGCAGGCGGTCCAGGCGGAGCTTAAGGCTTCGTGTCTTGACGGAGGCAGCCATGGCGGCAGGTTCGGTTTTCGGGAATGATGGCGGCTTCGCCGCTAACGTTCCTTACCGCGAACCCCGGACCCCGAGTCCCGAACCCCGAAAACCGAGTCTCAGGTCCGTGCTGCGGAGCGGTAGTGTAAAGCGGAATGGGATGGATATTCCTCAGCGTAATTCGCTATTCTCTCAACGATGCCGTCCACATCCAGGCCGTACTTGGCATGGAGCAGGGCCGGGGCGCCGTGTGGGATGATACGATCAGGTACGGCGATCCGCAGAATGCTGGTGGGAATCTTGCGGTCGTGGAGCAGCGCGGCAACGTGCGCGCCAAAACCACCGGCTTCGGTGCCCTCTTCAGCGGTCACCAGAAACTGCTTTTCCGTCGCCAGGACGCTAATCAACTCCTCGTCCAGCGGTTTCATGAACCGCGCATTGATCACCGTTGCGGTGATGCCCTTCGTCTCGAGGCGGCTTGCCGCCTCGAGACAGGGATAAACCATGCTTCCCAGCGCCAGAATGGCAATGTCCCCTCCTTCGCGGAGAATCTCAGCTTTGCCAATCTCAAGCTGGTTAAGCTGAGCATCCAGGTGCAGCCCAATCCCATTGCCGCGCGGATAACGGACCGCCGTAGGGCCCTCCGCGTTCACCGCCGTCCACAACATGTGGCGCATCTCGTTTTCATCCTTCGGAGCCATCACCACCATTCCGGGCAGAGCGGAGAGATAAACCAGGTCATATAAGCCGTGATGGGTAGGGCCATCGGCGCCAACCAGGCCGGCGCGGTCGAGAGCGAAAGTAACCGGAAGATGCATCAGACAGATATCGTGTACCAGTTGGTCGTAGGCGCGCTGCAGGAACGTCGAGTAGATTGCCGCAACCGGCCTCATACCTTCACACGCCAGCCCCGCCGCGAAATTGACGGCGTGTTGTTCGGCGATACCTACATCGAAGAAGCGCTTGGGGTATTTCTTCGAGAATTCATCCAGACCCGTTCCCTCACACATGGCTGCCGTAATCGCTACAATGCGGGAATCCCGGGCTGCCAGCTCGCACATCGTCTTGCCGAAAACTGCCGTGTAGGAAGGAGCCGTAGCAGGAGCTTTGTGAAAGGCGCCGGTCGAAACGTCAAACTGGGTAACCCCGTGGTATTTCACCGGCAATTTTTCTGCATGAGGATAACCCTTGCCTTTCTGGGTCACCACATGGAGGAGTTTCGGCCCTGCATGGTGTCTCACTTTGCCGAGAACGTCGAGCAGCTCATCGATGTTGTGCCCGTTGATGGGGCCGGTATATTCGAATCCCAGCTCTTCGAAGACCATGCCCGGAATCAACAACGTTTTGGCTGACTCAAGAACCGTCCGGGAAAGCCCCAGAAGACGCGGGCCGACGTGCGGAAGCGCCAGAATCATCTTCTCCACTTCCTGGGTAAGCCGGTGGTAAGCCTGGCCGTGGACGATGCGGTTGAGATAACCGGCAATTGCGCCCACGTTTGGAGAGATGGACATTTCATTGTCATTAAGAATGACCAGCACTTTTTTCTTAAGATTGCCCAGATTGTTGATGCCCTCGAGCGCCACGCCTCCCGTAAGCCCGGCGTCCCCTACCACCGCGATCACGTCAAAGGCTTCTCCCTTCAGGTCACGGGCCACAGCCATCCCGAGCGCTCCGGAAATAGCGGTGCAGGCATGGGCGACATTGAAAGTGTCGTAGGGACTTTCCGAGCGCATGGGGAAACCGGAAATCCCGCCATATTGCCGGAGGGTCGGGAAGCGGTCGCGGCGGCCCGTGATGATCTTGTGTCCGTAAGCCTGATGCCCCACATCCCACACAATCTTATCGCGGGGAGTGTCAAACGTGTAATGAAGCGCCAGAGTCAGCTCGACGGCGCCCAGACTGGAAGCGAGGTGGCCGCCCACTTTGGAAACCACCGTGATCAAGTAGTCGCGCAGCTCTTCCGCCACCTTGGGTAAAGCTTCGCGCGGCAGCTTCCGCAGGTCTGCGGGCGAGTCGATATGCGTCAGGTATTGGTACTCCATCAGGAAGTCCTTTCAACCAGAAAATGAGCGAGTGCCTGTAGCCGCTGAGCGCGCGAGCCATAAAGATCGATGGCCTCGCACGCCTCTTCCACCAGCCGGGAAGCCCTTCGGACCGAGGCATCAACGCCATAGAGTGCCGGGTACGTCGCTTTATGCTGTTCCTTGTCCTTCCCCGCTGTTTTTCCGAGAGCCTGTGTTGAGCCAGTCTCGTCCAACAGGTCGTCAGCAATTTGAAATGCCAGCCCGGTTTTTTCGCCAAACGTTGTGAGGCGCGCCACCTCCTCCTCTGAAGCCTTGGCGTAGATCGCGCCGGCGCGAACCGCCATGCGGATGAGAGCGCCGGTCTTGCTCGAATGAATATACTCGAGCCGCGCCGCGTCCACTTGCTCAGCTCCCGATTCAAGGTCCGCTACCTGGCCGCCGACCATCCCGTGGCGGGTGCCAATAGCGCGGGCCAGCTCGCAGGCCACCCTCAGCTTGGCTTCTCCGGAAGGTGGTCCGGGACTGAGAAGCGTTTCAAACGCGAGCGTAAGCAGCGCATCGCCCGCAAGAATGGCGATTGCTTCTCCGAAGGCGCGATGGCAGGTTGGTTTCCCGCGCCGCAGGTCGTCGTTATCCAGCGCGGGAAGATCATCGTGGATCAGCGAATAGGTGTGAACCATCTCAAAGGCGCAGGCGCGGGCCAGAATGCCTTGTTCATCGCCTTCTAACAGCTTTCCTGCCTCGATGCAGAGGACGGGGCGCAGCCGTTTGCCTCCGGCAAAAACTGAGTGCCGCATGGCCGCATGGATCGAAGGTGGAAACTCGTCCGCAGCCGGCAGCAATCCGTTCAATTCATCGTCCACCGTTTCTTTTGCAAGATCGAGATATTCCCGGATTGTCAGCGCCCTGATTGCTGTCACCTGAACTTAAACCCCGCCACGGTCTTCCCCGTCGCGCGCCTCGAAAGGCTCCGCCGTCAGGGTTCCGTCCGCGCGCTTCTTGAGAATTTCGACGCGCCCCTCCGCCTCCTCCAGTTGCTTCTGGCAGACCGCGGAGAGTTGCATCCCTTCTTCGTAAAGCTGAAGCGCCCTTTCGAGCGTCAACTCAGAGCTTTCCAATTGACTGACGATAGTGCCCAGCCGTTCCAGGTTCTTTTCAAAGCTGTCGGGTTTGCTTGGCTTTAAAGCTTGCGTCATGGCGTTTCTAAGTAGCCAGGGGCTTCGCCCTTGCCCCCCGTAGCGCCGACCTTTAGGTCGGCACTTGCCGGGCTAAAACCCGGCGCTACAAAACGCGGACAAAAGCAACGGGCTATTTAGCCGAACGTGAGGAACTGGAGATCCCCAGGGCCTGTGCCACATCCACCGCCATGGCGTAGCGGCCGAACGGCGCTGAAATATGGACCCCCTGCACGAGCCCGCGGACTTCAAGCAGGATTTCCTGAGCGATCTTCAGGCCTTCGGCGCGCGCCTTGTCTCCGGTGTCAGCCTTTCGCATCCGCTGCAATATCGCGCCCGGCACGGAGATGCCGGGCACCTCATTGTTAAGGAACTCGGCATTGCGATAACTGGTGAGCGGTGAAATTCCAGCAAGAATGGGCACGGGAGGAGCGCCAGCCACGCTGATTCGCTTCAGAAACCGCACCAATTGATCCGTCTCAAACACCGGCTCGGCCAGCGCGAAGTTAGCGCCCGCCTCAACTTTGAACTCGAAACGGCGGATTTCTTGGTCCAGATCCAGAGCGGCGGGGTTCACCCGCACACCAATAAGGAAGGACGTCTGCGTTCCCATCGGATTTCCGCCCGCATCCAGCCCCTGATTCAGGTGATTCATGATGTTGACCACGCCAATCGAATCAACATCAAAGTCAACGCTCGTTTCCGTGTAACCCTGGAATTCCGCGGGATCTCCGGCCGTGGCGACGATATTAGCGAGGCCGAGAGCGTGAGCCCCCAGCAGGTCTGACTGAATGGTAGGCACGCTCCGGCCCCGGCAGCTATAATGAAGCACCACCTCCAGGCCCGTGCGCTGTTGAACAAGCACTGCAAGCGCCTGCCCGCTCATTCGAGCCGTTCCCGCGGACCTCGACGGGATGCTCACGGCGTCGATCTGCTGGTCACGTAAATATTGGGAGCCTTCGATTTCTCGTGCCGCGTCACAGCCCTTCGGGGAGGTCATTTCAACCAGAATGGGAAACTCCGCTCGCGCCAGTTTCGCTCCAAGCCGCGAGCGTTTTTCGGGAGATACCGGCTCAGCGGGCGGTGCGGAGTTCTCCGGAGCCTCCACGCGGATTTTGCCCGATTGAGGACTGAACGACCTTACGGCTTTCTTAATCGCGCGAATATGTTCCGGCGTGGTGCCGCAACATCCGCCTACCAGACGGACGCCGTGTTCCAGGAAAAGGCGGGCGTACTCCGCCATGTAATCTGGTGAGCAGAGATAAATGCTCCGCCCCTCAACGGTGCGAGGCATGCCGGCGTTCGGCTGAGCCGAAAGCCTCTTCGATGTCGCTTTTGCCATCCGCTCCAAGGCATCCAGAATTCCCGCCGGCCCCAGGCAGCAGTTCAGGCCAATGATATCGGCGCCCCATTGATCGAGCTGGCGAGTGAAGTCCTCGGGCGGCGTTCCACCCAGCGTGTTCCCGTCTTCCTGGATGGTCATTTGCGCGACGACGGGAAGTTTTGTCACTTCCCGCGCTGCAAGGATCGCCTGATGGGTCTCTTCAAGATCTGTCATGGTTTCGAGAACGATCAAATCCACTCCGCCTTCGGCCAGCGCCTCGATCTGCTCCCGGAAAACCGCTCGCCCTTCTTCCCGCGACGTGGGGCCCAAGGGCTCAAGGCGGATTCCGAGCGGGCCCACTGACCCCGCCACGTACAACTCATCGCCCGCAATTTCACGCGCCAAGCGAACGCCAGCGAGATTGATCTCCCGCAGTTGCGAGGCGAAACCATATTTGTTGAGCCGCGGCCGGTTGGCCCCAAAGGTGTTCGTCTCGAGCACCTCCGCCCCTGCTTTGGCATAGCCGAGGTGAATTTCCTTCACCAGTTGCGGCATGCTGAGGTTCAACTCGTCAAAGCAGCGGCTGAAGGGAATTCCTCGCGAGTAGACCATCGTTCCCATCGCGCCGTCCGCTACAAGAACCCGTTTGTCCATTCGGTTGAGAAACGGCTCTCGCATACGCATCTCAGTGTACCATGCCGCCAAGGAGCATCGATGCCAGCGCCCCCTCTGGATGCAACCAAACCTGCGCGGTGCCTTTGCCCTCTGCCCACCCTCAGCACCAGCCCTTTCCCAGGGGAGAGGGCGGCGAGCGGAGCAAGGCGCGAAGGAGGGCGGGTGAGGGTTTTCCGGTCGACGAACAGACCCCCTCACCCGGCCCGCTGGAGAAAGCGCCGGCCAAGGTGCACCCTCCCTCGGGAAAGGGAAAACTGCGATCCTTACTTCCTCTGTGAGGGCCTTATATCCTTCTGCAAGCGTATGGGCGGTGGTTACCGGTCAGGTTCGCCCATAAATTTATAGCCCAGGCCCCTGACGGTAATAAAGTATTGGGGAGTCTTAGGATTCACTTCGAGCTTCTGACGAAGGAGTCCGAAATGGACGTCGACCGTCCGCGTGAGCACCGCGAAATCGTATCCCCAAACGTCTTTGAGCAGTTGGCGCCGGGAAACAGTGGCCCCGCGGTGTTCGACCAGATAGCACAAGAGCTGAAACTCGCGCGCCGAAACGTCTACTGCCTTGCCGTTCTTGGTCACCGTGGTGCTTCGGAAATCGACGCGAATTCCATCAAACTGATAAGTCTTTGCGTCTCGCTGGCCTTTTGCCGGCGAACCGCGGCGGAGCAGAGCTTGCACCCGTGCCAGCAGTTCGGGAATAGCGAAGGGCTTAGGAAGATAGTCATCCGCGCCGAGATTTAGTCCCTTAACCCTGTCCTCCACTTCGCCGCGCGCCGTTAGCATCAGGATGGGCGTGCCGACGCCCCGCCGCCGCAAATCCCGGCAAACCTCAAATCCATTCATGCCCGGCAACATCACGTCGAGCAAGATCACGTCGAATGCCGCCGTAGAAGCCAGCACCAATGCCTTCTGGCCGTCGGCAACGGGTTTTACGTCGTACCCTTCGCCGGTCAGGAGGTCCGAGAGAGTCATCGCCAGTCCCGGCTCATCCTCAGCCAGCAGCACCGTTTTCAGCTTCGAAGCAGCCTCTGTTTCCATAACCATCAAAAGGACCTCCGCCCTCGGAGGAGGGGGCAGCAAGTGCACATCAGACACTTGCCCTCGCGCCCCTTGGGGGGAGAGGGCGGCGCGCAGCGCCGGGCCTGCGCCCACCGAAGGTCGCTTACGCTCTAGAGCTTCAGCGACGGAGCGGCTCCTGCCCGCAGGCGGGTGAGGGGGTCCCGGACGAGTTGTTCAAGACAGCGCTTCCACCCTGCCGCCGCTCGTTTCTGTTTACGTAGAGGCGGTGAACCGGGTTACACGCTTCGAAACACGCGGGGGTTCTCTCGTCCGTTATGGTGGAGGATTACTGCCTTAACGAATGTAAAAATTTGTGTCGTGGCTATCGGGGCCTTGCATCGCGGCGCTGCTTGCCGGATAATGAAGGAGTTTATGGCAAGGAAGTTTGGGCGAAGGACGCCGGCCAGGGCGGCAGGGCTTGGCTTTGTAATCGGCAGCGTTCTGCTCTCCGCCGGTTGTAGCTCCACCACCGTAGCTTTCAAGCAAGGCATCAAAGCAGAGCAGCAGCACAATTACGATGCCGCCGTAGTTGACTTCCAGAAGGCCCTCCAGTCTCAGCCTGACAACCCCCGCTTTCAGCTCTACGAGAAGGACGCCCGCGCCGAAGACTCCATCCTTCACCTCAAACGCGGGCGCGAATTGCTGAAGCAAAACCAGCCCGATGCCGCCGCGGCGGAATTTCGGACAGCCGTTGGCGTCGATCCCAGCAACCAGGCTGCTGCCCAGGAGTTGCAGGCGATTCTGCTCAAGCAGGCTGCCGAAAAAGCCAGGCGGGACAGAATCATCCGCAACGCCATGGAACACGACGCGCAGCCGGACACGGCCGGCGTCATCGAATTGCACCCTCTTTCCCGCGCCATCATTCCTGTTCTTCACATCGGTCCCGCAAATAGCAAGGACGTGTTCGAGGCGCTTGGCAAGATCGCCGGATTAAACGTCGTTTTCTATCACGAATTTGAGAATCATCCGTTAGCATTGGATTTAGAGAGTGTCACTATTCAGCAGGCGCTCGACGCCGCGGAAGCTTCAGCCGGCGTTTTCTCGAAGCCCATCACGCCTAATACGATTCTGCTCATCCCCGACAATCCCATGAACCGGCAGCGCCTCGAATCGGACGTTTTGAAGACCGTCTACCTTCAAAACCCGATGCAGACGCAGGACCGCATGGCGATTCTGACCGCGGTAAAGCAGGTGATCGGCCTCACCAAGTCGTTTGAAGACCCCGACGCCAACGCCCTCATCCTTTACGGCACGCCTGAACAGGTGAATGCCGCCGATCAGCTTATCCAGGGACTTGACCGGGGCAAGGCGGAGATTCTGATTGATGTGAGCGTGATGGAGGCGGACAAGACCTTTATGCGAGACCTGGGGCTCGAACCCCTTCCGATTTCCGGCAACGCCCTGGCAGGTCTTGGTTTCAATCCCCCGACTTCCACCACCACCACCAGTTCGTCGACGGGCACCACCACCACCACTCCTTACGTGAACCTGAACCAACTGGGTAAAATCGGGACGGGCGATTTCAGTATCGTGTTAGGCTCAGCGGAGGCGAACGCCATTATGAGCAACGAAATCACCCATATCCTCCAAAGCCCGCAAGTTCGCGTGATGGCCGGGCAAAAGGCCACCCTAAAAATTGGCGAGCAATATCCCTATGCAACGGGCAGTTTCGGCTTGCCTACGACCAGCGTGAGCACGACGAGTAGCACCAGCCTGCTCTCAGAAACTCAGTTTCAATATCAGCAGATTGGCGTAGAACTTGACGTGCAGCCGGATGTGGCGGCGAATGGCGACGTCATCCTTAAATCCAAGGTTGTAATCTCCGCATTCGGTGGGGACCAGGATATTGGCGGCGTAGAAGAACCGTTGTTTACCGACAGGTCGGTGGAACACACGGTACGGCTGCAGGAAGGTGAGACCAGCCTTCTCGGCGGGCTTATCCAGAGCCAAATCGAGAATACGGTGACCGGGCTGCCTGGACTTTCTGACGTACCGGTTCTCAAGTACTTCTTCTCTGATAATAATAAGCAGGTCACCGATCAGGAAGTGCTCATCATGATGACGCCGCATATTATCCGGCTGCCGGAACCGCTCTCGGCCGCGGCAGCACAGGAAATAGCAGCGCCTGCTTCGGGATCGGCGCCTTCGCCCGTGTACGGCGGAGGATTCCGCGGAGGCCGGCCGTGATGAAGTCACACCTTCGAAGGGGCTGCGCTTCGCAAGCAGGCTTCACCTTTCTCGAGATGATCGCTACCATGGCCATCATCACCCTGCTCGCCAGCGTCGCGTTGCCGCTGGCCACGATGCGGGCGCAACGCCTTAAGGAACAAGAGTTGCGCCAGGATTTGCGCGACATGCGCGCCGCCATCGACCATTATAAGGACCTTTCCGACCAGGGACTGATTCCCATCGAGCCCGACTCGTTTGGATATCCCCCCGACCTTGAGACGCTGGTGACGGGCGTTCAGGTGAAGGGGGCGTCCGGCGACGTGCGCTACAAGTTTCTGCGCAAAATTCCTGTGGATCCCATGACGGGAAATACGGATTGGGGTCTCCGCTCCATGCAAGATGACCCGGATTCCGACATGTGGGGCGGCGAGAATGTTTTCGATGTGTATTCCAAGAGTCAAGGAACCGCGTTGGATGGAACTGCATACTCATCGTGGTGACGTGCGCTTCACCCGAGGCTTGTCCAAGTTAGCTTTCAGGTCTTTGGAGTGGACGCGCGGCTTCACCGCCTGCTGTCCGGAAGGGCAGAGCCCTTCCGGAAACAAGCCACCCTCCCTCTCCGTTCGGCTAACTTGGGCGCCATTAGGTTTTACTCTTCTCGAGTTGATGACGGTCATGACGCTGATCCTGATCCTGGCTTCAATTGCCGTTCCTTCCTACACAACAGCGATCAAGCGGGCAAAAGAAGCCGTTTTACGCGACGATCTTTACACCATGCGGCATCTGATCGACGAATACACGGCGGATAAACAGCAGCCTCCCCAGGCTTTGCAGGACCTGGTAGATGCCGGATATCTGCGCGGTGGTGTTCCCGTGGATCCGATGACCGGTTCCAGCCAGTCCTGGCAAGTAGATGTTGAGGATGTTCCTACCACTCCCGATGAAAATCAGTCCGGCATCGTTGACGTTCACAGCGCATCGACCGATGTGTCGCTTGAAGGGTCGGCCTATAACACCTGGTAGGCAATCGGTCCTTACCGTTTCCCCAAAGGGATCATGAGTGCGTGCGTTGTATCAGTTGGTCATGTCGCTTTGCGACACCAGCGAAGCTATGAAAATGACTCCTGCCCTCGCCCCTTTGGGGGAGAGGGCGGCGCGCAGCGCCGGGTGAGGGGGTCCTGCCGAGATTTTCAAGACAGGGCACGACTTCAGTCATGCCGCAACTGGGTGCCCAATTGATCCGGGCTTTACAGGCTGCGGAAAAACGGCTTTTCGGAGCCAGGATCGGCCGAAAACGGCGGTCGCTCGAACGGCGAATCAATAACTTACAAATCTTGACGAGCACCATTCGGGGCTCTCAGGAGAGTTTTTCCGCAACCTGTTTAGCCCCTGCTGGCCGATGCAGCGGCTAAACAGGTTGCGGAAAAACGGCTTTTCGGAGTCAAAATCGGCCGAAAATGGCGGTCGCTCGAACGGAGAATCAATAACTTACAAATCTTGACGAGCGCCATTTGGGGCTCTCAGGGGAGTTTTTCCGCAGCCTGTAAAGCCGTTATTTGTGAGCAACGTCGTTCGGCATGGCTGAAGCCATGCCCCTGGAGTTTCTATATTTCGGGCCGGTGTTGCAGCGGTTGAGCCCTGAAAGGGCGAGCTAAATAAACGTAGAGGTTCGAGAGCGACTGGCCCACAGAGCGTGTGCGATGGCGCGCCCTTGCAGGGCTTTAGTTTTAGAAAAAATTGAATCCCTTTAACCCGGCCGCTGGCCTGGGCTTTGATAGAGCGCCGCGTCACGGCTCAAAAGGCAGAAACTCCAGCGGCGCGACTTAAGTCGTGCCCTGATACCATGCGTTACAACGCCAATTTACGCAACCAAGCACCCGGCGTGAGCAACTGCGCTGAAACTTATGGAATACGTCTGTAAGATTGGGACAACAAGCGGAGAAGTGAAGAGCCAGACGGAGCGGGCCGAGTCTGAATCCGAGCTCCGGCAACGGCTTGCGGCGGAAGGTTATTACATTTTCTCCGTTCAGCCTAAGGACTGGTTGAAAGCGAAGCTGCAAGTCCGCAAGCGGCGGCGGGTTCGGCCGGATGACTTCGTTATTTTCAACCAGCAATTTCTGACGCTTTCCAAGTCCGGTTTGCCCCTTCAAAAATCGCTGGAACTTTTGGCGCGGCAGGCGCGAAGGGGAGAGCTCCGCGTCGCGCTGGAAACGGTAAGCGGCGAAGTCCGCTCCGGCGCGCTGCTTTCAGATGCTTTTGCGGCGGCGGGCAGCTTTCCCAAAATCTACTCGGCAACGGTGCGGGCCGGAGAGCGCAGCGGCAGCTTGGACAAGGTGCTGGCGCAATACCTTTCCTATCAGAGAATCACGCGCAACTTCCGCAAGAAGATTCTGGCCGCCCTCATCTATCCCGGTTTTCTCATGTTTTTTCTGGCGGTCCTGGTGACGTTTGTGGTCAGCTTTATCGTTCCGCGTTTTGCGGAGCTCTATAAAGATCTGGACGTCACGCTTCCGCAGCTTACCCAAGTTACCATATCCGTGGCGATGAGCCTCCGGCACATGGCCCTGGAGATTTTCGTCGCGCTGATCGCCGCGGCTTTTGGGGTGCGGACGGCATGGCAGTCGCATCGCGTCCGCGTTCTGTGGGACCGCGTGAGATTCGGACTGCCGCTGGTCGGCTCGCTCATGCTAAAGTTTTCGGTGGGTGAGTTCTCGCGCTCGCTCGGGACGCTGCTGCAGGGAGGTCTTCCGGTGGTCGAGGCTTTGGAAACCACGCGCGCTTCGATCACGAGTCCGCTCATCGCCAAGGCAATCGAGAGCGCCCGCGAACAGGTAAAAGGGGGCCATTCGCTCAGCTCGGCGCTGCGGGCTAGCGGCTTTTTTCCGCCCACGGCTCTCGACATGATCGAGGTCGGCGAGACCACCGGCGCTCTTCCCGCGATGCTGGAGAGCGTGGCGGAATTTTACGAAGAGGATGTGAATATCGATCTTGCGGCCCTGGTGGCCTTGGTTGATCCGGTGATGATCGCCGCCGTCGCTGTGGTGGTGGCTTTTGTCCTGGTAGCGTTTTACCTGCCTCTCTTCTCTCTGGCGGCGCAGGTGCATTAAAAGCAGAGACAAGAGGCGAGAGACAAGCTTGCCGGGTAGCGCAGCGCGGACGATCCGCAGCCAACCCGAGTGGAACCCCTGCCCTCGCTCCCTTGGGAGAGGGCGGTGCGCAGCGCCGGGTGAGGGGGTACCGTCACTCATCACTTATTACTTGTTTTTCGAGGTGGAACATGGCGAACGCGGTAATACCGGCGCAAAATGACATCGGCCGCGCGCGCGAGCTGGCCGAGCGGTATCGCTTCGAGTTTGTGGATTTGCGCAACTTCAAAGTGGATAACGATTTACTGCGCTCGATTCCTCTCGATTTGATGGTGCGCTATGAGTTTTTCCCCCTGACGGCGGAAGACCATGCGCTCGCCATTGCCGTGGCGGACCCCGCCGCGCTCGACCGGCTCGACGAGCTGGAGCTGAAACTGAATCGCCGCTTAACCATCAAGGTGGCGGCAGAAGGCCAACTACGCGACTTGCTGAAGACAACCGAGCCGTCGCAGCGTGTGCTGAACGAGGCCACCGAAGACTTCCGTAATACCGCCGCGGAGCGCGAGAAAAGCGAAGGCGAGGGGCTCTCGCTGGAGCATCTGGTTGAGGGTCACGAGGGGAACCCCATGATCCGCTTGGTAGATTCCATCATCTTCGCCGGTCTTGAGCACCGCGCGAGCGATATCCACATCGAAAGCCGTGACAACGCCGTGGTAGTGAAAAACCGTGTGGATGGAGCGTTGCAGGAAGCGATGACGCCGCTTTCCCAGGAGTATCAGTCCAACCTCATCACCCGGATCAAGGTGATGGCGGAGCTGGATATTGCCGAGCGCCGCATCCCGCAGGATGGCCGCTTCCGGGTATTCTACCGGGGCCGCCCCATCGACTTTCGTGTTTCTATCATGCCGTCGATCAATGGCGAAGACGCCGTGCTCCGAATCTTGGACAAGGAATCGCTGAGCGAAAAATTCCGCCAGCTCCGTCTCGAGGTCCTGGGACTTTCCGATCGGGAACTCAAGAGAATACGGCGCTATATTCGCGAGCCTTACGGCATGATTCTCGTGACCGGACCCACCGGAAGTGGGAAAACGACCACCCTTTACGCCGCTATTTCCGAAATCAAGACCGACGAAGACAAGATCATTACCATCGAAGATCCGGTGGAGTACCAGATTCGCGGCATCACGCAGGTTCCGGTAAACGAAAAGAAAGGACTGACGTTTGCGCGGGGACTGCGCTCCATTCTACGGCACGATCCGGACAAGATCATGGTCGGAGAGATCCGGGATAATGAAACGGCGCAGATCGCGATTCAATCCGCGCTGACCGGCCACCTGGTGTTCACCACCGTCCACGCGAACAATGTGGTCGATGTCCTCAGCCGTTTTTTGAATATGGGCGTGGACCCGTACCACTTTATCGCCGCTCTGAATTGTATTCTGGCGCAACGCTTGGTGCGGGTGATCTGCGAAAATTGTAAAACACCGGTTCAGCTTCCTCCGGAAGTCTACGAAGAATCCGGGCTGGACGCTCAGACGTGGCGTGAAGTCGTGATGTACGAAGGCGCTGGATGCGCGCTCTGCAATCAAACCGGATTTCACGGGCGCACGGCGATTGGAGAATTGTTGGCGCTCAGCGATCCGATCCGCGAATTGATTCTGCAACGCCATTCCACCGCCGAGCTTCGCCGCGTGGCCCGCCAGGAAGGAATGGTAACGTTGCGAGAATCCGCT
>JASHOS010000246.1 GCA_030040995.1 Terriglobia bacterium | reverse complement strand
CCGTATGGTAAAGCCACAAAACCTGAGCTCGCTGCACGTCGCGCCGCGAGGCCGTATGCGATTTGCGCAACCGCTCCAACCAAACGAGTTCATTGGGCAGCAAGACCAGTGGTGGGCGAGTCGATTTTCTCGGCACGCCCCGAGCATAGCATACTTCTAACCTAAATAGATATACTTCATTGAAACGTTATACTAGGTGCCGCCAAATCGCTTCAAAAAAGGAATATCTCTTCGCCTGTCCATGGAGCCGCCGCCAGACCGGTTCAACGTTCCGTAGTAGCGCGCCGCGTCGAGATCTATCGATGTTTTGGGCAAAGCGAAGTCCCTGCGTTTCCGTAACAAACGAATACAGAGACGCTCGTCTTCGCTTAGCGTTACAGCCGTTCGGCTTTGTGAGCCTTCTTCTGTTACGGGACGCGAAAAAAGAGCGAAAAAGAGATCGCTGTTGACATGGAGGCCTTCGCCGTATAAATTTCAGTGTGAAACAGGTGTTCCGGGGTACGGAACAGTGCCTATCTCTCACAATCGCAGTTTTCTGAAGGTCGTAGCTAAGACCTTTTCTATCATAGGAGAGCTCACGAATGCGAAATCGGGCGCGCGGATCGCCGATCTTTCGCGAAAGCTCAACCAGCCCAAGGCGAGCGTGTTCCGAATCCTGTTCACCCTTCAGGAATTGGGTTATGTTCGAAAAGACGCGGCAACCAGCGCTTACCAGCTGACCGAGCAGTTTCGGCTCTTCAGAGGGGACGAGGCACGGGAAACATTGAGGCGCACTGCGCGGCCATTTTTGGAGCGGCTGCTCGGGAATTTCGAGCAGACCGTAAACCTAGCCATCTTGGATCGGGGGCAGGTCCTGTATGTTGATATTTTGGAAGGGCTACGCTCGGTTCGCATGGCGGCCACGGTCAACACTTACGCACCCATCCACGCCACCGCTCTTGGGAAGGCACTTCTGGCTTTTCTGGCGCCTGCGGAGGCAGAGAAAATTCTGTCCGAGAGGCCGCTGGCCAGACTGACGCCCAGGACGACGACGAGCATCTCGGCTCTCTTAAAGCACCTTGCGGAAACGCGAGCGCGTGGTTATGCGGTCGACAATGAAGAAGTTGACCTTGGGGCACGTTGTGTTGCGGCTCCAATATTTAATTCTCAGCGCAGACCGTTTGCAGCCGTCAGCGTTTCAGGGCCCGTCAGCCACATGAGGCATGCAAAGATAAAGGAGATGGCCCAGGCGGTGCGGGAGGCATGCCGGAAGATCTCGGAACGAATGGGATTCGCGGACGGTCCTGAGTCCGGCGGAAGGAAAAACATGTATGGGACTTAAGGGTAAAGCCGCAATTGTGACCGGGGCTGGCTCAGGCATCGGTAAGGCGACGGCCCAGCTTTTCGCGGAAGAGGGGGCGCGCCTTGTAGTTGTCGATTGGAACAGCGAAAGCGGCGAACAGACCGCCCAAGGCATCCGTCAGACCGGAGGGGATGCAATCTTCTGCTACGCCGACGTCTCGAGGGCAAAAGACGTCGAAGCAGTCGTCGAGGCGGCAATCGCGCATTATAAAAGATTGGATGTTCTTGTGAACAATGCCGCCATTCAAATCATGGCGAGGCTCGACCAGACTAGCGAAGAAACTTGGGACCGCATCCTCAGCGTCAATCTGAAAGGTGTTTTCCTGGGGTGCAAGTATGCAATTCCCGCTATGGTCCATGCCGGCGGTGGCTCCATCATTAACATGGCCTCCATTCTGGGTTTCGTCGGAGACCCTGATCTGGCCGCCTATTGCGCCGCAAAGGGCGGTGTCATCGCTTTGACCAAGGTGGCCGCTTTGACGTACGGCCCACAAGGTGTCCGCGTCAATTGCATTTGCCCCGGAGACGTCGATACTCCGCTCGTCCAGGATTACTTCCGGAAGGACCCGGACCCGGAACGCCTCCGCAAGGAGGTGTCTTCGAAATATGCCTTGCGACGAATCGCGTCGCCTGGCGAAGTCGCGCAAGCGGCGCTATTTCTGGCCGAAGACGGGTCTTCGTTTGTAACAGGTAGCCAGATCGTAATCGATGGGGGCCTGACGATCAAGTGCTACTGAACCCAATAGGATGCCGGATGAACCAGGCTCCTAGCTATGCCCGCCCAGTCCGAATCTCGAGCGTTGGGAATGACGCCCAGCCTCGCCTGCCTAAACCGCCGATCCTTCTGATCCTCACCATTCTCACGGCGTGCGCGATCGCGACGGCTAAGGAAGAACTTCTCTGGACGATTGGCAAACCCGATCACGCAAGCCTTGAGTTCAACTCGCACTGGGATTTTGCGCGCGGAAATCCCACGTTCGTTATCGGCCAGAGCGTCCCCGAAACTGGTTGGCCCGATTTCCAGCCGGGCTCGGACGACCAGGAGCACGGTATGCGTACTCATCCCTTTACCGTGGTTTTCGACATCGGAAATCATCCGAGGGGCGTCTTCGATCTAGACGTTGATGTGATGATTAAATCGCCGCACATTCCAGAATACTATGTCCAGATCAACGGAAAGCAAGGAAGGTTTTACATTCGTCCGCAATTGAGTTACGACATCGGTGATCCGGATACCGCCTGGAACATCATCTATTCGACCGAGCGTCTGCATATATCTCTGCCTTCCTCCTACTTCCACGCCGGAGCGAATCGGTTAGTGCTCACCTGTATGGGTGACGAGAGCCGCGTGATTTTGCCCCAAGCCACCACGCGAGCGGAAGCGTCTGGGATTTACTATGATGCGCTGTCTCTGTGGAACGACCCCGCGGCAACAGCGGCCCGACGGGGCTTCACAGCCGGGGCTGTTCCGACGATTTTTTACCGGCGGCGTCAAAAACTGCTTTGCGAAGTCGTGAGGATCGACGTTGCTACGGGCCAAAAGTTTGAGGGTGGAAGAGCCAAACTTCGCCTCGCAGGGAGTAGTTACGAGTGCGGGCTTCCGGGGAACATAGATTTTGGCGAAAGCGAGTGCGCGGTTGACATTCCAGAGCTTAGAAGCTCCGCTCGCGGGCGGTTAATTGTTACGCTCGGCCATAAATCGCGTTCGTTCGACGTCGCTCTTACGCCGAAGAAAAAGTGGAAACTCTACTACGTTCCGCAGGTTCATCTCGATATGGGGTATACCGATTACCGGCCAATTACCTACGGGGTTCACGACCGCAATATCGATCAGATTATCGAGACGATGGAATCCTCACCGAACTTTATTTTTAATCCGGATGGCTCATTCATTTACGAGGATTACTGGAAGCATCGTGAAAGAGAATGGCAGCAACGGTGCGTCGGCATGCTCAAAGCCGGCCGCTTGGCCCTTCCTGCTCAGCTTTTTAACGTCAACACAGGACTTTCTTCGCAGGAAGGGTTGTTTCGACTGCTTTATCAGAGCGCTGCATTCAACCGCGAGTACGGCATTGCGGTCCTGTATGCCAACCAGACGGACGTGCCGGCTGCGTCTTGGGCGTTTCCGTCAGCATTGGCAGCCAGCGGCGTCAACTATCTGGTCATGTCGAGCAACCCGTGGCGAGGACCGATCTTACTTCATGGGCGCCTAAACGAGAAATCTCCTTTCTGGTGGGAGGGACCCGACGGAAGTAAAGTTCTGACTTGGTTTTCGCGCCAATACGCCCAACTAACCGGGCTGTACTCCAACCAGCCCGAAATATCTGCGGGAGTTAATTCAATTCCCATTTTTCTCCAGTCCTACGCTTCGCCTCGCTACGCGGCGGACGCAGTTCTGGTCTACGGCGCACAATCCGACAACAGGCCCTTTGCCTCGTTCGAAGCCACCACTCCGCTTAAATGGAACCAGCAATTCGCCTACCCCAAAATCATCACGTCCTCAATTCCTGATTTTTTTCGCTACATGGAGCGGAATTTTTCGAGTTCATTCCTCACTCTAAAAGGCGATGGGGGAGCCTGGTGGGAAGAAATGGCGGCGGCTGACGCGAAGTACACCGCCAGGGCGGAAATAGCGAAGCAGGAAGTGCTTAGCGCCGAAACCTTTTCCTCAGTTGGCGCCATTGCTCACCCCGGTTTTACTTTTCCGATCCAGTTGGACCGCGACATTTGGAACAACTTGCTGCTGTATACCGAGCACACCTGGGGAGCGCCAAGGGCCTGGAGCCACCCCGATAGCGCGCACGCCAGAACCTTATTGCGTGATAAGGAGTCGTTTGCCGAGCGCGCTCAGATTGGGGCGGATCGCATGCTGCGCCGAGGGCTCAGCCAGATCGCCGACAGAATTTATACAAAGGGAGATACGGTCATCGCGTTCAATCCGCTCCCGTGGACACGGAGCGGGCTGGCGGAGGCTGAAGTACCCCGTGGGTACGGCCTTCTCGACCTAAAAACGCACGAAGAGATTCAGCTAGAGTTGGTTCGCCGAGTCGAGGACGAAAACTACGATAAGGTGCGCTTCTGGGTTCAGGATGCTCCCCCACTCGGTTATCGCTGTTACACTGTCACTCCTGATGGATCGGCGCAGATTCCAAGCAAGCTGCCCGTTTCAAAAAGCATCGAAAACCGGTTTTACAGGATCGTCGTGGATCCCGCCCGCGGTGGTATCGCCAGTATCTATGACAGAGAATTACAAAAGGAGTTGGTTAACTCTTCGAGTCCGTACGCCCTGAATGAGTATCTATATGCAGGGTACGGCCACGCGGGCGTTAGTCTGATCCGCCAGCGCACGGAATTCAACAGCACTCTCCTGCAATATAGCCGGGCGCTTCCCAAGCCGGAGCTTGACGTTTCGCCAGCGCGTCGGGGGAAAATCCTCGCTGTCGAGAAGATGCCGTGGGGCATGACCTTGTTCATGAAGAGCTCCGCAGCCAGCACGCCTTCCATTGAAACGGAAATTCGCCTTTTCCGGAATGAAAAGAAGGTCGTGTTCGTTGACACCGTCGATAAAGAAGTCGTGTTCGCTCCCGAGGCTGCGTACTTTGCTTTTCCGTTCGTGGGCAGTTCCCCGGCTATTCGCTACGAAATCCAGGACGCATGGGTCGACCCAGCCAGGGACCAACTCCCGGGCGCCAATAAGGAATGGTTCTCCGGACAGGGTTGGATATCGGTGACCGAGCCAGGCGCTTCTGTTGGAGTCGCCACGGATGAAGCCCCTCTGTTTACCCTCGAGGAAATCAATCGTGGCCGTTGGCCGGTAACGATGAAATTCAGTAACGGCTCCGTGTTCTCTTATGTGATGGACAACTACGACGGCGATGACGAGAGGCCTTACCAGGGAGGCGTTTTTACGTTTCATTACGCGCTGACCAGCAGACCGCAGTTTGATCCCTCGGCACTCTACCGCTTTCGAAAGGAAGCGACGAATCCGCTGGAAGTGCTCCAGGTAACGGGAATGGACAAGTACGGTTCTCCGCCGGAACCCTTGGCCTCGGCTGGGGCAGGCTTCATTAAAGTCAGCTCAGACGATGTGGTGCTGACGGCGTGGAAGGGAGCTGAGGACGGCCACGGCTACATCCTGCGCTTCTACAATACGACGGACAAACCGGTTGCGGGAGCGGTCATTACCTTTCCTAGTCTCAGCTTTGATCGGGTCGTTCGATCCAATGCGGTTGAAGTGACCCAGGGAGAGATTCGCTCAGACGGAGGGCGAATCGTCCTTTCATTCAAGCCCCATGAAATCAAAACGCTCCGCGTCATCGGATTCAGGTTGAAGCAAGCGAAGCGATTGTAGGCCGGCATCATGAGCTCGGCTCGCTGTAAGTGGAAACTTGGCAGGATTGCATTCCTATTGCTTGCGTTCCTCACCGGCGTCGCCCCCCGGCTGAGGAGCTATCAACAGGACGGGATATCGCGTCTCTCCGAAGCCAGGGCATTCCTTTCCGCAGGCCGGTTTAAGGAGGCAGAGGCATTAGTATTGCAAGCTATCTCGGAAACCGGTGGCTCCGCAGACGATTATGAGCTCCTGGGGACGATCTATGACGCGGGACAACACTACCAGGATGCTGAAAGAGCCTTCTTAAAATCCATTCAACTGAATCCTGATTTACCGGGTCCTTATATCGGCTTAGGCGTGAGCTGCATGAACCTCGGTCAGCCTGAGCGCGCCGTCAAGGAATTTGAAGAGGCGCTCCAGATTGCTCCGCGCAACCTCGGTGCGGCAGTGGACCTTGCAATAGTTTCCCTCGGCCAGAAGAATTACCAGCGAGCCATCGAATACTATAAACTGGCTCACACGATCAGCCCGACGGATGCCACAGTCCTGTTCGGGCTGACCAAGGCCTATTTTGCGAGTGGCGATGGGAACGATGCCTTAAAAACGGCAGAAGCTTTGAGTGTAATTCGTTCCGCGGGGCCACCGTTTCATTTTTCCCTCGGTCTCCTGCTCGCCAGGAACTCCGCATTTCAGCACGCAGCGGAGGAATTTGAGAAGACGGCGCAAATGGGAGTGGTCGCTCCCAGCCTGTTCCTCAACCTCGGCTTGGCCTATTCCCAGCTGGGTGAATATGAGAAGGCGAAGGGGGCATATTTCAAAGCCATCAATCTGAATCCGGCCGACTCCGCTCCGTACGTGGGGATGGGCGCCAACTACCTCGCCGAGCATCAAGCAAACTACGCCGTGGTGTGGCTCATGCGCGCTGTCCAAATACACGCGGATGATGCGCAAGCCCTCTATCTACTCGGAACCGCACTCATGGACGGTAAATACTACATCACGGCCCAAAAGTATCTCCGTAATTACGTCATCCTGCATCCGGAGGACCCCAAGGGATGGGCGCTTCTTGGAGATGCCTACCGCAATGACAAGCAGTTTGAAAACGCTCTGACCTGCTACCAGAAGACTCTAGCACTTGTCCCCCGACTGGCCGCCGCCAGCTATTTCGTGGGATACGTTGGTTTTCTAATGAACCGATATACAGACGCGAGGAGCTATCTGAAACACGCGTTACAGATGGACCCTTCCTATCTAGACGCCAGCCTCATGCTGGGCGAGATAGCATATCGGGAGGGCCAGGATCAAGAGGCGCTCGCCTGCCTGCTCCCCATTCTGCATGCCCATCCTGCAAATTCTGAAGTTCGGTATCTGGCCGCGAAAGCCTACCTTCGGCAAGGCCGGGTTGCCGCTGCGACGACTTTGTTGCAGGACCTGACGCGAGGCGATCCCAGCAACCCGGCGTATCACTACCTGCTTGCCGAGGCCTATCAGAGACGTGGCGACACTAGCGAGGCAAAAAGGGAGCTTGCTGTGTATGCCGCGACGAAACAAAAGCAAGACTTTCAGCGTCGCGTTATCCGTCATTCCTTCGTTTATCCAGAATGAGGGCTGTACGATTCGGCAGTACTGTAGCGGGAGTAGCGCGTTCACCCCTGGGAGCGGTGCATCGGACCGGGTGGGAGGACGGGAAAACTATCATGATTTCGCGTCGCGGTTTTTTGGCTTCCCTTCTTCTCTGCGCGAAAGAGCTGAAATCACAGGGACTGGGGGCGCAGGTGATCCCGGTCAAGTGGCGCTCGCAAGCCAAGGCAGTTATCAACCGGCTCAACAGGGTTGTCGGAACTGGTGCCAGCGCAGACGCCCCCTCCCAGCCTGGCGACCGGCTACAACCCGCGCCGTTGAACTACGAAGTGGTCACCAGTGTTATCGGCGACCGTGAAGCAGAGCGTGCTTTCGAGCTCTATCAGAAGCCTCCGCGTTATGAGCAAGATTTAGCTGTGAATTGCCAGTGCCGACGTGAAGCCCATGCCTGGGGAATCCAGGGGCTCGAACACGACCTGACTCTCTTGCTAAAACGCGATCACAATTTACCCGAAGCCGCTGGCGCCAAGATGCAGATTCAGTACGAGCTGGCTCAGATGTTCAGCTATGCGGGCAACATGAGGGATGCGATCAGCCATTTTCAGACGGCGTACGATATGGCAGTTTCCGCTGGAGCGAAGTATTACGAGCTGGCATTTGAAAAAATACTGGGCATCGCTGAGTTGCGGCAAGGAGAGGTCGAGAACTGGATCCGCGCCCACAATGCTCAAAGCTCGATTTTTCCGCTGAGACCCGATGCCGAATTTAAGCTGAAGACGAGCTCTGAGAATGCGGTTAAGCATTTTCTAAACTATCTTGCTCAAAGGCCGCTGGATATGGAAGAAAGATGGCTGCTCGCCCTCGCTTATATGACGATTGGGAAGTATCCGGATGGAGTTCCCAATGCGTACCGCCTCCCCTTAGCGGCTTTCGCATCGGAGGAGGATATCGGACGCTTTGTAGATGTTGCGCCACAATGCGGGCTCAGCGCGTTTGGAACCGCGGGCGGCGTCATTATGGACGATTTCGACAATGACGGATGTCTGGACATCGTCATATCAGGCATGGCGCCTTGCGAGCCTTTGCGCTTCTTCCGCAACAACGGCGACCGAACCTTTACCGACCGGACGTCGCGCGCCGGACTGTCGGGCCAGCTCGGAGGGCTGAATATCATCCAAACGGACTATAACAATGACGGCTGGCTCGACATTTATGTCATGAGGGGAGGGTGGTCGTCCCCTGTGCGGCACTCCTTGCTAAGGAACAACGGCGACGGAACCTTTACCGACGTGACCGCGGAGGCCGGATTAGCCGTTCCGGCCACAGCATCCCAAACCGCTGCATGGGCGGACTTCGACCATGACGGCCATCTCGATTTGTTTGTGGGCAACGAGAATGCGCCCGCCCAATTGTTCCACAACAATGGCGACGGAACGTTCACCGACATAGCCCATGCTGCTGGCGTTAACCGGACGGCCTACACCAAAGGAGTCGTCGCCGGAGATTACGACAACGATGGTTATCCGGATCTATATCTCTCGAACTATCGCGGTGAGAATTTTCTTTACCACAATAACGGCGACGGAACGTTCACCGATGTGGCTCGCCAGCTACACGTCGAGAAGCCTCTGTTAAGCTTCCCGGTGTGGTTTTTCGATTACGACAACGATGGCTGGCTGGACCTTTTTGTGTCCAGCTATATCGTTTCTGTCTCGGAGGTCGTGCGGAGTTATTTGAACCTTCCGGTGACGACAGAAACAGCGAAGCTCTATAAGAACGTGGGCGGATCCTTTAGAGACGCCACGGAGGAGGCCGGGCTGGACCGCGTCTTTATGCCCATGGGAGCGAACTTCGGGGATGTCGACAATGACGGCTTTCTCGATATCTACCTGGGAACCGGCAGTCCTTCCTATGCATCCCTCGTTCCGAATGTGTTGTTAAGGAACCATGAGGGGCGCCGGTTCGTGGATATTACTTCTTCATCGTGCACCGGCTCGCTTCAGAAAGGCCATGGTGTAGCCGTGGGGAACATTTTCAATGATGGGAAGCCCGCCATCTTTGCCAAACTCGGCGGCATGACGCCTGGCGACGGGTATTACTGCGCACTTTATAAGCACCCAGGCTCTGGAAACAACTGGATCGATATCAAGCTTGTGGGCGCGCGAACGAATCGTGCTGCGATCGGGGTGCGCATCAAACTGACCGTACGAGACGTGCATGGCAGGCGCCGCACGATCTATCGTCACGTGACGTCCGGCGGCTCCTTCGGTGCCTCGCCCCTCGAACAGCACATCGGCGTGGGAAAGGCGGATAAGATCGAAGAGATAGAAATTGGGTGGCCAACAAGCAACACAAAACAAATCTTTACGAACGTCCGTGTAAATCAGTCTCTTCATATTCGGGAGTTCGACAAGAACTATACGGAGCTGCCACGGCGCAGAGATCGGTAACCCTGGAGTTGAAGTTCGTGACGATGTCGGTTTGCAAATTCGGACATTTTCCATTTTGGGTCCACGAGGGCGGCTCACTCACGGTCAATTCAAAGCACTCGCTGCTCGGCTCGTCGGCTACCTTCATCGGCGGCGGCCCTACAAACAAGTCGGATGGGTGCCAGTTAAATGATGTCCAACCCGGAAGGCAGGGATGGATATCGCTAGCCCACGGAGTTCCAGTTGAACCGGCTCAGGTGCCTGTCATACGACGAGGAAAGCTAAGGGCGCGCGCAAAAGCGGCACATCACTTCTTCGAGTCCTTTGCCGAGAGTAGCGTAGGTCGAAAGGGAAAGTTCAGCCCTAATCCGTCGATAACCGAAGGTGATGTAGGGGGACGGTTTGCCGTCCACTTGACCGTCGCACAAAAACCAACAAGGGTAGGGCAAGCCCTACCCCTACGCTGCTCACCCACAGGGTGAACGGCGCGGTGGGGTACGACCACATGGCTGGCGGGCCTTGCCGGATTCGGCCGACGTTATCGACGGATCAGGGTTCAGGAAATACACTGGACAGCGGTTGGGCCTTTTTTCGATGGTTCAATTAGCACGTATGTTCCATCCTGTGAGAAACAAGCGGGACATTGCGGCAAAAGGATTGTAATGCGGCGAAGCCAAACCGCCAGCTTTCGCCGAAAGAAGCGCGGACTGGAATAATCGCCAGACCCGAGTTGGCTACTAAGGCCTCCTTTCCCAAAGAGCGGAACTCGAGCAACCTCATTCCTGACTGTCCAACTCTTCCACGCCAGCCAGATATAGAAATCGAGGGCACCGGGCGCGTTGGCGAGGAGCGCGACGGCTTCACGCTCGACTGGAATCGGATGCTGGCAGATTTCGGCGTAGAAGGATTCACTGAGAGTCACAATATTGGACTGTGGATGAGAACCTGGTGAGAAGGTCGATTCAGGCCGATTGAACCAGAGATGAGCCGCATCAAAAAAATGGAACCTAGCCCAGTCGAAGGACGGTTTGGAGTCGGAGTGACTATCTGTGCCGAAGAAGATGGTCGCTGCGAATATTCGCTTGAAGCCTTCGACCATTCTGGCGTAATACCGTCCATCTTTCGGGAAATGGAAGAAGCTCAGCATTTCGGTGGCGCTGGCAAAGCGGACGGTTCGGGTTTTCTGTTTCACGGCCAATGTTGCGATCCAGATGGGAATCAATCTATCTTGGCCGAATGGCAAACCGAAGTCTGGATGCGCGACGAGGTGGAGGAAGAATTTGCCGTTGCGCCGGCGATGTACGAGCTGCGTCAACGGTGGGCGGCGCAGCGGGAGTCCGCACAAGACAAATGGCCTGGCATTGAACGCGAGTTCTTGCCGGCCGCTTCTGCGCTGCTCGCGGACGAGGCAGATCGACTCGACCTGCTTCAGCCGCCGTTTCGTTAGGCCGAGCGTGTCGGGGTTCTCGCGGATAACAGTCGAAATTGGCTCCAAAGCCGTGTGTCAGTACGTGTGTCAGTAAAGGGTGAAAAACCGGGCATTCCGAGTCATCACCGGGCACGTAGTGGCACAGGCAAGTCGTTAGAAACATAGGGAAGTCGCTGAAAACGCAGAATGTAAGGTGTCACTTGACACGGTAGAGGTCAACGGTTCGAGTCCGTTCGGGCCTACCACTTAACCTCTTCGCCTTCTTGGGCTTACAGCCGGTTTTCGGGGCGCTTCCGTGATGTTCAAAATGCCGTGTGTTAGTGCGTGTGTCAGTAAAAGGTACGCCTCGCACGTTCGAAATCGGGTCTACCATCTGCTTTCTGAACGACTCCGAAAGATGCTGATACCGCTTCAACGCCGCGCTCCGGTGACCCATGACAACGCGCAGTTATAGAACCAAGAAATTTGTGCAGCGACTTGCTGCACAAATTGTTCGTCGGGCCAGAACAGGTGTTGAGAAAGGTGTCCGCGGCCGGAAGTTAATCAAGGCCCGCAAGGATCGAGTGAGCAGGGCTCGCCTTTCAGCCTTGCGGCTTGTCGTTTACACGGGAAAGCCGCAGCGTTACAAGGCAAACGCTGCGCTACAACCGCCCCTATCTGGACTTTGACGTGACCGTGAGCCCAACCCCAATCCGTCGATAACCGAAGGTGATGTAGGGGGACGGCTTGCCGTCCCCTTGATTTGCCGCCCAAAATCGATGCGGGTAGGGCAAGCCTTACCCCTACGCTGCTCATCTCCTCCCAGGTTGCTAACCGAGTCCCTCCTCACACGTCAATCACTAATGGCATTACGGCGTCTCGAGTGCAGCCGGCGAATAACTTTCCGGAACATGCCGGGGACGGTCAGCGTAATTGAACTTGGGAGGAGCACGATGCGATCCGTGTTGAGCAATATGCGGTATACCGTCCGCCAGTTCCGCCGGTCGCCGGTCTTCACCGCAGCGGCCATGCTGACGCTCGCGCTCGGCATTGGCGGCACGACGGCCATATTCACCTTGATTCACGCCGTGATGCTGCGGTCCTTACCGGTGAAGGACCCCAGCCAACTCTACCGTATTGGCGAGGGCGACGATTGCTGCGTCGAAGGCGGACCTCAGGACCGTTGGGGATTCTATTCGTTTGCCCTTTACGAGCGCCTGAAGGCGGCGGCGCCGGAATTCGAGCAGGTGACCGCCTTCCAGGCCGGCAATTGGGTCCAAAGTGTGCGCCGCGAAGGCGAGCTCGCGCCGAGACCTCTCTCCACCGAGTACGTGACCGGGAATTACTTCTCAACCCTGGGTGTCGGCGCCTTCGGCGGACGGCTGTTCACTCCTGACGACGACCGGCCGGGAGCGCCGCCTGTGGCGGTGCTCAGCTATCGCGCGTGGACGACGCGATACAGCAGCGATCCGAAGGTTCTCGGTTCGACTTTCATTGTGGCCGGGCATCCGTTCACCGTGATCGGGGTCGCGCCGCCGGGATTTTTCGGCGAAACTTTGCGCAGCGATCCTCCCGATCTATGGGTGCCGCTGCAGCAGGAACCCGCGGTCGATGGCAGTACAGCTCTCCTGCACCAGACGATGTCGGCGTGGCTGCGCGTGATCGGCCGCCTGAAACCGGGAGCGTCGACCAATGGAATGTCCGCGCGCCTGACGGGAGTTTTGCGCCAATGGCTGCGGTATGACTCCAAGTATCCGGCCAACTGGATGCCGGACGTGATCCGCATGCTTCCGCGACAGGTGATCAACGTGGTCCCCGCCGGGGCCGGCGTCGCCGAAATGAAGGAAGAGTTCGGGCGCAGCCTCGCGATTCTATTTGCGGTTTGCGGATTGGTCCTGCTGATCGCGTGCGCGAATGTGGCGAACCTGTTGCTCGCTCGCGCCGTTGCACGCCGCGGTCAAACGGCGGTGCGCCTGGCGCTAGGCGCACCGCGGCGTCAAATTATCACGCAAGCCCTGACGGAAAGCGTGCTGCTTGCGGTAGGGGGCGGGATCGCCGGGCTGGTGGTCGCAGTCGCGGCCGCGCGCCTGCTGCTGGCGCTCGCCTTCCACAGCGCGCACTTTCTGCCCATCAGCCCTGTGCCGTCGCCGATGGTCTTGGGATTCGCCTGTGGACTCGCCGTATTGACAGGAATCATCTTTGGCGCCGCTCCCGCTTGGTTCACCACAAGAACGAATCCGGCAGACGCGCTGCGCGGCGCCGGGCGAAGCACGGGCGACCGTTCTTCCTTCACCCGCCGGGCGCTGCTTGTAGTGCAGGCGACGCTCGCGGTGGTGCTCGTCGCGGGCGCTATGATGCTGGCGCGCAGTCTCGATAACCTGGAGCACCAGGACTTCGGATTTCAGGTGCCGGGCCGCGTCGAGGTGGAGGTGCAGTTCCCGCTACAGGGTTACACGGAAGCCAAGCTCGCCCCGCTCTACCGCAAACTCGAGGACCGCCTCGATAGCCTGCCGGGAGTTGAGCAAAACGGGCTCGCGCTCTACAACCCCCTGACCGATAACTGGGGTGAGCTCATTATGGTGGCAGGCCATCCGCCGGGCAAACTGAGCGAGCAGTCCGGAGCTTCATGGGATCGTGTGAGCGCCGGCTATCTTCGCAATTTCGGCATGACGATCCTGCGCGGACGCGAATTTACCAAGGCCGATAACGAGAACACCGCGCCCGTCGCGATCGTGAACCAGGCGTTCGTCAAGCGCTTCTTCAAAAGCGCCGAGGATCCGCTCAATCAGCATTTCGGCCTCGATCTGCCGGAAAACGCCGGCACGTTCCGCATCATCGGCGTTGTGCGGGATGCGAAGTTTGCGGGTTTTGCTCTGAGCCGCCCGGCCCGTCCGATGTTTTATGTGCCGCTTGCGCAATGGGTGCGCTACAAGCAGGAAGCCATGCAGCAGCTCGCGCTGCGCTCGCACTTTATTAGCGGCATCATGCTCGTGACCAACACCCCGCCCGGCGTGCTGGAGCCGCTGCTGAGGAGGTCGCTGGCGGAGCTCGATCCGAACCTTACGCTCGTGAGTGTGCGAACGATGCAGCAGCAGGTGGACCTTTCGTTTGACCAGCAGCGCGCCGTGGCAAGTCTCGCCGGGCTGTTTGGAATTGTGGCGCTCATCCTTGCCGCGATCGGATTGTACGGCGTAACCGCGTACACGGTCGCGCAGCGTACGAACGAAATCGGCATAAGAATGGCGCTCGGCGCGGATGGACTGAAGGTGGTCCGCCTTGTGCTTCGCGGCGCGTTTAACCGGGTTGCGCTTGGATTGCTGATTGGTCTTCCGCTCGCGGCCGGTGCAGGACGCCTGATTTCGGCGCAGCTCTACGGCGTCTCGAGCTGGGATCCGCTGGCGCTCTTGGTGGCGGCAAGTGCGCTTGCCCTCTGCGCGTTCTGCGCCGCGATCATCCCCGCGGTGCGGGCCGCGTCGATCTCCCCTGTAAAAGCGCTGAGAGTTGAGTAGCGCGGAGTTTCAGCCAGTTGCGTTCATTCACGATCACATTTCCCCGCTCAGTTCCTTCATAATCTCAGTTCCGTCATAATAGTGATAACGAACAAAACTCAACCGTTGTGCCAAGGAGGTACGAGAATCATGCAAGCACGAATGAACAATCCGGCGATGATCATCCCTGAAGCCATGCAGGCCCTGCAAGCCCTCGGGAAGACTGCGGAGAAGGCCGGCGTGCCGCCGAAGACTTTAGGCTTAATCGAGTTGCGCGCCAGCCAGATCAACGGCTGCAGCGTCTGCGTGGACATGCACGCGCGCTTCCTCAAGAAGGCGGGTGAGACCGACGAGCGCCTCTTCGCCGTGGCGGCCTGGCGGGATGCACCCTACTTCACGGAAGCTGAACGCGCCGCGCTCGCTCTCGCCGAGGCCGTCACGCGCCTCAGCGACCGGGCGGATCCGGTACCCGACGAGATCTGGAGCGAGGCTGCCCGGCACTACGATGAGCAGCAGCTCGCAGCTCTGATTATCAGGATTGCGTTGATTAACGTCTGGAACCGCCTGAACGTCACTACGCGGCAGGTGGCGGGCGAGTGGGCTAAATCGGCCGAAGCCAAGAAATGGGTGGAGGCAGGATCGACTTCCCGCTGATCAAGCCGACTGGAAGCAGTTGGCGCTGCGCGCGGCCAACTCATCGCGTGAGGGCCTGGCGCACAAAGCTGGCGAAATGGCGGCGGACCTTCAGCCCCAGCGGATCGTGGGTGAGGAAAAACCATAGAAGAAGACTTCCGTAGGTCGCGCCGCCAATTCCCGCCTGGATCGCCAGGCTGGCATAACCCGGAACCGGGAAGGCACGCCTGACCAACTCAAGAACGATGGCCAGAGGAATACAGAAAAGCAGGGCGAGCGCGTAGGTCTCGTACCAATAGCGGAGAACTGAGACCTTGAGGAGCCTGCAGAGATAGGGAGGATAGAAGAACAGCGCCGTGCAGGCCATGGGAATTGCCGTTCCCAGCGCCACGCCGATGAGACCGTACCGGCGCACCAACACGACGGCGAGAACGACATTGGCAATCCCTTCGGCCATGCGAACAATAGCGAGGGGCCTATGGCGGTTCATCCCGTAAGGGATCCGCCGGGTAGGATCCTGAGCTTTGCTCACCGCGAGTGGCACCATCAGAATGAGCAAGATCATGTAGCTTGAGTCATAGCGTGCCCCCACCCACACGTCAATAATCGGCTTGCCCAACACTGCAAACAGCACAAGGAAGGGAAGCGCAATCAGCCCGCAGCTCTGGCTTCCCTTGAGGAGGATTTTCCGCAAACCCTCCATGTCGCCGATCGCATCAAAATGGCTCGACAGCGGATAAAACAGGTCGCCGATGGCATCCGTTAAACTTGTGCTGTAGCGGGCCAGTTTGGCGGCTATTGAAAAATAGGTGACGGCCACGGCGGAGAGAAATATGCCTATGATCGCCTCGTCGGAATATATAAACAAACTCGTTCCGATTCCGATCACGAAGGAGGGAAGACTGAAGTTGGCCATCGTCTTAAAGCTGTTCCAGCTTACATACCTCCATCGCAACTTGAGCGGAATAGCCCGGAAGACGAGAACGGCAAAGAAACAGGGGAAAATCGCACGGACGCCCACAGTGACCAGGCAAACAGCGATAAGCCCTAAGCCGTGAGTCAGTACAATGATTACCAGCAGGGCGCGGGTTACTGCGGAACAAATGCCGGAAATATCCAAAGTGGGAAATCTCTGTAGCCCCTGCAGAGTGCCGCCGAAAATTCCTAAAGGAAATCCCGTGCCCAGAGCCATTCCAACGATGACGAAGACAATCTGCGCCGTGCGGTGCATCGGGGGCGCCACGTGAAAGATTGAATCGACGTTAACGGCCACGATGAGGGAGCCGGCAAGGGCGATTGAGCCGGCAATGCAGTAGCTGAAAAAAGCGGTGTTCAAAAACCGGTTCAGGTCTTCATACTCGCCGCGCGCGACGAACCTTGCCACGTACCGCACCAGAGAAGTCCCAATCCCCATGTCGAGAAGACCGAAATACCCGGTTACCGAAAAAACCAACACATAGATGCCAAACGCTTCGTCGCCGAGGCGGTGAAGGATAAACGGCGACACAAAGATGCCAATAACAATATCGGTGCCCAGGCGAAGCCAATGCGTGCTGAGACCTCTCAGAAGGTGCAGCCTGACTCTCATATATTCAGCTCGTCCGGTTGTTACGATGCCATCAGCGTTGAAGCCTGTAGAACTCCGCTATTTCCCCTACCACTGCGTTTTGACGCTCGTCATCAAGCTCCGGATAAACCGGCAGCGCGAGTGTTTCGGCACTGGCGGCCTCCGCGCAGGGAAAGTTCCCCTGGGTGTAACCGAGGTACGAAAATGCAGGCTGAAGGTGAAGGGCGACAGGATAGTAAATTTCTGTTGGTATGCCGCGGGCATTGAGAAACGCCCGCAGATTGTCTCGCTGATGGCAGCGAATGACGTATTGATTGAAAACGTGAGTGCGTCCGGGCGGCGCGTGCGGGAGGCTCACGTGGCGCTCGAGGCCACGATCCGCGAACAGTTCGTGATAACGAGCGGCCCTTTCCTGCCTTTTCGCCGTCCACACACTGAGGCTCCCCAGTTTCACACGGAGGATCGCCGCTTGAAGCGCATCCAGCCGGCTGTTGGTTCCAAGAATTTCATGGTCGTATTTCCGCCGGCTGCCGTGATTCCTGATCAGCCGGAGGCGGCCCGCCAGTCCTGGATCGTTTGAGACAACCATGCCACCGTCACCGGCGGCCCCGAGGTTCTTGGAAGGGAAAAAACTGAAACACGCGACATCACCAAGGGTTCCTGCCGCTGCTTGGTCATAGCGGGCACCAATTGCCTGGGCTGTATCCTCGATGACCCAGAGCCGCTTTTCACGCGCGAACTGAAGTATACTTTTCATGCTGGCGCAGCACCCGAACAAATGCACGGGAACAATCGCGCGAGTCTTGGGAGTAAGGGCTGAGTCCAGAAGGCGGGGGTCCATATTGAAGGTTTCCGGCTCAATATCCACGAAAACTGGCCGAGCTCCCGTCCAGGCAATGGCGCCCGCCGTCGCTACAAACGTGTACGGCGTAGTCATAACTTCGTCGCCTGAGCCAATCCCAAGCGCTCGAAGAGATATCTCCAAGGCCGCCGTGCCGGAAGCGCAGCTTACCGCTTCCCGGACTCCGAGAAGGGCGCCGACTTCCTTCTCGAAACTCTCGATCTCGTCCCCAAGAATAAATTGCTGGCTTTCAAGAACTCTGGTTATGGCAGCCATGACTGCCTCCCGGATCGGCTGGAATTGTGCTTTCAAGTCCACAAACGGAAAGCGCGGAGCGGGCCAGGGGCAGGAATCGGGTACAGGACAAGCTTGTGTTTCCAAAGATTCAGAAGCATTTTTCATGAGCGTAATCAGCCAAGGGCTTCGCCCTTGACATCACTGTAGAGACGGCTTGGTGCCGCCATCTGAGGGTGGCGGGATAAACCCGCCACTACAACTCCGTATGCAGGCGGGTTGGCCGCCACTTTGGCGCGGCGCCGGTCATGCGCACCCTCTTGTGTCTCTCCGCGCACATTTCAGAAAAGAGTGTAGCCACGCCTTTATGCCACCAAGAAGGCGGCTAGAGAATCTTAGATTCGTGACGATATCTATTCGTCGCCACAGAGCATTGACGGCTCAGAAAGCGGAAATGCCCGAAATCTGGGCACACGCTTTCAGTTTACCCTGATCAGAGCGTTGTGTCTGTAACCGCAAACTCTTGCCGCAGCCAGCAACGAAGCATGCTGAGCCGCCCTTAATAACCCTTGCCGATGAGTGCTCGCGTTTCCCCTGCTAGAACCCCAGGTCCGGGATCCTCTTGCGCGGCGCTCGCTGCTGGTGATGAAGCACCCGGGTGATGCGCTTGTAAGCTTTGACCCGATCCGGCGCTCCATGACAAAATAGGGTATTATTCTCCTCAGCGGACCGCGCGTCGAAGAGAGGGCCGCCGGGGTAAAGACGATCCCGGCAACTTTCTTCCATCCCATGTTCTATTCCTACGCATTTGTCCTTTCCCTATTAGCTGCTGCTATCGTCGCCGGTTTTTTCGGGGCGCTATTGGGCGTGGGGGGAGGCATATTTATAGTCCCCTCACCGTTCTGCTTGGAGCGCTGGGCCTGAAGTAAGTGAGCGCATTAGCCCTCGCGCGTCCGGCGGCGTGACAGCTGGTGTAACCCCATCGGCTCTGCGGGCGCGTGGGTCCCGTCCGGTGCTGGCGAGTGCGGAAAGAAAGTGGCAAAAATGGATTTTAAGCTGTCATCGGGCTATGAGCCCCGCGGCGACCAGATAACTGCAATCAGCAGCCTGACCCGCGGCGTGGAAGACGGTGAGAAATATCAGGTCTTACTGGGCGTGACGGGCTCGGGGAAGACCTTCACGATGGCCAAGGTGATCGAAGCCGCTAATCGGCCCGCTCTCGTCCTGGCGCACAATAAAACCCTAGCCGCCCAGCTCTACCACGAATTTCGATCCTTTTTCCCACAAAACGCCGTCGAATATTTCGTCAGTTATTACGACTATTACCAGCCCGAGGCCTACGTACCGTCGATCGGCGTTTATATCGAAAAAGAGGCAACGATCAATGACGAGCTGGACAAGTTGCGCATGTCCGCAACGCGCTCCCTTTTCGAGCGCAGGGATTGCCTGATTGTAGCAAGCGTCAGTTGCATTTACGGTTTGGGCTCACCCGAGGCCTACTACGGCATGCTCGTACTGCTTGAAAAAGGGCAGAAGGTTTCGCGGCAAGACATTCTGCGCCGGCTCGTGGAGATACAGTATGAGCGCACGGACGCCGATTTCCGGCGCGGCACCTTTCGCGTGCGGGGCGATGTGATCGAGGTTTACCCGACGTATGAAGACCGTGCTTACCGGATTGAGATGTGGGGCGACTCGATTGAAGCGCTTTCGGAGATCGATCCGCTGTTCGGCCAGGTAAACCAGACCCACTCACGTCTGCCGATTTACCCGCGCACGCATTACGTCATGCCTGCCGCGCAACGCGGGATAGCCATCGAGCGTATTCTCAACGAGCTCGAGTGGAGGCAAGATGAGCTTCAGAAAGCGGGCAAGCTCGTGGAAGGCCAGCGGCTTCATCAGCGCACGATGTTTGATATCGAAATGATGAAGGAAATGGGGTACTGCCATGGGATCGAGAACTATTCGCGCCATCTCTCGGGACGGCTGCCGGGCGAGCCGCCCCCGACTCTGCTCGATTATATTCCCGAGGACGCACTGATCTTCATTGATGAGAGCCATCAGACCGTTCCCCAGCTCCACGGAATGTACCACGGAGACCGGTCGCGCAAGCAGACTCTAGTCGATTACGGCTTCCGGCTGCCCTCAGCGCTCGATAACCGGCCGCTCACCTTCGAGGAATTCGAGCGCCGGATTGGGGAGGTCATTTTTGTGTCGGCTACGCCCGGTCCGTACGAGCTCACCAAGTCCTCCGGCGTGGTCGTTGAGCAAGTTATCCGCCCGACGGGTCTGGTTGACCCGGAAATCGAGGTCCGGCCCACACGGACTCAGATTGATGATCTCCTGGGAGAAATCCGCGAGCGTTCTCAGGCAGGTGAGCGAGTGTTGGTAACCACGTTGACCAAGCGAATGGCGGAGGATCTGTCCGAGTATTATGGGGAGGTTGGGATTCGCTGCCGCTACCTTCATTCTGAAATCGACACGTTGGAGCGCGTAAATATCCTGAGGGATTTGCGCCGGGGAGAATTTGACGTGTTGGTAGGAATCAATCTGCTGCGGGAGGGCCTGGACCTGCCGGAGGTATCTCTCGTTGCGGTTCTCGATGCCGATAAGGAAGGGTTTTTACGGTCCGGTGGAGCGCTGATCCAAACCATGGGCCGCGCTGCTCGCAACGTTCATGGGAAAGCTATTCTTTATGCGGATGTGGTCACCCAGTCGATGGGTTACGCCATTGCCGAGACCAACCGGAGACGCGCCAAACAACTCCAGTTCAATATAGAAAATGGAATACGGCCGGAGAGTATCGTGAAGCCCGTAGACATGGCGCTCGCCAGAATTACAGCAGCCGATTACATTCCGCTGCCCGCAGATGACGAGCAGGGACCGGCCAATCGGGACCAGCTTGCCAGCCTGATTACCCGTCTCGAACGGCAAATGCGTGAGGCGGCTAAGCAGTTTGAATTTGAGCAGGCCGCTCAGTTGCGCGACCGGATCAAAGCCTTAAAGGAGCGCGAAGCGGGTGTGGAACCCGCCACCGGCAGTCTGTGAACCCTATACCGGCTTCCCTGTGGTGTGATGGTGCTTATGGCGCCTGTGAGCGGTCACGACCGCAGGCTCAGCCGGGGCTGTCTGGCTGCGCTCAGCCCGGCGCTCAAGACAAGCGGTTTTATATCCTATTCCGAGAATGACTGCGAACACCAGGGCGTTAGCGGGGATGTGTAAATTGAAATCCGCGACGCTGTGGATCAGTATCGCTAGCGTGCTACCGGCGCATGCCAGGGTCACGGCAGGCCGGTATCGGCGAGTGTCCGTGATAAATGAGCGAATCATCAAGATCAGCAGAATGATAATGGGAACAAAGAGCAGCATAGCTCCAAGCACGCCGGTTCCCGCGGTCAACTCGAGGTAATCGTTATGGGCATGAGTAAACGTGTCAGTGACCCAAAAGCTTTGAACCTGCCGGTAACTATATTCAAAAGTTCCCAACCCGGCGCCCACAACGGGATGGGCGCGAATGATGTCCAGCGTTGATTGCCACACCGGCAAGCGGCCCTCGTTTTCGAAATACTGCTTTCCTCCTTGGAACGCTTGAAACCGCGAAACCACCGGGTTCAGTCCTATCCACAGACCGTATCCCAGGACAATCAGCAGAAAGGCCCCCAAGCCAATCATCCAGGACTTTCTGCGCGTCTTCAGGAGGGTAAGGATGGCGAGGAGAGCGACCGTAAGGACGGTGGCCAGGATTCCAGTGCGAGACCGGGAGAAGATCACGCCAACAATCGCGATGATCAGAAAAAAGCCGTACAAGAGAGAGTAGATGCCGGCGGTGCTTGCGACGGCCGGATCGACGCGACTTGGACCGCGGCGATGTTTTCCCTGCCAGGTTTGGAAGTAATAGAACGCCGAGGCCATCATAAAGGGAAAGGTAAGCTCGATGAAACCGGCAAAGTGGTTGTGGTTAATGTAGGTGCCTGTTGCCTCGCTCGTGTAGTAAACCTTGTTCATCCAGAATATTTTCTGCCAATTGGCTAGATATTGAACAATGCCATAGGCGGCCTCGAAGAGCCCTAGGAAAACAAGCACCCGCACCAGCACGCTTTTTCGCGTCTGCGAGTCGAATACCGCAGCCGCGATGATAAAGGCGCCGAGATACGCGAGGAATTTCATCAACATGATCCAGGTAGCGTGAGGATAAATACTGAGCGTGGTCCATGCACCGGCACGATGTTCGATGGCCAGCAGGCCTGCGGAAAGGCTCCTGCCGCCACCGATGCGGGAGATCCAATGTGCGGGAAGAGGAACGATCTGCAGGATAACGAGCAGCGCGAACAGAACCGGCCAAACCGGGAGGGGTAACTGAATGCGTCCCACCCGAGCCTGCTGAATCACCAGCGCCAGGAAGAGCGCGAAAACGGCAATCTCCATCAAAGAATAAGCGAGTGGCTGAACGCCTCCGAATGCTAACGTGACGCCGATTATCACGAGTGCGAGAAGCACTTCGATGATTCTGTGGATTGATCTTGCGGGATCACTCATGCCATGTGGCCCTTGCTTTTCAGGTATCGTGCCAGAGCATCCTCCCAAGAGGGAATCCGGCCCGTGATCGCTTGCGCTTTTTGGTTGTTGAGAACGCTGTAGCAGGGACGAACCGCGGCTGCCGCAAATTCTTTACTCGTAATTGGAATGACTCGAGCTGGAAGTCCGGCCCGCCGGATAATCTCCTGCGCGAACTCATACCAAGTTGCCTCGCCCGAGTTGACGACGTGATACATGCCGGGCGCAGCGCCCGAGCGAATCAGGGACAAAATCACTCTCGCCGCATCAAGCGTACCCGTAGGTGACATGTGAGCGTCCGTCACCACGCGGACTTCGCCTTTCTCCTTCGCGATCCGCAGGATCGTTTCGACGAAATTCCCTCCCTTGCCGCTTGCGCCTGCGGCTCCGAAGAGAGACGCAACCCGCATGATGAGAGATCCTTGTGCGTACTCATGACGAACAAGCGTTTCTCCCAAAAATTTTGAAGCGCCATATACGTTTAAGGGAGCGGGAGAATCGGCTTCAACGTACGGCCTGGAGATCTGGCCGTCAAATACATAGTCGGTGCTGACGTGCACGAAGCGCACTCCCTTTGCCCGGCAGGCCGAAGCCATTCGCACCGGAGCCTGAGCGTTGACGCGAACGGCCTCGGACGCATGTGCTTCTGCATCGTCTACCCGGGTGTAGGAGGTGCAGTTGATTAGGATATCAAATTCGCTCCGGGCAAGCACGGCGGTCATGGCCTCGAAACTGGTGACGTCGAGGTCAGCCCGCCGGAGCGTACTGATTTCGGCGCCGCTGAGATATTGTTCCTGCTCGCGCACAAGGTCAGAGCCTAGCTGTCCATTTGCTCCAATGAGCAGAATTTTCATGGCGTTGCGCCGCCCTATCCCATGCTTGGCTATGTAAATTGGCGTTACAAAGCGTGACCAGGCCCTAGCTCAAGCAAACAGATCGACCGATTCGGCCATGCGGGGCAGATGCGCGTCCTTCACAGAAAGAATCGCCTCTTCGGGAACAACCGGCCAGGCTATACCCAGCTCGGGGTCATTCCAGAATATTCCCCGCTCACAGTCGCGCGAGTAATAGTCCGTTACCTTGTAGACTACCTCCGTATTCGGTTCGAGGGTGCAGAAGCCGTGTCCGAACCCAATGGGAATGAGCATCTGGTTCCAAGCCTGAGCACTTAACACCGCGCTTACATGCTTGCCGAGGTTTCTCGAACTTCTCCGCAGGTCGATTGCAACGTCGAACACGGCTCCTTTTACAACGTGTATGAGCTTGTCTTGCGCATGAGGAGGAATCTGGAAGTGAATTCCGCGTACAACACCTTTCTCCGCCGAAAAAGAATGATTATCCTGGACAAAGTTCAGGTCGATACCTGCTTCCGCTAAGGCTTTCCGGTTGTAAGTTTCGGAAAAAAAGCCGCGGCCATCGGCATACTTAGACGGCTTGACGATTTTTACCTCGGGAAGTGTGGTCGAGCCAATCTCCATAGCGTCTACCGGCGCTTAGTGGGCGGAGCCTGATGCGCGGTCCTCCTGGCGAGCCGCTGATTGCGCCACCAGGCAGTTAGCGCGGAGAAGCGATTCGAATGTGCCTGCGTCGGTCCACCAGCCGTCAAGCACACTGTAGCTGAGCGTTTTTTCGGCGATGTATGAATTGTTGACATCCGTAATTTCGAGCTCGCCTCGCGCTGACGGCTTCAAAGTCCGGATACGGTCAAAAACGGTGTGGTCGTAGAAGTAAATTCCGATGACCGCATAGGGGGAAGGTGGGACGGCAGGTTTTTCCTCGATGCGAATTACTTTACCGCCGTCCAAAATTGGGACGCCGAACCTCTGCGGATCGGGAACTTCCTTCAGAATGATGTGAGCTCCCGACGGGTTGCGGCGGAACCGGTCGCACGCTGACCGAACGTTTCCTTCGATAATGTTGTCTCCCAGGACGACGCAGAGCGGACCGCGATCCGCAAAATATTCAGCGAGCCGCAGGGCGTCGGCAATTCCTCCCTCGCCTTCTTGATAGGTGTAGTTAATGTGCTTCAGCCCAAAATCCTTGCCGTTTCCCAGCAAGCGGAGGAAATCCCCGGCACTATGCCCGCCCGTCACCAGCAGGATGTCTCGTATACCCGCATCCACTAAAGTCTGAATTGGATAGAAAATCATAGGCCGGTCATAAACCGGCAGGAGATGTTTGTTCGTGACTCGGGTGAGGGGGTACAGGCGCGAACCCGTGCCGCCCGCCAGGATGACACCTTTCATAGAACTCTCCGTCTGTTTTGTCATGCGCGGTGCTGACCCGGCGGCCAGTTCGCTCATGCCGTATGGAGGACAAAGTTCACGGCAGCCGAAAAATCCGCAACAATAGCTCGCGGAGGGATAGGCCAGCGATCGTTCGCCAAACGCATTTTATTTTTCGCCACCATGATCATGGGGCAGCCGGCGCGGCTCGCTGCGATCAAATCACTCGTGGCGTCACCTATGAAATAGGTGTCCGCCAGCACGAATTTATAGTCCTGCTGCGCCGTCAGTAGAAGACCGGGCCGTGGCTTCCGGCAGGGGCAGCGGTCCGTCTTCCGATGAGTACAATAGTAGGCCCGGCGTATTGCTCCCCCGCAGGCCTGAACCTTGCGGACGAACCGGCGCGTGATCCGGTCGAGATCCGAAGCGTTCATCGCGCCCTTTCCGACCCCCGCTTGGTTCGATATGACGATTATAGAATAGCCCGCTTCAGTAAGGCGCCGCAGGCCGTCGAGAACGCCCGGCAGAAAAATAAACTGCCGCCACGTGGTGACGTAACCGTTGCGAACCAGGCGGTTAATCACGCCGTCCCGGTCAACCATCACGAATCTGGCTGCCAATTGTTTGAGTTCCCTGCCTTGAAAATGAGATTTTCGCCGGCATCCCTTCGCTTCGCTCAGGGCAAGCTCTGCCGGCCTGAGCCGCCGCGACGGCGGCGCTACTCTTTTCGTGCTCCGCCGGTGCCGGGAAGCGCCATGAATGGCTGATCTTGAAAATCTTTACGGGCGACTGCCGGCCACTCCACGACAGCTCGTTGGTAATTCTCAGGCGTACCGATGTCAAGCAAGTACCCACTGAGGATTTGCCCCCACATTTCGCCAACGAGTTTGGGCAGAACACTCTTCGACAAATCGGCAAATCCGCTGGCCGGCAGGTAGTCGAAAAGCTTGCGGCGGGCGAGGAAAATTCCCGCATTCGCAAAATTGGAACGAGGATGCTCGGGTTTTTCCTCAAAGCTCGAAATGCGCCCGTCATTCTCCAACGTCACGATCCCACAATCCTGCGGTCTTGGGCTGCAGAAAAGTCCCATCGTCAGCACGCCGCTGTGCCCCGCGTGGAAGGACTCGAGCATTTTCAGGTCAGTACTGACCAGGTTATCGGCGTAAAAAATGTAAAAGTTCTCGTCCTTTCCGATAAAACCCGAATTCGCAGAGAGCGTCCTTGCGCTTCCCAACAGAACCTCTTCATGAACGAGTCGGATGCGGACAGACGATCTTTCGTCCGCCGCCCAGTCTCGGACCTGCTCTGCCAAATGATGAGTATTGATCAAAACTTCTGAGATTCCCAACGCCTCAGAGATCTCCAGCCAGATACTGAGCAAGGGCTTCCCGTTTATGGGGACAAGGCATTTGGGAATCCGCTCAGTGAGCGGCTTGAGGCGAGTTCCGAGACCTGCAGCAAGCACATAAGCTTTCACGCGATGGTCACTCCGCAGCAGGTGTTTTGGTCCCGCCGGCTAATCCGGAGCAGGCCGCATTGCTCGCCGCCGGGCTCATTCCGTCGTGCCGCCACCGGCCCGCCGCTCCAGATCGATAAACAGTCGCGCCAACGGCAGGTCCGATGGCTTGGTAATCTTGATGTTGCGGTCGGAGCCCATCAGCACGGTAACTTTCGCGCCGAGGCGCTCGACCAGGCTTGACTCGTCGGTTCCCTGAAAACCGTCAGCCAGAGCGCGATCGAATGCCTCCCGGAGCAGCTTGTACCGGAAGGCTTGGGGAGTTTGCGCAAGGGCAATGCGTTCCCGCGGGATTGTGCCCAAAATGACGTCGTGCTCGATCTGTTTTACGGTATCAACGCTGGGGATGCCGAGGATGGCGGCCCCGTCTTTGCGCGCGGCTTCGATCGCCTGGATAATGATTTCCGTCGTGATGAACGGTCTCACCGCGTCATGAACCACCACCACCTCGGTGGAGGGTGGGGCCTTTGCCAGCGCTCGCGCTACCGTTTCCTGCCGCGTCCCGCCGCCCTCGGTCAGGATGAGAGGCAATCCTGGCGCTTCTCGATCTACCGTTTGTCTGACGCGATCGATCTCTCCGGGACGCACCGCGAGGAAGATTTCGTCAACCGCCCCGGAGCTGGCGAGTTTTCGGAGGGTGTAGACGAATATAGGAATTCCGCGGATACTCAGGAACTGTTTCGGAGTCTCGCGGCCCATGCGGGCGCCCACACCCGCCGCCGGGATGATCGCCAAAACGCTCATGCGCACCTATCCCTTGCAATGACATCAGGATGATTGTGGCACCGGCTCGCTGCGTGCCCGGTCGTCGTATCTGCCAAAAATCATCCGTCCCGCCGTCGTTTGTAAAACGCTCGTTACTGCAATATCGATTGTCTTCGAAATCATTTTCCGCGCATTATCGACCACGACCATGGTGCCGTCATCCAGATAAGCGATGCCTTGATTATGCTCCTTACCCTCTTTCAGTATGAACACCCTCATGGTCTCGCCGGGCAGCACGACGGGCTTCAAGGCGTTGGCGAGGTCGTTGATGTTCAGCACCGCGACGCCTTGTACCTGGGCCACCTTATTCAGGTTGAAATCGTTGGTAATGATTTTGCCGCCGGTTGATTTCGCCAACTCAATCAGCTTCAGGTCCACGCCGCGTGTTTTCGGAAAATCGTCCTCGACGATTTGTACGTCAATGGAGCCCATCTTGCGCATCCGCTGGAGAATATCGAGTCCGCGCCGTCCTCGATTCCTTTTGAGAGAATCCGACGAGTCGGCGACCGCTTGCAACTCCCTCAGGACAAATTGAGGTATGACCAGAGTTCCTTCCACAAATCCCGTCTCACACACATCCGAAATACGCCCGTCGATGATAACGCTGGTATCCAGAATCTTGCGTCCTCGAGCCGCCTGCGTTTCAGCGGACAGGACGTCTGCCCGCGCCGCAGGGCTGAGGAGCTTCCCTTTTGCCGCTCCGGTGACGGCGCCGAGATAGGCGAAAAAGATCAATAAGACCACCTGAATGTATGAGAGCGAATGCTTGTCCAGGGAAGTCATACTGAGCAGATGGCTGGCCATGAGGGCCGCAAGAATGCCCGCCGTAAAGCCGATGCCTGCTCCAATCACGCGATAGGCGCCGGCCCTTTGCAAGCGCATTTCAAAGCCAACCAGGAGTACGCCGAGTATTCCTCCGAGGAGCGCTGATTCACCGGAAGACCAATTGAACGGGTGAAGGTGATACGATGAGGCGGCGAAGAACAGCACGAAAACCGCTCGCGCCAGCCAAATTTCGGGCATAGGGAACACCGCCTTTCCCGGCTTTAGCCGTCCGCCGTACCCCTGTAGAGGCAGCTTCATGCCGCTATCTGCGGGCGGCGGGATAAACCCGCCGTTACACGGTTAGATGAGCTCCTCTTGCTCAGATCGAACGCACCGGCAGAGTCACAACATCCTCAACCGCGGCCACCTCGCGAGTGACGAACGGTTCGCCATAACGCACGCCAATCATCAGTCCAAAATGCCGCGATAGAGAAGCGATGCGGTCTCGCAAATCGGAACGCGATGGAAAAAGGTTCTGCACATCCTCGCGGGCGGAAAACTGGGAAGAGTAGCACAAGACGGCCTTCAGTTTTTGCTCGAACTGAGCCGTGACGTCCACCACGAAGGTGGGGCGAAGCGAAGGCACATAGAGTGTTGAATAAATGAGCTTGTTGGGCCGGAAAGGCTTCCCTTGGAGGGGAGCCTTGGCGAGGCCGGCGATGAAGCAGGCCTCATACCCGATCTGTCCCGCCGTATAGTGGTCGGGATGGCGGCCTTCCCAGTAGGGAAGAATCACCGTACGCGGCCGGAGGGCCCGGATGCGTGCGGCGATTTTCAGCTTGTACTCGCGGATGTTCTCAAGCGCCGCGTCAGGCAGGCCCAGGTTTTCGCGGTGCATAATTTTCATCACGCGCGAAGCGCGGCTTGACTCCCGTGCGCGCAAAGCGGCGTTGCCACGAGTCCCGGATTCGCCCGCCGTGAGGTCGAGCAAGCCGACCTTGTAGCCCGCCTCAGCCGTCTTGATGACCGTCCCCCCGCAAGTGAGCTCGGTATCGTCAGGGTGCGCCGCAATAGAAAGAAGATCGAGAATCATAATGAAGGCGATGTCTGCACTGCAAGGTCGTGAAACTTTGTTTTTTCGGCAAGGATTTTCGGCGGACCCCCCTCACCCGACTCGCGCCGGCTGGAGAAAGCGCCGGCCGCGAGCCACCCTCTCCCTCGGGAGAGGGAAAATCGAGGTCCTTACTTGATCGCCTTGATAGCAAAGGCGCACCCTACTGGCCCATCCCCGGTGTCCAGCCGGAGATATGGGTAAAGCTCAGCCCAAAAGGGCGAGGGCAGGTTTTCCGTCAACTTTGGTTGCGGCCGCAAGGCCGCGCTGCGCCCACGTGTGGGGTTATTGCGTCAGCAGCTTTACGATCTGGCTCTCGTTCAGATCGTGGCGGCAGGCCTCGCGACCGTTCACAAAAATGACAGGAATATGGTCCGCAAATTTCGCAGCAGCCTCACTATCGCTAAGGATGTTCACTTCCGTCCAGTCGAATGAATGCCTCTGGCTAAGGCTCCGCAGCTCCTCCTTCGCTTTTCCGCAAAGGCAGCAGCCCGGCTTCGAATAAATGATGACTTGATTTTTCGCGTCCAAGAATGAATTCTAGGCATGCTGTCTCAAAGAGGTCAAGAAACCATCATGGAAAAGACACAACCGAAACGCTCACTGGAAAACAGGGTGGCACTGGTAACCGGCGCTGGCCACCGGCTAGGCCGCGCGATCGCGCTCGAGCTGGGGCAGGCGGGCGCTCACATCGTGGTGAATTACCGGTCGTCACGGATCGCCGCCATGACGGTGGCCCGGGAGATTCGATCCCTCGGGGTCGAGGCGCTCGCCGCTCGCGCCGATGTTTCGAAACCCGGACAGGTCAAGGCGATGTTCGGAACAGTAGAACGACGCTTCGGCCGCCTTGACATTTTAGTGAACAACGCCGCGGTGTTCTTTCCCGGCCGCTGGGACCAGTTGACGGTGCGGGACTGGGACCGGATTTTGGGCGTTAATTTAAAGGGAACGTTCTTCTGCGCACAGGCTGCGGCGCGCCTCATGATCAAACGAGGAGGTGGCGAAATTATCAACATTTCGTCCCTGGGCGGTCTCCGCGCATGGCCTCACTATATGCATTACTGTGCCTCCAAGGCTGCCGTCATCATGCTGACGCGGTGCATGGCGAAGGCGCTGGCGCCGGAAATTCGCGTGAACAGCGTAGCGCCGGGAACCATCGTTTTTCCAGGCGAAGAGCGCCAGCCCAGCATCCGCAAAGCTATTCGATCAGCGCCTCTTCAGCGTCGTGGACGGCCGGAGGATATCGCTGAAATGGTGGCATTCCTCGCCTCAAGGAACCGCTTCATCACCGGCCAGGTGTTTGCCGTGGATGGAGGCAAGTCGATTGAATGAGGTAGCTTCCGTTCACCTACGCGGCATGGTTATTGGCGAGGGCCGAAAGTCATCAGCAGGAATCCCAGAATGCCGGTGACGATCATAAACACCATAGGCGGGAAATGAGAATAGGCCGAAAGCCCTCCTGCAAGAGCTCCACCGGCGAAGCTGCCCAGATACTGAACGGTTTGGAACGAGCCAAGCGCAGTTCCGTAGGCGCTTTCGTGCGCGTGCTTGCTGACGAGGCTGGGCAGGATGGGCTCGAGTCCCGTAAAACCTACAAAGAAAAGCGCGCCCGGAACGATGACGGCCATCAGATGGGCTGGGTTCAAGCCGATCGCCTCGGGCCGGAATAGAAGCGCTCCGCTTGCCGCCATCAGAACGAAAGCGAGTCCGGCAAAGGATCTGCCGAGGCCGCGGTCCGCACCACGGGAAAATCCAAACATGGTGATACCGCTGATCAGAAGCATGGGAAGCAGCACAACGTAAAACCGCCCGAGCCGCAGATGGTGTTGCCGGGTCAGGATGAGGGGAAGATAAAACCAAAACGCGGTCATGAAGGTGTTCATCAGGAAGCCGCCCATATCAAGCGTAAGCAGCGGCCCGTTGCGCAGCACCTGAGCGAGGCCGAGGACGGACTCCTGCCGGCGCGGCGCTTCTGGCAGGTTGCGGGCGAGAAGCCATAGCGTGAGGAGAGCGAAAATGGCCGTGAGCCAAAAGAGCGATTCGGCCTTGAACAACGAGGCAATGATCGGCCCTCCGATTACGCCCAGGGCGAAGGCGGCGCCGATCGGAATGCCGAGAATGGCCATGGCGGTGGAGCGCCGCTCCTGCGGAATCTGGTCTGCTACCGTGGCAAACGCCGCCGCGGTGATGGTGCCCAGGCCCTGAACGAGACGGCCGATGAGAAGGACGTCGATGCGCAGCGAAGGTGGAAACCAGTTGGGTATGGCACAAAGCGCCGAGCCCAAGCCGAAGACGCCCATTCCGAGCAGCAACACCTTCCGCCGGCCAATGTGGTCGGAGAGGCGGCCCATCGGCATCGCCGTGAACGCCACCGCAATGCCATAACAACCGAAGGCCACACCCACCAGAAACCGCGAATGTGTGAATTCCAGCCCATAAAGCGTAAAGACAGGAAGCACAAGAAACAGCCCCAGCATGCGCAGCCCGACCGCGCACGAAAGAGCAAAAAGCATTTTCTTCTGGGGCGCCGTCAGGGAAACAGCAGAGGTTTTCGCAAGGGTTGTCATGCGGGATCAAGCTGGCGCTAATAGCTTAGTTTACCGCACTCGGCAAGGACCCCCGGCAGCCTCCCTAATCCATCGATAACCGAAGGTGATGTAAGGGACGGCTCGTCGTCCCCTTGAATACCGCCGCGGAAAGAACGAGGGTAGGGCCAGCCCTACCCCTACGCCGCTCACCTCCAAGGTGGATACCGCGGAGGGGTACAACCACGTAGCTGGGAGGCCCTGCCACATACGCACGTTGCTTTCGAACGGTTTCGGCAGCCTGAGCAAAAACGGATATTCGGTCACTCCGACGAGTGTTAACGGGAGGTGAAAACTCCGGAGCTGGTGTCTGCGGCGAACTCTGCCGTCACTTGCCTGGGGAGCAAGCCTTTTTGAAAGCCAAGGTCAAGAAGCGTCTGCACTGCTTGGCGCCCCCGTTCGCCGTAATCGAGCGTCCAGCTGTTAACGTACATCGAAACAAACCGATCTGCGGTGAAATGATCCAGGCCCCGCGCGAATTGCATCGCATAGGCAAGGGCCTCATCGCGGTGGTCGAGGCTATACTGGATGCTCGCCCGGAGGACGCGCGCCGCCCGGCCAATAACTTCGCCGCCCAGCGCCCGGCGGATCACATTGCCTCCAAGCGGCAAGGGAAGCCCGGTTTGCTGCCGCCACCACTCACCCAGGTCGATCACCTTGTTCAGGCCTTTGAGCGCGTAAGTGAGTTGGCCCTCGTGGATGATCACGCCTGCATCGACTTGCCCGTTAGCCACGCAGTCCAGAATTTGTTCGAAAGGGACCACCACGGGCTCAATTTCCGGCTCGCATAAGGCGAGCGTGAGATAGGCAGAAGTCATTTTTCCGGGAACCGCCACGCGCTTCTTTCTCAGGCTCGTGGCGCTCACCGCCCCTTTTGCGACCACGATCGGGCCGTATCCCTCGCCGAAACTGGCTCCGCTGGGAAGTAGGATGTATTGGCCGGCTACGTGTGCGTATGAGGCAAACGATATGGCGGTTATGTCGTAAACGCCGTCGCAGGCTTTCTGGTTAAGGCTTTGGATGTCCTCAAGCTTATGTGTGAACTTCAGGTTGTCGGTGGCGATTTTTTTAGTGGCCAAGCCATAAAACATAAAAGCATCGTCAGAGTCCGGGCTGTGAGCCAAGCTCAACTCGACCGGCTGAAAAGCGACGCTTTCGGGATTCTCAGCCCTCGCGAGTTGCGTACTTTTCTCAGGCGATGCGCTCATGGTCAGTACACCTTTGGCAGCCGACCGTGCGGGCGGCAAGAGCAGCGTCTTCTCGGTTCAGCGTTGGAGGGGCAGGAAACAGCCGGAGGCTTGGTCCGATGCGCCACCCCTTCGCGACTCCAGCCCGAAGTTCCAGCTCCTGGTCGAGCACGTCACCGAACACTGGGTTAGAATCCTGGCGTCGTTGCCAAGAGGCTATTTTAACACACATCCTTAGAAACGCGGTAAAGGGAGACGTGGTTTGCGTAGTGGGTCAGTTTGATGTAGCCGCCATCTGGCGAGGTAAACTCGCCGCTACAAGTCCAAACTGACTCACTACCCGTGGTTTTCCCACGGTCACGCCAAAGTCCCAGGAATGCGTGATTCGTGGCATGGCGAGAGTCGTTTGGAGCGCCGGGGCTCGCCGACGCGTTATGGCCGCAAGGTGAACTTCCGGCCGGAGCGAGGGAGCAACCTCCAGCACCCCATATACCGGAGTTCTGGGCAGGCTCCCTCTTGGAATCCGGGAGCTGTTGGCCGGGTCAGATGCGATCCTTTGTTTTCAATCACTTGTTGGGTTCTACTGATTTGCTTAGGCATCTCATCTTGCTCATTTAAAATGGGATATCAGCTACCGGATCACTGGGCACGCTCCTTCTTGGCATCGTGGGGTCTTAACCAGTGGCAGGTGCGATCATTTGTTTTCAATCACTTGTTGGGATCCCTCGGGTTTTCGGGCATGTTATATCTTGCTCATTTCGAAGCAGATATCCGCTAATGAAGGCAGGGCTCAGGGTCATTCTTGGGTTCGTTCGTCGTTGGAAATTTATAATGTGACGTGTTTTCAATGACTTGTCAGGTTCGAACGTCGAAAAAAACAATCCATTTGGGTTGTCAATTCTCTCTGCTTGTCTCAACTGGGAGGCGGTAGTCCTTCAGTTTTGACCGCGCAGCGCCAGGATTCAGCTTGGCATCTGGCCAAGTGCTGACCTGAAAGGTCGGCACTACAAAGCTTTCCACCGGCGACACTCGAACCATAGGCCAATTAGCTTAGCAGATTCAATTGAGACAGTTGGGGCGAATGGGACGAGCGAGACAATTTTTTTAGAGCGAGGCGGGCAGTCAGCTATCAGCGGTCATTGTCCAGAAGCGATTGATCGCGGCCTCATTGAAGCGGTATTGACCGCAGATCAGAAGAGGCGGAACGTCACTTCAATATCGACCCGTACAGCGACAGGCTGGCCGTTCCGCATCGCCGGTTTGAACTTCCACGTGCGGACGGTCTTGACCGCTTCTTCGTCGAGGCCTAAACCGAGAGGGCGGACCACCTGAACATCAGTAACAGAGCCATCCGCCGTCACAATGATGGAAAGAACGTCCGTGCCCTGGTACTTCGCCTCCCGCGCTCTTTCGGAGTATTGAGGTTCCGGGTCATAGATGGCAACCGGTTCGCTGACGTTTCCGCCGACGCTAAAGGTGCCGCCGCCGGTGCCGCCGCCGCTCCCCGGCCCCAAGCCTGCCCCGTTTCCCGATCCGATTCCGCCGCCGCTCCCTGTGCCAATGCCGCCACCCGACCCTGGCCCATTCGAAGGAGGCACGGGAACTGCTGTGGGATTGCCCCACACATTCATCGCAACCTGGGGCAGCTTAAGCTGTGGAGGCCCAAGCAAGGTGGGGGTGACCGGAAGCTTGGGTTGAGGGATATCGATTTTGGCCACTGGTGGAGCGAGTTGCCGCCACGCAAACTTAGGCGCAACACCTTTCGACGCGGGCGTAGGAGTGCGATTCCCGCCGCCGCCCCCGCCGCCCGCTTTCTTTGGGGAGGGAGGCAGTTGAGCCATGTAGGGGGAAATCTGGATAGGCGTCAGAACGGCCTCCGTCTTCACGACGGGCGGGTGCACCAGGGAGGGCATAAGGACCATGCCAATCAGGATGAGAAGAATTAAGAGGGAATTGACTCCCGAATACCACTGCGGCTTGTAGTCCGCCCAGAGGTCTCCTACCTCCACCGGCTGGGAAGTGATCGGAATGGAGGGAGGAGGAGGCGCTTCGAAAAGCCCCCGGATCGTGTCCCGCAGGCTTTGCAGGACCGATCCCATTTCTGAAACGGGAAGACGCGCCTCGCCACGATAGTACTCTTGCGCTACGCCGGTCCGTGGTTGAGGCTTGCGTTCGCGGATCTGCCGCCAAAGCGAAGAGAGCAGCGAAGAGCTTTCTAAGGTCTGCGGATGGAACTCAGCCCGGCCAGGATCTTTGAGGCCATCCGAGTCGCTCCTGACGTTGGGGCCGGTCTCAAGTTTAGTGGGTGACATCGCTCACGTGTCCCCGGGATTCGGCAATCCCGTGCTCGAAAATCGAAGGCGGCACCTCCCCTCTTCGGGAGATGACACTCGCCTCTACGAAGTTGCCCAAGGCGGGAACAATCAATTTCGTCTGAGGCCGCGCCGTTCAACTCCATCGGGTAAGAACATTTTATCACAAGCCTTTGTCACAACAAGGCCAAGTAACACTATATTAGACGGCACGGCAAAGGCACAGGATACCACTTTCTAATGACGGGGGATCTACGAAAGGAGGTGCCGAAGAGCGGTCTCTAGTTGCGGCCAGCGGAAGGAGTAGCCGGTTTCGACGAGCCGCTTTGGCTGTACCCGTTGACTTGCGAGCACAACCTCGGTTGCCATCTCGCCAAAGGCGAGACGCGCTCCCCACGCGGGCATCGCCAGTCGCGCCGGCCGCCTCAAGACGCTCGCCAAAATCCTGACAAATTCCCGGTTCGTGACCGGCCCGGGCGCGGCGACGACGACTGGGCCGTTGAGAACAGAATTTTCAAGGCAGTGTTGAACAACGCCGATGAAATCGCCCAAAGCGATCCAGCTCATATAGTGGCCGCCGGAGCCCATAGGGCCACCAAGACCCCAACGGAAAACCGGGAGTATCTTTGCCAGCATCCCGCCCTTCGCGCTCAGCACCACGCCGTTTCTCAGGATAACGACGCGGATGCCTGCGTGCGCGGCCGGGGCTGTTGCCGCTTCCCATTCACCGCAGACCTCGGCAAGGAACCCGGAGCCCCACGAGCTTTCTTCGGTCAGAGTCTCTGCGCCCCGGTTTCCATAGTAGCCCACCGCGGAAGCGCTCAACAGGATTCGGGGCGGCTGAGCCGCGCGAGCCAGTAATTCGGACAGGAGCTGCGTTCCGTCTACCCGGCTGGCTCGAATGAGAGCCTTCCGCTTCGCCGTCCAGCGCCCGGAGGCAATGTTTTCGCCAGCCAGGTGGATGACCGCCTCAACCCCGCCGGGGAACTCCGGCATGATCCCGCGAGCGGGATCCCAGTAAAGATCGCGCGAGCCGGGCCGAGGCTCCTCGCGAACCAGCCGCGTCACGTCGTGCCCGCAGGCTTTCAGGATAGGAATCAGTGACGACCCAAGGAACCCTGTCGATCCGGTCATCAGGATTCGCATCCGCGAAACTCCCGAAATCAGAGCTGAATCACGTCTGCCGCGAGCATCACCATCGACCCAGGCGGGACCTGGACACCTTCAATCGCGCCGCCCTGTACATCCTGAAAAAGCAGTCCTCTCACCTCTAAAGACGCCGCGGACGCAAGGCCGCTGAGACCATTCACATTCTGAAAGCTGGTTTGAGAGTTAGTGATGACGTAGATCGGAAGGCTTACAAATATGGTGGGGCACGGGGCAAAAATAAAGCCACCGGACAGATTATCCGCTCCGGCAAGCAGAAGCTGGGTGAGGCCGCCATCGACCGTCTGAAGAGGTATGTAGATATTCTGGGCGGCCAGCGTCGCGGCCGCTGGCGTGCTTGGAGCGGTGGTCGATGAAGACGAGGAGGAAGAGGAGGAAGAGGAGGAAGACGTTGTAGACGGGGGTGGAGTATACATGCCGTGCGCTATGACAGACTGGCCTACGGTAAGGTACGACGCATTGGGAATGAAATTGGCGAAATTCGTGGAGGGGGATGAGAAATCAAAGCCCGTGGTGGGCGAAACGTTCACCGTAAGCGGAGGAGAATCGAGATCGACCGGATTGCCAGTGCCGCTTCCCGAGCTCGGCTCCTCGTCGCGCACCGTCATGGTAAATTGAGTCACATTGCCTTCTGCATCCTTCTGGACCGATAGAATATATCCAATGAAAGCATCAAAATTGTCTGTGGGATCTTCCTGGTCCTCAATAACGGCTGTATTGGCAATGAAATTCCCATCCTTATCAATGTAACCTTGAACTTCTGCGTAACTGTCCGTTTCGAGCTGGTTGAGAGCGGGAACACCCACAAGGTTGGAACTGCTATTAAGCTCGACGGTAATTGAAGGTCCCGTGCCGGGTTCGCCGGTTGATTCTCCGGATAAGGTCTGGAGGACGAAACTTCCGGTAAACTCTGCGTTAGAGCTCGTCGTGTTCACCATCGTAACATAGCCGGATACGTCATCCATCTCCCCGAAGCCTTCGGTGGGCGATGCTGTCAACGGCGTCGCCGTAAAAACCGGCACCACGGAGACGGTTTGCGCGCCCGATGTGCCAGTAACTCCAATCTGACCTTGTGAGCTTGTCTGAACCGACTGAGGAATATTGAAGTCGAGGTGCAGCACGCTCGTCTTGTTCGGATTGACGACCAACGGTGGACTGATGGTAAACGGGATGTTGTTCTCGGTGCTGAAAGTGGGCGTTATGACATCCAAAGGATAAGGAGTGGTGGACGAGTCGAAAAGCGTCATGGTGGGAGCGGCGACCGTAATTGTGCCCGTAGAATACGATCCCGGCTTCAACGTGCCCATGTAGAGAATCGTCGAGGTTCCCTGGAGAGCCGCAAAATCCACCCAGTAAGCGGCATTCGTCGGTAAAAACTGGCCTCCGTCGGTGAAGTGCAGGTCGGTGATAAGAATCCGGAAAGACAGGATGTTGCACAGTGGAACATCACCCACCTCCACCTCCAGGTTCCCGTCCGCGTCGGTTGTGGTGCTAGTGCTGCTTGAGCCGCAGCCCATAAAAAAGAGGGCAATCAGGCCCATCAGAAAGAACAACTCGAAATACCGTCTAACCATCCGTTTTCGTGAAAGCTTCCTTTCTCCAAATCCTCATCCGAAGTATCCCTGCCGGGCTGCCTTGGCCTCGGGAATGGGGGACTCGCAAATGACGGCCCGAGAAAATGCACTGACGCCAGCCCTTCCGGCCCCTAAAACAACCAGCCCCGAATGTGGGGTAACTTCATCACGCCCGCTGGGGGGCAAGAGCGGAACCTGAAGCGCCCAAATACAGTGGCGGAGGGAGAGGGATTCGAACCCCCGAGCCTCTTTAAAGGCTAACGGTTTTCAAGACCGCCGGTTTCAACCACTCACCCATCCCTCCATTCCCGTCTACACTGCTCAAATACACGCTTTATTCTAACAGAAGAACTGTTCTTCAAGCCGGGGGCAAGCTGCCAATTTACGTTTAATTTCCAGAGCAAGCTTCTTCATCCACCTTGGAGGTGAGTAGCGTAAGGGTAAGGCTTGCCCTAATGGTGTTCAAATTAGCCAAACCGAGAGCGGCTTTGCCGTCTGCTGCGGAAAGCCTGCGGCTTTCCGGGCAAAGGCACAAATTGCTTGTTCGTGCTGGGCGTGCAGGCTGAGCCTGCGCGCCCAGCACGAACAAGGTTAGGGAGTGTGGCTCGGTTCCGGAAGGACAGAGCCCTTCCGCACAGCGGGCGGCGAAGCCGCGCGTCGCCTCCAGAGATGTGAAAGCTCATCTGGACAGGATTGACGGGAAGCCGTTCCCGTACAGCACCTTCGGTTATCGAAGGATTTGGGCTTTGGCGCCCCCGCCTGCCTGTTGACTTTGTCGCCACCCTGTGTGATTCTTTTACGCGAGAGCGCGCTGAGAGCTTGCGAAGCGTAGCGATTCATGACCCCATACGAGCTTAGCGCAACAGGTTTTCCGGGCACGGCGAGGAAATGGGCGCTCAACTCAACAAGAGTTCCTTCCACGGAAGGGTTCTCAGACGCATGGAGTGCGCCGGCCTGCGGCTTACCGAAGTTACCTACGGACCGAACCTGACGAACCCACAGCATTCCCACGAGTATGCGTATATCGGAGTGATTTTGGACGGCAACGCCACGCAGGTTTGCGATGGTAAAGTCAGATCCGCAAAACCGTGGACGGTAATGTACCACCCTGCCGGAGAAGTTCATTCGGACCAGTTCCAGGCGTACGGAGCACGCGAGCTCAATATCGAGATGGCCCCCTGGCGCCTCGAAAATCTGAGCGAGCGCAGTCCCCAGGCAGACCAGGCGGTGGATGTGAACGGCGGAAAGCCGGGATGGCTCGCAACCACGCTCTATCGTGAGTTTCGCGTCATGGACGAAGTCTCGCCGCTAGCGATCGAGGGGCTCGCGGTGCAACTGATGGCGGAAATTCTGCGGCAGAACCTTAAGCGCCAGTTTGGGCGCCCTCCGCAATGGCTGCAAGACGCTGAAGAATTGATTCGGGACCGCTTTACGGAACGTCTGACGCTCACTGAAGTCGCCCGCGCCGCCGGGGTTCATCCCGTGCACCTCGCGCGCGAATTCCAGCGCCACACTGGCCGCACGATTGGGCAACAGGTGCGGCAGTTGAGAATTGAGAGGGCGTGCCGGATGCTTTCCCACGGGAGGAATCCGCTGGCCGAGATCGCGTTGGCGGCGGGCTTCGCCGACCAAAGCCAGTTTTCGAAAACCTTCAAGAGTAGCACTGGCCTGACGCCGTCGGAATACCGGCAATTGAAAAGTTCCCGCTAATTTCCGCCAAATTTGCTAAATCCACACAAGACATCCGTGGCGTCTTGTAATAACAGTGTCATGATCCTGTAATCAGTGACTGTCAGGCTTGGACTATTTAATTTACAGGAGAAGAGAGGAGCAGGATCATGTCAAAAAGACCTTACTTCGTTGCAGCCAGCCTGGCGCTTGGATTTGTTCTTCTTGGGCTGCCCTCTGCGATGAGGGCGCAATCCATTCTGGGAACTGTCCTCGGCACAGTGAGGGATAGGTCTGGGGCCGTGATCCCTGGGGCGAAAGTGGTGATTACCAACACCGATCAAGGCGCCTCCTGGACGGTAGACACAAATTCCCGCGGCAATTACGAGTTGGTTGATGTCAAAGCGGGCCATTACTCGGTTCGAGCCAGCAAAGGGGGTTTCAAAACAACCCTCGTCGCGGGGCTCACCCTCGTGGCGCACCAAACGTTGCGGGCGGATGTCGTCTTGCCCGTGGGAGAGATTACGCAGTCGGTAACTGTCCAGGGCAATACAGTGGGGGCCATCACGACCGATACGGCGACAGTTTCCGGCACTTTCGACACCCAGGATATTATGAACCTCCCGACCAACTATCGCGCCTCCTCGGGCGGGAACAGTCCGTATTACCTACTCAGTGTGCTTCCTGGGATCACCAGCGATCAAAGCGGCGATTTTTCCGCCGCCGGAGCGCTGCCGAGCCAATCCCAGTACACAGTGGATGGGATTAGCACAACGAATTACGGGGGTAATGGCCCCCTTACGAGCGCCTTTCCCTCCGCCAACGCGATCTCTGAGATGCAAGTCCAAAGCGTCGGGGTGCCGGCGGAATATGGTCCGCTCGTTCAGGTGACCACCACGTCAAAGAGCGGGACCAATGCACTTCATGGCCAACTCTATGACTACGACCAGAATACCTCGCTCAATGCCCATCCGATGGGCTCCGTGGGAGTTCCCAAGGTCATTGCCAATGACTTTGGCGGGAGCGCAGGCGGGCCCGTGTATTTGCCTCACATCTATAACGGGAAGGATAAAACATTTTGGTACTTCGACTTCGAGCTATTTCGCTCGCCGCGCGCCGGAGTGATCGAAGATACCGTGCCCACGCAGGAGATGCGGACCGGCAACCTCTCCGACTTGTGCCCTAGCGGCTTTAACGCCGCCGGGCTGTGCAACACAGCGAGCGAGCAGCTCCACAATTGGAATGGACAATCCTTTCCAGACAATCAGATTCCGGCCAGCATGATCAGCCCCATTGCGACGAAGTTCCTGAGCTTATATCCCCTGCCGAACGTCGCAAAAACATTTACCGTCGACAATTACACGAACACTCTCCCTGCAAACCTCGACTCAAGTACTTATGATATTCGCGGCGACGAGTATTTGACCTCCAAGCTCTCCGTCTGGGGCAGATTCAGCTATGAGAACATCAACGAGCTTTCGCCGCAAGATGTACTCATCCCATCGGAAAACGATTATACACACAACCGGCTGCTGACCCTGGCGGCCACCTACACGATCAAGCCAACGCTGCTGAATGAATTCCACGCCGGACTGACCGACCAACCCACCGGACAGTCAGACCCTTACAACGGCTTACCCTTCACGAAGTCGCTAGGGTTCGTCGGCCAAAATACCAACTTATGGTGGGATGGCCTCCCGGAGATCGATTTCACCGGGCTGACGACTAGCGAGGATGTGGACCGGATGAATGAGGTGTCCGAGTCCCGAGCATGGGAGTTTCTCGACGACTTGAGTTGGATTCGCGGAAATCACGCTTTTAAATTCGGCGGCGAGGCGGTTTTGACTCGTGATATTGCCGCGCTTGGTTTTTTAGGCGCGAATAATTACGGAACGTATGAATTTAACGGTGAGTTTTCGGGAAGTGATTTTGGCGATTTCCTGCTCGGCTATCCTTACTTGTCAGAGCAGGATAACGTGACGGCGGACAACAATGGCCTCAGCACCGAATGGGCCCTTTACGCGCAAGATAGCTGGCGTGTGACCCACCGGCTCACGTTAGATTACGGCCTGCGCTTTGAGTACACTCCGGGTTACTGGGATACGGGCGGCAACATCGGAAATTTTGATGAACACGTACTCAACTCGGGCGAAGCCATCTACCCCAACGGCTTTGCGAATGTTCTGGCGCCGTCCTTTTTGGAGTCGTTTGATGCTTGCCCAACGCCCGGCCTCTCATATACCCAAAGCGATCCCACTAGCATCAACGGCGGCAAGTGCACGCCCGTGAACGACGCGACGCAGGCGGGCCTGCCTCAAGGTCTTCGCACCACCTCAAAAAACTTCATGCCGCGATTTGGCTTTGCTTACCTGCCGTTTCATAACTCGAACACCGTCGTGCGCGGCAGCATTGGCGCTTATGATGCTTTGTCACTGGGCAGCATCTTTTACGCGTTGACCGGAACGCTGCAGTCCTATACCGATATCTACACCAATACCCTCACACCCGCTGGCCCGGCGTTTGCCTGGCCGGACATCGAGTCGGCTGCCACGCTTGCCGGGGCTCCGAGTTACGGGACCGCTTATTTTGGCACGGCCGATGAGGTAAATTGGAAGCAGCCATACTCGGTCCAATGGGGCCTATCCGTAGAGCACAATATGGGCTTGGGAACGGGACTGCGTGTATCTTACATCGGGATGAAAACGACGCAGCTTGTCTGGTCGCCTAATTGGAACCAATCGAAACCCTCGACGATCCCGTACGTCGATCAACCTCTGAGCAGCCGCCCCTTTCCCAACTGGGGCGTGGTAAACACCAATGAGCCTGGAGCGACGGCTTACTACAATGCGTTGGAGCTCGACGTTCACCACCGACTGGCCACAGGGCTGACCCTGGATAGCAACTACATGTACCAAAGAAACCTGGCGGATAATCTGGGAGCGACGACTAACGGCGGCTTTTGCGGCGAAGACGAGTGTGGCGGCAGGTCGATTGATTTGTACGATCGGGGGCTCCAGTACGGCAACACATTCGAACCGGAACACCACTGGCAAACCAGCGCGATCTATCAACTTCCTTTCGGCAGCGGGCGCCATTTTGCGCCGTCAAGCCGCATTCTCAATGCGCTCGTCAGCGGCTGGCAAACGAGTGACATTTTTGAAGTTCAGTCAGGCCCATGGCTCACGCCATATGCTAGCGGAATCGATCCTTCCGGGACGGGAATTGGGATCACCGGCGGCCGCGACATGCTTCCCAATAAGGTTGGTCCGGCTTATCCTTCCGCTCAGAACGCCGGGGAGTGGTTTTTGAGCTCAGGCTTCGCCTGCCCAGGCAATAATTGCCTGGTGGGGACCTCGGCCGCTAATCCCCCGATCGGGACCTTCGGCGACGCCTCGGTCGGCAGCTTGGAAGGCCCGGGGACTATCGATTGGGACGCCGCGCTTTCCAGGAGCATCAAGATCGGGGAGCGCTTCAATTTAACGGTTGGGGCGTCTTTTGTGAATGTGCTGAACCATCTCAATCTTGGCATCCCGGATATGAATGTGGCCAACCCGAATAGTCCCGCTACAGGCGAGTGCGGCTTCGGCTGCATTACGTCCGCTCAAGGCCTTTACACGTTCTCCGGAGCTCGCGAAGGACAAATTAACGCGACTTTGGCGTTTTAACCAGACGGACTGCCCACCCGAAGCCGGAGGGGAGAAAACTCCTGGATCCCCGCAAGAGTCGAATGGAGATCGCTTTGCCCCTACCCAATGAAGATCTCCACGCGCAGCAAGACGCCCAGGATCTTGAGCGCCTGGGTTACAGGCAGGAGTTTTTCCGGGGTTTCGGCGGCTTCTCCAACTTCGCCATTTCTTTTACCATCATCTCTATCCTTACCGGCGCCGTCACGCTCTTTGACTACGGCCTGAGCATGGGGGGACCGCTCGAGATGACGCTGGGTTGGCCGCTGGCCACCGCCGGCACGCTGCTGGTCGCGCTGAGCATGGCGGAGCTCTGTTCGGCTTTGCCTACTTCGGGAGGCATGTATCACTGGTCGGCTGAACTGGGAGGCCCGACGTGGGCGTGGTTCACGGCATGGCTTAACATCGTTGGCCTGGTCGCCTGCATCGCTGGAATCGACTACGGTTGCGCGCAGTTTCTGGTTCCCCTCGCCGGGCTTGAATCCAAGGCTTCGACGCTGTTGATTGTGTACGGTCTCCTGCTGCTCACCCAAGCAGCCATCAATCACATTTCGACCCGATGGGTTGCGTGGCTCAACGATCTGAGCGTCACCGTTCATATAGCCGGCGTGGCGGTGCTCATTGGCGCGCTCTGGATTTTTGCCCCCAAGCAGCCGCTCCGTTTCCTGATGCGCGCGTCTTCCTCCAGCCATATCCACGGTCCTTACGTCTGGCTCTTCATGCTGGGCCTGCTTCAGGCACAATGGACCTACACGGGCTTCGACGCTTCCGCGCACGTGGCGGAAGAAACTATTGACCCTCGCCACCGCGCTCCCTGGGGCATGGTGATGTCCGTGATCGCCTCCGGCTTTTTCGGTTATCTGCTGATTCTTTCCCTGACCTGGGCCATACCGGACATCGGGCGCGTGCTGGGCGCAACCGATCCCGGCGGGCATTCCATTCCTGCGGTGCTCGCTATTGTCCAGATGACTCTGGGCAGCCGCGCCGGGGTTTTGGTGCTTGGCGTCACCGTGTTTGCGATGTGGTTCTGCGGTCTCGCGGCCTGCACTTCTGTCTCGCGCTCCTTCTATGCTTTTGCGCGTGACAACGGGATGCCGTTCTCGAAGCTCTGGAGCCGCATCAGCGCGCGTCATAAGACCCCGGCTTTGGCCATCTGGCTTTCCGCCGCGCTGGCTCTTGCGGCGATGATCTATAGCGGCGCGTATTCCGTGGTGACCTCGATCAGCGTTGTGGGTCTTTACCTTTCATATATCATTCCGGTCTATCTCGGCTGGCGCAAGAAGCACCTCTGGATTTCCAAGCGAGGTCCGTGGAACCTGGGCGATTCCAGCAACACGGTCAACGTCCTGGCGCTAATATGGACGGTGGGCATTTGCGTCATTATGGTGATGCCTCCCAACGCGCGGGCAGGCTGGGGCATTGCCAGCGTCATGGGCGCGCTCCTTCTGCTGCACCTGATGAGTGGCAAACATCAGATTCAAAAACCCCAATGGAAACTTGAGGACGAAGGCAGTACGCCGCAATAATTAAGATCGCAGCGCGGCCTCACGGTCGCAACCATCAGACATGTCATTCTGAGGGAGTGCAGCGACCGAAGAATCCCTGTATTGGTGTCCACTAGCGAAATGCAGGGATTCTTCGCTCCGCTCAGAATGACAGGCTTCAAAATTGTGCCACAAGCTTTTTGAGTACCCCCTCACCCGCCTGCGGGCAGGAGCCGCTCCGTCGCTGAAGCTCTGGAGCGTAAGCGACCTTCGGTGGGCGCAGGCCCGACTTGCGCCGGCTGGAGAAATCGGCGGCCGCGAGCCACCCTCTCCCCCAAAGGGGGCGAGGGCAGAGTCTCTATCAGCTTTGGTCGTGCCCGTGAGGCCGCGCGGAGCCGGCTTTGGAAAGGAAAACGATGGAAGCTGTGAGTCTTGCCATGCCGCTCGAACTCGGTAAACTCCTGGTTGACGGAAAAGAAGAGGATGCGGTCACCGGGAAGACGATTCCCGTCACGAATCCCGCCACCGGTGAGCAGCTTACGACGGTTCCGGACGGCGCCGCCGCCGACGTTGATCGCGCCGTCGGCGCCGCGCGCCGCACGTTTGAAACGGGCGTATGGCGCAAGATGAAAGTCTCCCAGCGCGAGAAAATTATCTGGCGCATTGGCGAGCTCATCGAAAAAAACAAAGAAGAACTGGGGATGCTCGAGTCGCTCAACAATGGCAAGACGTATCGTGAAGCGCTGCGCGGTGATATTCCGCCTTCCTGGGATGTGTTTTATTATTACGCCGGCTGGGCGCGCAAGATTTACGGCGAGACCATCCCTGTGGATGGCGAGTACCTTAATTACACGCTGCGCGAGCCGGTGGGAGTGGTGGGCATGATCACCGCATGGAATTATCCGCTGCTGCTCGCCGCGTGGAAAGTAGCGCCGGCGCTGGCTACGGGCTGTTCCATGGTGATCAAACCGTCGGAGATGACGCCGCTCACGACACTCAAGCTCGCCCGGTATTGCCTTGAGGCCGGCGTGCCCGAAGGCGTGGTGAATGTAGTCACCGGGTATGGGCCTGCCGCCGGCGACGCGCTCGCCCGCCATATGGACGTGGATAAGATCGCCTTCACAGGCAGCATCCGCACGGCGCGGGCGCTCCTGAAGGCGTCCGCGGAGAGCAACCTGAAACGGCTTTCCCTCGAACTCGGCGGCAAATCTCCCAACATTATCTTCCCTGACAGTGATCTTGACCGGGCCAGGAAGGCAGCTTTCTGGGGGATTTACGCCAATAAGGGCGAAGTGTGCAGCGCCGGTTCCCGGCTGCTCGTACACGAGGCCATCTACGACAAGTTCGTGAGCGAGCTGGCAAACTTGGCGAGTCGCATGAAGATAGGCGACCCGCTTGATCCCTCCACCGAGATGGGATCACAGATCAGCCAGGCTCAGATGGAGCGCATCCTGAGTTACATCGAAGCCGGCAAACAAGAGGGCGCGCAACTTGTCTGCGGGGGCGAGCGAGATACCGAGGGCGCCAAGGCCAAAGGCTTTTACGTGAAGCCCACAATCTTCGCCGGAGTCAAACCGCAAATGAAGATTGCACAGGAGGAAATCTTCGGCCCGGTGCTTGCTGCTTTGAAGTTTCGGGATGAGGAGGAGGCGGTGGCAATCGCCAACAGCACGGTCTATGGCCTGGTTTCCGCCGTGTGGACCCGCGATATCCGGCTGGCGCACCGGATGGCCCAGAAGATCAAGGCCGGATCAGTTTGGATTAACGACTACAACTGCTTTGACAGCAGCTCGCCGTTTGGAGGGGCCAAACAGAGCGGCTTTGGGCGCGAGATGGGAGCTTATGCGCTCGATTCCTACACGCAAGTGAAGTCCGTATGGATTGCGCTGGAGTGAGAAAAGCAGTGGTCAGTGATTAGTGGTTAGTGGCCTTCCACCTGGCCACTGAAATTCGCGCGAAGTCCGGGCCTAGTCACTAACAACGAATCACTAACCACTGACCACCAGTCACTCATCACTACTGTCTTTCCATGACACTTCAAGAAATCAAGCAGGCGTTTCGGAAAAATGCAATCGACAAAGTCAAGGTTGGCGGCTTTGACACGGATGGCATCCTGCGTGGTAAATACGTCTCTTTGGAGAAGTTCTTCTCCGCTGTGGCAAACGGTCTGAGCTTCTGCGATGTGATCTTCGGCTGGGATAGTGGGGACGCACTCTATGACGGGGCGGGCGTGACGGGCTGGCATTCAGGATTTCCCGACGCTCCAGCGAAGGTTGATCTTTCCACTTTCCGGTTGCTGCCGTGGGAGCCCCATACCGCGTTTTTTCTCCTCGATTTCTATCGGCCCGATGGAAAGCCGCTGCCCGTGGCGCCGCGTCAGGTGCTGCGCCGCGTCATCGAGCGGGCGGAGGCGATGGGCTATTTACCACGCGCCTCGATCGAGTATGAGTATTGGTTTTTCCGCGAAGACCCCCACTCTGTGCGCGCCAAGCACTACCATGGCCTGACGCCGCTGACCCCGGGAATGTTCGGCTATAGCGTACTGCGCTCGTCGGTGGGTTCCGATCTTGCACACGAGATCCTCGATTCAGCGCGCGGCATGGGGATAGAGATTGAGGGCCATCATACCGAGACGGGCCCCGGCGTCTACGAAACTGCCATCCGCGTTGATGATGCGCTGAGCGCGGCGGATCACGCGGCGCTCTTCAAAGTGGCCGTCAAAGTGGTCGCGCAGAAGCGCGGGCTGATCGCCACTTTTATGGCGAAATGGAACGCCAATTTGCCCGGATCGAGCGGCCACATCCACCAAAGCTTGATGGAGCGGCTTGGAAAAAGCAATCTGTTCTCTGGCCGTGGTAACGGCACGGTGGTACCCGGCATGCCGCCGCTGATGCAGCGGTATCTCGCCGGCCAACTCGCGCTGATGCCGGAATTTGCGGTGATGTTTATGCCGACCATCAATTCCTACAAACGCACCGCGCCAGGCACTCTGAGCTGGGCGCCCTCGAATGTAACGTGGGGAATTGATAACCGCACCACCGCTTTGCGCGCCATTCTCACCGGCCCCAAGACCACGCGCGTAGAACATCGGCTGCCGGGCGCAGACGCCAATCCTTACCTTGCGCTCGCCGCCAGCCTTGCTTCGGGACTGCACGGCATCCGGAACAAAACGAAACTTCCTTCCCCCGTAGACAACGCTTATGTGGCAGATGCCGCGCCACTGCCGCGCTCCCTGAAGGAGGCTAACCAGCTCTTTCGCGGGAGCCAGGCGGCCCGGGAATGGTTTGGTGAGGAATTCGTCCGCTTCTTCTCCATGACGCGCGACTGGGAGATGAAGCAATTCGAGCGGGCGGTGACCGATTGGGAGATGGAGCGCTACTTCGAAACGATTTAGACAAAGCGCACCTCACCACAAAGACACCAAGACGCGGAGAAAGGAGTTTTGTTCTCAAGCTCCGTGGCCTGGCGCCTTGGTGGTTCAAACGATTAATTCACGGCACCTGGATTTGAATAACCAATGAGGCGTTGAGATGGATACTGCTGTTTCCGTGTTTGCATTTCCAACCCGCACTCTCTTCGGCGCGGGCGCGCTCGCCCAGCTCGAAGACGAATTGACTCATTTGGGAATCCGGCGGCCGCTTCTCGTGACGGACCGGGGCGTGGTTCAGGCGGGCCTCATTGAGCGAGTGAGGAATGCCGCCAAATCGTTTCCCTACGCCGTGTTTGATGGGGTCAGCCCCAACCCGACGGAGCAAAACGTTCTGGACGGCATCGAGCGGTACCGGGAAGAGCGATGCGACGGAGTGGTTGCCGTAGGGGGTGGCAGCCCGCTTGATGCCGCCAAGGCAATCCGGTTAGGTGTCACCCACCCGCTTCCGCTCGAACAATATGATGACCAGTTAGACGGCGGCGCTAAGATCACCGCCGGGATGCCCGCTATGGCTGCCATCCCCACGACATCGGGCACGGGCAGTGAAGTGGGGCGCAGCGCCGTCATTCTGCTCAAGGCGACGGACCGCAAGACGGTCATCTTCAGCCCTCATCTTATTCCGAGTGTCGCCCTGGATGATCCGGAGCTCACGCTCGCCATGCCTCCCCCAATCACTGCTGGAACGGGGCTTGACGCGCTCACACATAACGTCGAGTCGTATCTCGCCAAAGGCTTCCATCCGATGTGCGACGCCATCGCGCTCGCGGGAACCCGTCTGGCAGTGTCGAATCTCCCCACCGCGGTCCACCACGGAGGCGACATCAAGGCGCGCGCCAACATGATGATGGCCTCGCTGATGGGTGCGGTGGCGTTCCAGAAGGGGCTTGGCGTAACTCATTCGCTCGCGCACCCGCTTTCCTCGATCGGCGGACTGCATCATGGAACGACCAATGGCGTACTGCTGCCCTACGTCATGGAGTTTAATCGAAGCGTCTCGGAAGACCGTCTGCGCGACCTCGCCGCGGCCATGGGCGTCGACGTGGCGCGAAAATCCGTCACGGAGGCGGCGGTTGCGGCTATTGAGCGAGTTCGCCGTTTGTTGCAGGAAGTCGGCATCCCGGACCGTTTGAGCGCCCTCGGCATCACGCGCGAGATGATTCCGGCAATGTCGAAGAAAGCCATGGAAGACGCGTGCCATCTGCTCAATCCGCGGTCCTGCGCCGAGTCCGATATGGTCGCGTTGTACGATAGAGCCTTGTAGATGCTGATCCGCTTGTGAGGCCCGAAGGGTCGCCCTATCATAGCCCTGGGCAACGCCCAGGGGAGAACGGTGCTCAGTTACCGCCGCTGAGCCCTGAAAGGGCGAACTAACCGGAGTTGATAGAGCCCCGACTTATTGGGGCGGCTTTTCCCTTGAAATTTCGGAGCGTCGGCGATGGTACGCCCTTGCAGGACTTCCGTCTTCAAATTCAATCCCTCGAGCCCAGGCCGGCTGGCCTGGGCTTTGATAGAACGCCGCGTCGCGGCTCAAATGTGGAGAAGAGAGAAGAATGACCCTTCGATCTGGACGTTTACTATTTCTCGCGGTCTTAGCGGCCTCCATCCTCCCTGCCCTCGGAACCGCCGTCGCGCGAGCTCGAACCTCCAAGGCCGGCGCTGAACTTCAGGCTCCTGCCGGCAGCCGCCCCACGCACATCAATTTCTCGGGTGTCACCGTGATTCCGAGCGGCCGCCTTATCACGCCACGTGGTGTCCAGGTGATTGTGGCGCCGCACCCTTACGGCATGGTTCTCAGCCCCGATGGCCAAACCCTGGTCACGGTGAACAGCGGCACCGCGCCTTTCTCGGTCTCCATCGTCACCGGTCTCGCGAGCGCTCGCCCCACGGTCAGGCAGATTCCTCCCGGGTTCAAGCCATCGGATTCCGATCCGAAAAGCGTCTATATCGGAGCTGCAATCGCCCCTGACAATCGAACCCTGTACGTCTCCGAAGGAAACAACGGTAAAATTGGCATCATCGATCTCATGACTCGGCGGCGTATCGGGTCCATGGATCTCGATGGGAGTTTCCATGGCGTAACGTTTCGCGACAGCCTCACAGGAGATTTGAAACTTTCTCAGAACGGCCGATACCTTTACGCGCTCGATATCGCCCACTTCCGCTTGGTGATCTTCGACGCTCGCTCGCGTGGAATTGTAGCGAGCCTGCCAGTGGGATATCTGCCTTTTGGCATTGCCGTCTCGCCGGATGGGCGCACGGTATATGTGTCAAACGCCGGCATGTTTCGTTATTCGCTCGTCCCCGGTTACGATGCGAAGCATCCGCAAACAACCGGTTTGACTTTTCCGCCCTTTGGTTTTCCTTCCCAGCAGGCGGAGGAGGGGGTGGTGATTGAGGGCAAGAAAATTGCCGGCCTCGGACCTCCCAACACTCCTGGCTCGAATTCGGTTTGGACAATCGATGTTTCGAATCCCGCGCAGCCGCGAGTGACGGCAAAGATCCCCACGGGAATCCCTGTAGGTCCGGGTTCAGTGGGGGGAAGCAGTCCGTGCGCCGTGCTGGCGTCGAATAAATATGTTTATGTCAGCAATGCCAGCCAGGACAGCATCACGGTCATTGGCGCGCGCGACAAACGCGTGAAGCGGACCATCCTTCTCGAGCCTGCTCCCGCGGTCAGAGGGCTGCGAGGAGTGCTTCCTTTCGGCCTCGCGCTCAGTCCGGATCAGAGGACGCTTTACGTCGCCTGCGCGGGCATTAACGCCGTAGCCATCGTCGAGGCGAAAAGCGGCAAAACGCTGGGCTACATTCCCACGGGATGGTTTCCCGGACGGGTTGCCGTTAGCCCGGACGGGAGCGTGCTATACGTTGCGAATGGCAAGGGGTTCGGCGCCGGCCCGAATGGCGGTCCGGATTTCCATGAAGGCCCGGAGGGCACTTACATCGGAGACATTACGAAGGGAAGCGTGTCAATTATCAGCCTCGCGTCGCTTTCTCAAGTGACGCTGCCGGAAGGTGTTCCGGCGCCCGGCAGATTAAGCGGCATTCCCGGCGCCCGCGGCTGGCGAGCGCAGACCGAGCAAGTGTTGCTGAATAACGGCTTCATTCCCCCAACTCATGAGGCGCCCCGGAGCGCGGACTTTCCGATTCCTCCGCCCGGCATAGCCAGCCGTGAGATTCAATATGTGGTTTTCATCGTGAAGGAGAACCGCACTTTTGATCAGGTGTTTGGAGAGCTAAAGGAGATGAACGGGCAACCGGTCAGCGCGGACGCCGGGTTGGCCCAATTCGGGAACGACGCCTGCGTCCTGAACAGGAAAATGGGCCTTTCCGTCGCGCACGCGGACGTGACGCCCAACCATTACGCGCTGGCCAGACGCTTTGGCATCAGCGACAACTTTTATGTGGATTCCGACGTCTCCGTCGACGGCCATCACTGGCTGGTCGGCAATTATCCCAATGATTTCTTCGAGACAAGCTGGCCGGCGGGATATGGGGGCCAGTTTGATTTCAAGCCGGACCAGGAAGCGCCCGGCCGCCTTGAAATCGGCTCGACCAGCCCGTGGCCCGAGGATTATCTCGAGGCAGGATCACTTTGGGAGCATCTGGCGCGCTATCACATCAATTTCCGCAATTACGGCGAAGAGCTGGAACTGCCGGGTTACACCGAAGACTCGGATACGGAGCCCACCGGCGTGCGCGAGGCCGTGAATGTGCCGATGCCCGAGCCGGCTTTCGAGAATACGTCGCGAATCTATCCGGACTTCAATACCAACATCTCGGACCAGTACCGCTATCAGCAGTTCATGAAAGAGTATGAGGAGTTCTATGCGAGCGGTAAAAAACCGTTTCCGCAATTCGTCTATATCTGGCTGCCCCAGGATCACACGGCCGATCCCAGCCCGCGGCTGGACTATGACTTTCGCGCCTCCTACGTGGCAGACAACGACCTGGCGCTCGGGAAATTGATTCAGGTTTTCTCACACAGCCCGTATTGGAAGCACATGGTGATTTTTGTAACCGAGGATGACGCGCAATCGGGTACCGACCACGTGGACGCGCACCGCAGCCTGTTGCTCGTCATCAGCCCTTACTCACGGCGCGGAGTCTCGCACGTGCACACGGACTTCATGAGCATGCTCAAGACCACGGATCTGATCTTTGGCCTGCCCTATTTGAACCAATATGACGCGGCGGCCACAGACCTCTCCGACCGCTTTACCGCAACCCCCGATTTCACTCCGTATGAGGCTCTCCCCTCCGACACACGGATCTTCGACCCCTCGAAGGTGCGAGAGAACGGGCTTGCCTCTATTCGGAACCTTCCGCCTTCGGCGCCCCTCGACGATCCTGAGACGATCCGCAAGGTCATGAAAAAACATGAGGGCCAGCGGCCGGCGGCGGACTGCTCGCCGTAAGCAATCTTAGTGTGAGGAAAGCCTCCGGCTTTTCTCACACCCGGCGGCGGAGCCGATTTCTACGCGACCGAAAGTGGGGATTTGAGCGTCGCAAAAACCGCCAGCACAAAACCCAGGGTGTGCGCCATGCCGGCATGCCACGGCGCGGGGCAAGTCATCTGTGGGGTGTGATCGGGAATGACGACACCCTCAAACCCGTTTCGGTGAAGGATCGTCAGGATGCGAACCATATCGACGTCACCCTCGTCGATAAACGTCTCGCGGTAATGAGGCGCTTTCCCTATAACGTTGCGGAGGTGAATGTACGCGATCTTGCCTTGCTTGCTGTATTGGTCGATGGCCTCGTAAACGTTTCCTTCCGTCATCTCTGCCAGAGTTCCGACACACAGTTCCAAAGCATTGCTGCTGCTTGGCGCAAGACCGAGCAATCTCTGGTACATATAGGGCTGATAGACCAGGCGGGGCTGCTGCCGCATGACGGGCACGGGAGGATCATCCGGGTGAGCAGCAAGCCGCACGCCGGACGCCTCCGCCACCGGAATGACTTCTTCAAGAAATCGCTCCAGCCTGCGCCAGAGTTCGTCGTGGGAGATTGGGCGCAACGTGCCGGGAGGGGCATGGCGGTCGTAGACCATGTTCCACACCGTTCCGTTCGGAATAGGCTCGTCGATCGCGCCATTCATTCCCACGGAGATTGCGCCGCCGCGTCCAGAGGGTGAGGTGACGCGGCCGCACACCCCGCCCAAGCTGAAGTTGTAGCCCAGAACCGGGATTCCTGCTTCTCCCATATTGCGAATGATGGTCTTGACGTTTTCGATGTGCCGGGCTCGCTCGGGTCCATCGAGAAGGATGTCATGCCAGTGCGCCGGATCGAGGTTTTCGATTGCGGCGAGAACCAACCCGGCATCTTCGATCTCGCGCCGAATCTGCTTCAACTCCTCCGCCGTCCAAAGCTTTTCGGGATCGCCAGCTACGCCCCAGGGTTCATGCTTCCCGCCCGTCGGCTGGTTGTCACGGGGGTTAGCCGAACCTTGATTGAAGTAATCAACCAGATGAATGACGACGTGAGTGCATCCTGCCTGCCTGGCGAACGCGTAATAATCGTGGGTCAGCATATGACGGTATAAGCCTAAGCCAAGCTTCATGAGTTCCTCTCCTGCGGATTTTTGCCGGTGTTATCGACGGGTTAGGGGTCTCCACGGAGAATCGAATCCGGTCGCGCCGAACGACACGGTCATGCGCCGAGCCATGAATCGGTGCGTCGAGGTCGTGATCTCGGGCGAAGCGATTGGCCTTATCGGCGGTTCAGCCTAGATAAAAGAGGCTGAGCCGCGGGATTTGATAATGCTCGAAGAGACGCTTCTTCAGAAATTGGCGGTGCAGCATCTCGATTTGCCCGGCATTCATCGTTCGGCGATAAGGCGCGATGCTGCCGTCCACCTCCTGGTGGATGCGCGCAAGTAAATCGACTGGTGATCCTCGCGTCAGCGCGGCGGTCACTTTGTCTTCCACGCCCGTCAGGGACTGTTCGAGATTCTCAAGAGCGTCGAGAAGATGCCCGGCGCCGCCGGCGAAAAACTGCCGGATGGCCGCCGCCGCTTCAGCCAGATCTTCCGCCAACACCGCGCTCGCGGGCCGCTCCCGCGCCGCCGCTGCCTGCAAAGAGTTTGCGCACGAATCAAGAAATCGCGCGAGATCATCGGGCGGAAACGGGGCGGAATTTTCATGCGCCCTCCCATTTCCATCCTGAACACCTGCTTCTTTCGCGGCCGCCGCCGCCACCATGACTTCCTGGGTGCAATAGGCGAGGTGGTTAATCTTTTGCAGCCGGCGCGGCCGCCGCGCATGCTTCTCGAACGTGCGCTGAATCCCCGCGCACACCGCTTCGAGCGGAATGCCTGCTTCCTTCCAGGCCTCGATGAGCGCCCAATCGAGCGTCGACAGCAGCATCGGCGCGCCCCGGCTGCGCTGGTAGAACTCTTCGATCTCCGTGAAGTAATTGAAATAGTTCTCCACGGCTATCTTCGCTTTGCCCCCGCTGAGTGCCGCTCGTGAATGATCCGCAGTCCTTCCAGAGTAAGCCACGAATCGACCGGCAGCCTGTACTTGGAGGCTGAAGCGACCAACGTTGCCTGGCCTCCCGTAGCAACCATCTTGACCTCCTCTCCCATCAAGCCGCGAAGCCTGTCCAAAATACCGTCAACCAACCCGACGGCGCCATAATAAAGCCCGGACTGCATGCTGGTAATCGTATTGGCGCCGATAACGCTTGGTGGCTCCCGGATTTCGACGCGGGGCAGGCGGGCGGCTCGCTGAAATAGAGCTTCTGCCGAGACGCCCAATCCGGGCGCAATTACCCCTCCCAGGTATTCTCCCTTTGCCGAAACAACGTCAAATGTGATGGCTGTCCCAAAATCGACGATGATGCACGGGCCGCCGTATTTTTCGAATGCCGCCACGCTGTTGGCGATGCGGTCTGCGCCTACTTCCTGTGGATTGTCGTAGTGGATGGGCATGCCCGTGCGCGTGCCGGGACCAAGAAACACGGGGCGCACGTGGAAATATTTTCCTGCCATCTCCTCCAGAACTCCATTAAGCGGTGGCACCACGCTGGCGATCATCAGGTGCTTCATCAGCTCCGACCGTAATCCATCGAGACCGAGCAAATTTCGGACGAGAATTCCGAATTCATCCGCCGTGGACGCGCGATTGGTGGAGAGTCTCCAGTGCCCGCGTAAATCGCGGGCCGCGTAGACGCCCAAAACCGTATTGGTGTTTCCTACGTCGATTACGAGAAGCATAGTTGAAAAAAACTAGAAGTCAGAAACCAGAAATCAAAAGATCCTCCTAATTTAGCAAGGAGGCCGTAAGCTACCAGCTAGACAAAGTGTATCAGGGCACGACGTCAGTCGTGTCCTGATACGAGCCGCCTGACGTAACCTCGAAACCGCTTATGTCCGCACGTATTACTCCGGCTTTTCGCTTTTTGGTTTCTGACTTCTGGTTTCTGGCTTGATTTCGACGACTTCTCCGGATACGAGCGACTCTTCGCAACCGCTGTCGAAGCGCACCCGCAGGGCGCCGTTTGCCTCCAGGGCAACCGTTTGGGCAAACCGATCTCCATTTTTGGAAGAAATTCTTACCCGCCTTCCCGAGGCAAAGCTCGAAGCCGCCGCCCATCGCTTTGCAATCACCGGGCTGCCCTCTCTCAGGAGCATGTGGTAGAAGAATTCGATTTGTTTCAGCAAGGCCGCCGCCAGGCGGATCCGAGAGTAAGCTGTGCGGCCTTCGATTCTTAACGAGGTGGCCACCGGGCGAAGCTCCGGAGGCATCTCGGTATGGTTGACGTTAATTCCGATCCCCAAGACCACTGCGTGCACGCGGTCCATTTCGGCATTCATCTCGGTGAGGATGCCGCCCAGTTTCTTCCCGTTCAGCAGCAAATCGTTGGGCCAGCGAATGTCCGGGACGAGGCGGGCAGCCGCAACTACAGCATGATGCGCAGCCAGGCCTGCCATCAAAGTAAGAATAGGCGCAGCGGAAGGTTGCAGGTCAGGCCTTAGCAGCACCGACAGATAGATGCCGCTTGATTTTTCCGAGTACCAAGCACGGCCAAAACGTCCCCGCCCGCTCGTCTGTTCCTCCGCAATGACGACGGTTCCGTGCGGGGCGCCTTGCGCCGCCAACTCCATCGCCGCCGTGTTGGTGGAGTCGATCAGAAAATAATGGATAATCTTCTTTCCGATCTCGCCATCTCCCAGCTCTGCGCGAATCAAGCTGGGCGCCAGCACGTCGGGAAGGCGGCGAAGCTGGTAGCCGCTGGCGTGGTGTCCCCGGATATCGACTCCCAGCTTGCGCAGCTTCTCGATCCAATTCCAGACTGTCGAATGGGAGGCGCCGATCTCCGCGGCAATTTTCGGTCCCGGCAGAACCACCGTTGCATGCTCTACCAGCAGGTGAATGAGCCGGTCAATCCTGCGGTCCGTCGGCGGGTGAGTCATCTTCAAAGCTTGGCATTCAAGGCGACGCCACTACGGCCGGTCCTGTGCGCCGTGATAGATGCGTAATATCTCGACGTCTCCTTCTTCCTTCACGCGGTAACCAGCGACGTAGGGTAGGGGTGGAAACAGAAGTTCCCGCGTTCCTTCCTCGCGTCCCACCCGGCCCCGAGCAGGCCAGGCTTTGAGCGTTCGGATCGTATCGTACAACTTGCTGATCGTGGCTTGCCGGTACTGAGGTGACCTTCTTTGAGGTAGTCGCTGATGCGCTGTAAGTCGGCTGCAGCGGCTGGCGTCCAGCGGATACGCATTTACGACCGCAGCATCTTTTCGAAGCGCGCGTCCATTTCTTCTTCTTCGACGAACTCGCCACGGTCGGCTTGCGCGACACCCTCCCGAACGATGGCCCGAAAGCGTGAATCATCTTGAAGCAAGCGCAGGGTGGCGTCTCTCACCACAACTTCCGGACTGGTCCCTGCGGTGCTTGCGATTTTTGCAAGCTGCGCTTCCTGCTCGACTGTGAAATGTATTTCCATAAGTTTCAGACTACGGAAAAACGGGCGCGAATGCAACGGCCGTGCCTTTTGCCGCTGATCCGTCGGTAGCCAGAGCACGGACCTCCGTGCCGCCTGGCGGGAGGGTAGGCGACTTGCCCGCTGGGATGAGCGAAAAGCCGCAGACCGCAAAGACGACGGTCTGCGCTGCGATCTCTCGCGGTTGCTGACGTTTTCCACAGGTTGCACCTGCGGCTATTCGTGGCAGGCCCCTTTGGGGCCAGGACTATTTCCCGAGCGGCGAGGAGTCAGCAAGAGGCGTGTAAGGTTCAGAGCGAAGCTGGCGCCTTCCAAGGCGGGAGCTTACGCTCCCGGGCTACGCGCTCGCCGCCTGCCGTCCACGCTCGTGGTGCTGCGTCCAACGGACAAGGGCTTCAAGGAGACGGCGAATCAGTTTCTTGGAGTTTTCATCCGTCAGGTTTCCCTGAGCATCAAAACGCTCTGCGGCGTTTGCAATCATCACTTCGGGTTGATTGAGAGGAAACATGTTCAAGAACACGAACACCTGGCGCAAATGGTATTGGGCGCGCGCTGTACCCGCAAAGCCTACTGAGACGCCCATAATCGCCACCGGTTTGCCATCCCAGGCGCTGTCACCATAGGGCCGCGACGCCCAGTCGATTGCGTTCTTCAGCACGCCGGGAATCGAGTAATTGTATTCGGGCGTGACCAGCAGGACGGCATCTGCAGCGCGAATCCGGGCTTTCAATTGCGTCACCTTTGCCGGAGGATGCGCCTCTTCGTCCTGATTGAAGCCCGGAATGCCATCAAGGTCGAAAGCTTCGATCCGGGCGCCGTCCGGGACAAGTTGTTGAGCCGTCCGCAGAGCGGCGCGATTGTAGGAGCCTTTGCGAAGGCTGCCTGCAATGCCGAGAATTGTGAGTGGATTATTCATAAATAGCTCCTTATCAAAATGTCGCTTCTCAATCTGCTGTGTCGCCTCGCGACGCCCGAAGGATGAAACGACCCCTCACCCGGTTCGGAGGGAGTGGGTAGCGCAGACTTCGTGCTTTTCGAAGTCTGCGGCTTTTCGGTTGGAAATCTGAGAAAAGCCGCAGAGTCTCTCAAAGGCGGCGAGACTCTGCGCTACCTGGCGCTCCAGCGTATGTCGCCCCTACGGGGCTCATTCACGCAGGGTTTACCCTGTCCCAGGGCTTGCGCCCTGGGCTAATATCTGGCGGCCCTTCAGGCCTCACCATGAGCTACCCGGCTTCGCCCAGCCGGTCCAGAGATTCCAACACCTTTTGGAGGTGTAATGATAACTCCGCGTGCCTCTGCTCGACCCCGCGCACCACTTCGCGCGGCGCACGGCTCAGAAAGCGTTCGTTGTGGAGTTGGACCTCTGCTTGAAGAATGGATTGCTGGATACGATCCCTTTCCTTGCGGAGCCGCTCCCGCGCCGCCGATTCGTCAACCTTTGTTTCATGAAAAATCCTGAGATCGACCGACGCAGAAACCGTGATGCGGTCCAACTCCGCAGAAAACCGTCCCCGTTTGAAGTTGATCGCCTCCAGGCCGGCGAGCCGGAGAATCGGCTCTTGATGCTGCCGGAAAAGCTCGAGCAGCCGCGCATCGGAGCTCGCCACTTGCGCGCCTGGTTTTTCCCGCTGCAGCCCTCTTTCGTGCTTCGCGTTCCTCACTCCCAGCACCAGCTCCTGGATCGCTTCAAATTGCCTCTCGGAAACGGGATCTTCCGCGAATCCGCTCACCAACCCAAATCTTTTCAGGGAGAGCGACGACTGAGCGGAGACCCCCGGAAGCTGATGCCAAAGCTCTTCGGTGATGAAGGGCATAAAAGGATGCAGCAGGTGAAGGGACGCCTCAAAGGCCCGGATCAAGTTCGTCCAGGCGGCAGACGGCCTCACTTCCTGCGGCGCGACTGACAGCTCGGGCTTCACCCATTCCAAGTACCAGTCACAAAACTCATGCCAGAAGAAATGATAAATGCGGGAGGCCGCTTCGTGAAAGCGATAGGCCGCAAGTTCCCGGTCCATCTCACGCGTAACCGCCGCAAGCCTCGAAAAAATCCAGCGGTCAGCCAGCGCGGGCCGGCTTTCACCCGGCCGGGCAACATCCGGTGCGCCGGGCGCGCCTGCCACGACGGCAGCGTAATCAACGCCGTCCGCCGGCTCCCGCAGCATCGCAACCTGCCGCCGCGCCGGCTCCGGCAGGCGCTCCAGGTTCATCAGAATGAACCGCGCGGCGTTCCATACCTTGTTGGCGAAGCTTCGGTAGGATTCAATTTTGTCATTGCTGAAAGCAATGTCCGTGCCGGGCGCGGCGCTGATGGCAAGCGCAAATCGGACAGCGTCAGTGCCGTATTTGTCGGTCACCTCCAGAGGGTCAAGCACGTTGCCCTTCGTTTTCGACATCTTCTGCCGCTCGGCATCCCGCACCAGGGCATGAATATAAAGCTCGCGGAAGGGAACATCTCCCATGAGCTTCATTCCCATCATGACCATGCGCGCGCCCCAGAAAAATAAGATATCTTCGCCCATAATCATGATGTCGTTGGGGTAGAAACGCTTCACGTCGGGCGCGTTCTCGTCTGGCCAACCGAGCGTCGCAAAGGGCCACAGGGCAGAGCTGAACCACGTATCCAGAACATCAGTCTCAGCGCGGAGAATCCGGCTGTCACATTGGAGGCAGCGTGAGAGAGTCTCGCGAACTGCCATCACGGCGCCGCACGCGTCGCAATACCACACCGGAATCCGGTGCCCCCACCAAAGCTGCCGGGAAATGCACCAATCGTGGATGTTCTCCATCCAGTTCAAGTATTTTTTCTGACCGCTCTCGGGAAGGATTTTGATCCGCCCGTCTTCGACCGCCTTGATTGCAGGAGTGGCAAGCGGCTTCATCTTCATGAACCATTGGCGGGAAAGCAGAGGCTCAACGACCGTTTTGCACCGCTGGCAGACGCCGGCGCTCAAAACATAGTCTTCGACCTTTTCAATTAAGCCTTGGGATTTGAGATCTCGTAAGACACTGGCGCGCGCCTCGAAACGGTCCCGGCCAGCGTAGGCGCCCGCGGCAGGGGTCATGCGTGCTTCTTCATCGATCACCGCAATGCGCTCCAGCTTGTGGCGCTGACCCATCGCAAAATCGTTAGAATCGTGCGCCGGAGTCACTTTCACGGCGCCAGTCCCGAATGCCGGATCCACAAACTCATCCTCGATTACCGGAATCGCTCTTCCAGTCAGCGGCACCGTTACTCTCTTTCCGGCAATTCCCGCGTAACGCCCGTCACGTGGATGGATGGCTACTGCGGTGTCACCCAGCATTGTCTCAGGCCGGGTCGTGGCAACGGTGACGGACCCTGTTCCGTCTTCGAATGGATAACGGATGAACCAAAGTTTACCCTGCCGCTCCTCGTGCGCCACTTCGAGATCGGAAAGCGCCGTTCTGCAACGCGGGCACCAGTTCACCATTCCCCAGTCATGGTAAATGAGTTGCTCGTCATGCAAGCGCACGAACGCTTCGTTTACCGCCATTGAATACGCCGGGTCCATGGTGAAGCGCTCGCGCGTCCAGTCACACGAAGCCCCCAGCCGTTCCATCTGGCGGCGGATCGTGCCGCCGTTGACCTCCTTCCATTTCCAGCAGCGCGCGACAAATTGCTCCCGGCCCATTTGCAGGCGCAGCCTCTGGCCCTCGCGCTGCCAGGCTGCCATCGCTTCTGGTCCCGGATCGAGTGAAGGCAAGGCTTCGCGGCCAAGCTCCCGCTCGACGATCATTTGGGTGGCGATGGAAGCGTGATCGGTTCCGGGAAGCCAGAGCACGTCGCTGCTCTGCATCCGGCGCCAGCGCATCAAGACATCAATTTCGGTGTGCTCCAGCATGTGGCCCATGTGGAGCGAGCCGGTGATATTGGGAGGGGGGATAACAAGACAAAAGCGTGGACGCGAGGCATTATCACCCGGCCGGTAGAGCTTGCGGTCTACCCAGAAGCGAGCCCAGCGCGGCTCGATGCTTTCCGGCGGATAAACCTTGGGAATCTCTGCTTCCATTCATCTTCTCCACCGGCTCACTGTGAGGCAGCGCCTCAAAGCCTTTCGGCTACATCTTAGCTTTCGATGAGCAGCGTTCCCGGATCTTCCACAAGCTCCTTCACTCGCACCAGAAACTGCACCGCTTCCATACCATCCACAATACGGTGATCGTAGCTGAGAGCCACATACATCATCGGCCGCACCACAACTTGCCCCTTTTCGGCCACCGGCCTCTCCTCAATTTTGTGCAGGCCCAAAATCCCCACCTGGGGCGGATTGAGGATCGGCGTGCTGAGCAGCGAGCCGAACACTCCGCCATTCGATACGGAAAAGGTGCCGCCGCGTAGCTCATCCAGCGCCAGTGATCCTTCGCGCGCTTTGCGGGCGAACTCTTTGACCGCCGTCTCAATCTGCGCAAAGGTCATCCGATCAGCATCGCGCAGGATGGGGACCACCAAGCCTTCGGAGGCACCTACAGCGACGCCAATATCGTAATGGTGCTTCAGAACGATTTCATTGCCCTGGACTTCAGCGTTGAGGCGGGGAAACTGTTTGAGCGCGGTGATCGCAGCCTTGACGAAAAACGACACCACGCCCAGCCCGACGCCGTAGCGTTCCTTAAAAGCTTCCCTTTGGCGTTGGCGCAGCGCCGCCACAGCGCTCATATTCACCTCATTGAAGGTGGTAAGGATCGCGGCCGTCTGCTGCGCCTCGACGAGCCGCTGGGCGATGGTGAGGCGGCGGCGCGACATGCGCACGCGCTCTTCGCGCTCGAGAGGCACTGCCCGAGAGACGGCTTGCGGTTCCGGAGCAGACTGGCGGGCGCGCTCCGGCGCGGATAGATCCTGAAGTCCGTTCGGGGGCGCGGCCTGGCCATGGAGGCTTGAGGGCTGGGAAAGCCCTTCAACTTCCTTTCGGGTCACTCGCGTGCTCGACCCGCTTACCGGAATCTGACCAAGGTTCAGCCCTTGCGCACGTGCGAAGCGGCGGGCGGAAGGAGTTGAAATTTCTCCTGCCGTCCGCACGGCCGGCGCTGGTGAGCCGCCAGGCTCCGGGACTTGGTCGGCAGCAGGGGCAGGTGGCGCGCTGGGCTGGCGATTTGAACTTTCGTCCGCTGGCGCCGCCTCGTTGGTGGCGGCGGGCGCTGGAGCGGCCTCCTCAATTACCCCGAGCACGTCGCCGATGCGCACATCCGCTCCCTCTTTCCGTTCTATCTTCGCAAGCACTCCGTCCTGCTCAGCCCCGACCTCCAGATCAACTTTGTCTGTTTCCAGCTCCACCACGACTTCACCGGGGCTTACGTGGTCCCCCTCTTTCTTGCGCCAGTGTCCAACAGTGGCCTCCAGGACGGATTCACCCAATTCAGGCACAACAATTTTGGCGGGCATATTTGAACCTCAAGGAGTCTTCATCCCGTAACGCCGATCTTCAGGTCGGCACGTGCCGGGCTAACGCCCGGCCTACAACGGGAACAATATTGTCGTTTCGAGCCGCATGACGGTCTAAAGGGTTGTCGTTACAAGCAACCCAGAGGACGAGGAGAAAAGCATAACCCAGCGCCCAGTCGTATGTAAATTCACGACTGTAAGTGCCAGCCGGCGTGAGGCTTAGCAACGACATCGCCCTGACGGCTACGAAGGACGCAAGACCATCGTACCAAAGTCAACCCCTCCAGGGTTGTTCTTCTGGGGTCGCCTGGTTTTCCGTAGGTTGCACCTACGCCTACTCACGGATGGCCCCGCGCGGGGCTATATCACCTTTCGTGCTCCCGAGTTTTTAGCATCTCTTGTATTATCTTCCAAGCACCTGTACTTTGGTCCCATTGACACACCTTTTGATTTGACCAATACTGGCCCCCGGCGTATCTTCTGAGGCGTCGGCACTCCGACAAATGAAGGATATTATCCGCAGCGCGAGGGGACAATGAGAGTCACAAAGAAAACCTACTTTGCTCTTCTTGTGGCAGCACTATTTAGTTTTTTCCTTGCATCAAGCGCATTCGCGACGACCGTCAGCTTGGATTTGACAAGCCCCGGCTCGACAGTGACGGGAACGAATGCGCTGGACGGCGTGTACGTGGGTGCGTATACGGCCACTATCAACGGCGTTTCCACGCCCGTCGTCTGCGACGACTATACCGACGAATCGTACGTACCTGAAGACTGGACCGCTTATGTCAATACTTTCTCGACTTTAAGCGACGGCCAAACAAAATGGGGGGATAACCCCACGCTTTATGAGGAAGCTTTTTGGTTGGTCGAGCAGATGTACAACCCCGCTAATTCCAGTGAGGTAGGCGAGCTTTCGTTTGCCATCTGGGGGCTTTTTGATTCGACTGCCCTGAGTGATCTGCAAAGCTACAGCACGGCGGATTACAATATCGCCGAGAATTGGCTCACTCAGGCGGAGATGTCTTCTAATTATGGCAGTGTCGATACGGCAGACTTTACCATCTACACTCCGGACACAAGCGATTCGATAACTTGCCCCGGATATTCGAATGGCGACTGTCCGGATACTCCTCCCCAGGAATTCATCACCTATAACGCGCCAGAACCATCCGTCGCGGCTATCCTAGGTGCAGACCTGCTCCTTTTTGGTTTCGTACTTGAGGTGCTGCGCCGGCGCGGAATCCTGAAATTAGTCCGGTAATCGGCACCCGACGAATTCCCGAAATTCAAAAAGGAAAGCAAACCCCTCCCTTGCGCTGAGCTTATCCCACATTTTTGGCTGGGCACGGGGGTGTATCGGTCGTCATGTCGCGCCACCCGCGAAGCATGAAAAAAACCTGCCCTCGCCCCCCTTGGGGGGAGAGGGCGGCGCGCAGCGCCGGGTGAGGGGGGCCCGAGCGAAGCTTTTCGTATCAGTCTCGCCCCGATCGGTAAAAGCCGGGTCAGGTTTTTCGAAGCAGGACCTGTTCTTCCGAATGAAGTTCCGGTGTTTCGAGCGCTTGACTGACGATGAGTTCCTGATTGAAAGCGTGCCAGGCGGACGAACCTTCAGCCGGGCTTGAGCTGCGCGGGCGGCCTATGTAATGCAGCGGACAGCGCCCGTTGAGAAGACGCGCCAGTTGAAGCCGGACGAACTCCCACGCTCCCATGTTGCGCGGTTCCTCCTGAAGCCAGACCACTTCATCCAGCCGTGGATACCCGGCAAACAGCGCTTTCAACACGTCTTCGGGAAGCGGATAAATTTGCTCGAGACGGCAGAGAGCCATGCGATCGTCCCTTTTCGATTTTCGGGCGGTGACAATGTCCACGTAGATCTTGCCGCTGCACAGGATGAGCCGCCGGATTTCCTTGCGGCGCGCGACGGCCTCGGTATCGTCGATCACTGGCTGCCACTTGCCCTCAGCCAGCTCGCGCGGCGACGAGGCAACAAGAGGATGGCGCAGAAGACTCTTGGGCGTGAACACGACCAGGGGCAGCGGGTCCTTCGCGAGCAGCACCGCCTGACGGCGAAGCAGATGGAAGTATTGGGCCGCCGTCGTGCAATTGGCGATACGCATATTGATCGACGCGGCGAGTTGCAGAAATCGTTCCGGACGGCCGCTTGAATGGTCCGGTCCCTGTCCTTCAAGCCCATGCGGCAGCAGCAGCACGAGCGACGGTGTAAGGCCCCACTTGGCACGTGCCGAGGCAATGAACTCATCGATCACCGTCTGAGCCCCGTTAACAAAGTCTCCGTATTGCGCTTCCCAGATCACCAGCCGGCGTGGTTCGCTCACGTTGTATCCATACTCAAATGCCAGCACCGCGTTCTCGGAAAGCGGACTGTTGCGGATCTCAAACGCGGCCCTGGCTTGCGGCAGCGATTCGAGCGGGACAAAGCGCGCGCCGGTCTCGACGTCGTGGAAGACGGCATGGCGCTGGCTGAAAGTTCCCCGCTCCACGTCCTGCCCGCTCACTCGCACCGCGATACCGTCTTCAAGGATCGAAGCCCATGCCAGCTCCTCTGCCGAGGACCAGTCAATGGACGGCGCATCCGGGTTCTCGAAGATTGAGCGTTTGCGCTCGATCGCCCGCTCAAGCTTGCGGTTGATCGAAAAGCCTTCCGGCAGGCGGCGCAACGACTCATTGAGCTCGCGCAGCCGCTCCATGTTAACCGCAGTTTCGGCTTCACGAGCCGCGCCCGGTTGAGGCGGCTCCGGGACAGGCTCGATGAGGTGGGTTTCCGGCTCGAGCGAATTGAAGGCGTTCTGGATGTGCTCGAGACGCTTGCGAACCAACTCCGCCGCGTGGCCTTCCAGGATGATCCCGCGCCGGATCAAGGTTTTCACCCACAACTGCCGCACGGTAGGATGGTTTGCAATCTGCCGGTACATGAGCGGCTGAGTGAAGCTCGGCTCGTCACCCTCGTTGTGGCCGTAGCGCCGGTAGCCGACGAGGTCAATCAGAAAATCCTTGTGGAACTTGGCGCGGTAAGCGAAGGCCAAGCGGGCGGCTTCGATCGAGGCCTCGGGATCGTCGGCGTTCACGTGGACGATGGGGATGCGGAATCCGCGAGCCAGATCGCTGGCAAATATGGTGCTGCGACCTTCCTCCGGCGGGGTGGTAAACCCAAGCTGGTTATTGGCGATCACGTGAATGGCGCCTCCGGCGCTATAGCCGGGCAGGCGGAAGAAGTTGAGCGTCTCAGCCACCACCCCCTGGCCCGGAAAAGATGCGTCGCCGTGAATAAGGATCGGAAGAGTCCGCGTGGGGTCGAATTGCGGGGAACCGCCCTCGCTCACTCGCGTGCCGCCCGCGCGGGCCATTCCCAAAACCACGGGGTTCACAGCTTCGAGGTGGCTCGGATTCGGCGCCATCGAGATCGTAAAGTTGATCGTCTTGTCGCTTTCGGGCGAGCGGCAGGCCCCGGAATGGTATTTCACGTCGCCGGTCCACCCGAGATCGCCGCGAAACTTGCTGGCCTTCACGGGATCCTTGAATTCAGCAAGAATTTGCGTATAAGGCTTTTTGAGGACATGCGCCAGCACGTTCAAGCGGCCGCGGTGGCCCATTCCGATCAGAATCTGCTGAACGCTGGCCTCCGCCGCATTCCGTATGATCTCGTCCAGAACGGGAATTAAGATCCCCATCCCTTCGATGGAAAAGCGGGTTTTGCCGGGAAACGTCCGGTGGAGAAACAGCTCGAAGGCGCCTTCCTGCGTCAGGCGGTCGAGGATGTCGAGCTCGTTCACCGGATTCTGCGGAGGGCGAAACACGCCGGATTCCGTAGCGGCCGTCAGCCATTCGCGCTCTTCGGGGTTGCGAAGATGAGCGTAGTCGTAGCCGCTATGCGAGCAATAGATCGCTCTTAGCTCCTGGATTACGGCGAAGGCGTCGGGTGCGCCCAGCGCCACTGGCCCCACGATGATCTTAGCGGGAAGCGCGCGGAGGTCCTCTTCTGTGATTCCATGATTTTCCGGAATGAGCGAAGGGTCGCCGGGCGGCTCCCTGCCTAAGGGGTCCAGATGGGCGGCGAGATTGCCAAACTTGCGAATCGATTCAGCAAGGTTCACCGCGCCGACGATTCTTTCGATGACCGGAGCTGTCAGGTTCTGGCTGCGTGTTTCCTCAGGTTCGCCTTGAGAGAAATCCGGAGGACGAGATTGCTCAAAAAGCGCCCGCGCACTGGGGTCGATGGAGTCAGGATTCTTTTGGTAGCGCTCATAGAGGTCTTCAATATATCCAGCGTTGACACCCTGAAAATCAGCCCATGATCCCATTATCTTGAACCTGAAATCGCGCCTTTGAGCCTGTCAGTAGTCTTGGCCCTCTCCCGCCAAGACAGGGAGCCGAGGGCCGGCGGGTGAGAGTGCTTCTATGCCTCGCGGATGTCGTCACACAACATGAGCGACTAATGCCTCATTTTGGGTCTCGCCCGCTGTGTAGCGCCGACCTTCACGTCGGCATTTGGCGAGATGCCGGGCTGAACAGGCTGCGGAAAAAACTCCCCTGAGAGTCCCAAATGGCGCTCGTCAAGATTTGTAAGTTATTGATTCTCCGTTCGAGCGACCGCCATTTTCGGCCGATTTTGGCTCCGAAAAGCCGTTTTTCCGCAACCTGTGAAGCCCGGCACTACGAGTCCATGGGGCATTACATGACCAGCGCCGAACGTTGAGTTGGGCCTGTTCCTTCACCAAGTAGACTAACAAATCAGCGAGCGTCTGCAAAGTGCCATTCCGAATTTAGCGGTTCAATTTACGCGACCGAAGTGTGTCGGAGAGTTCCGCGCAGATGTTGGTGGTGTCAAGCGCAAAGTGACCGGGCCAGTAACGGATAGTGTCGATGCCCACACCGCTGCAGACCAGGTGAGTTGCCGCGGTATGCCGAACCGTGTGCGGGCTGACCCGTTTCTCGTTATGGATGGGAAGGCATCAGACGTGCGTTGGAAGAGCCGTTGAACGAGCTTATAGACACCGTACCGAGTCAGAGAGTCAAAGGCGGCGCAACAGCAGAATTCCCTGTTCCGCCCCCTTTATTCGTCCTTCAATCACGACCTCTTCTCCCACGGCGGTCATCGTAAGAATCAAGGCGTCTGGATCGGACGCGGATCGGCGCACAAGCTGAGGCACTGGCACACTACCAATCAGCAGGACCGGCCGTTCGATGGTTAATGGCGCGCCACCTTGAGAGACAAAACTCAAGCGATATTGCGCTGCAGCGACGACCTTCTTGGTAAGGTTGATTCTGTAGTGGTAGTCCCTCCACGGGCCAACCTCGTCATCCGCCCAAATCCGCACAGGCGCATTCCAACGCGGCGGAGGGTTTACGCCGGCATTGAACAGAGCGAAGCGCCGGATCGCCGGCCGGCCAATACTTCTCTCGGCTATGAACCGGACAGCCTGCACGACCGTAGGAGGAACTGGCTGAATCCGCTTGTGGCCTATAGCAGAACCTTTTGCAAGATCAACCCAGTGGCCGTTGCAGTTTCCCTCGAGGCGGTAGGCGAGCACCCGCTGCCCCTGTGAACAGTCTTCCTGAAGGATCACGTGATCGATCCGGCCCCGCGATGGCAGCTCCAGGACCACGGAGCGGCCAGAACCGGAAGTTTCAGCAACACTCCTCCCGAACCGGCGAAAGACTGCCTCACCAAATTCGCGCGCACGTGCGCAAGTTTCCTTGGGCATCAGTCCATTTGAGTCCGGCGGCAGATTGAGGACCATCTGCACGCCGCGTCCGACCGACCGGTAATAGATATCCATGAGCTCGTCGACGGATAACAAGTTCTTCTGCTTTGTCGAACTCCAAAACCAGTAGGGCCGGAGGATTGAGACATCGGCTTCGACGGGAAGCCACACCGCACCATTCGGGCTGCCTTGAATTGCCGTGGCCACGCCCGTCTTCGCATCGGCTTGGGAGACGGCATCCCACGCGGGATAAGGGGCAAAACCATCTTCATTGCCAACCCACCTGATGCTCGCTTCTGGACCCTGGAAGACCATAGCATCGGACGCATAGCGCTTCAGGATGTCACCAACGGGGACCACAATTGAGCCGTCAAACCATATCTCAACAATTGGACCGTACCGCGTCAGCAATTCTGTCAATTGCTCGCGGTAGATGCGGTTGTATTCGGCCTGTTTTTGAGCCGTCTTGCAGCGCCCAGCCGGACCTGCGCCGAAATTTGCGTCCTTGGGAGACAGATAAACTCCCAGCTTCAGCCCATGTTCGCGGCAGGACGCTGCCACGTCCGCCATCACATCACCATGACCGCTCTTCCATGGCGTATTCCGAATGCCATATTTTGTCGTTTGAGTTTGCCACATGCAAAATCCGCCCGCATGTTTGGCGACAAAAATGATGTATTTCGCGCCGAGTCCCGCAGCACATTCCACCCAGTCATCCGTGTTGACGTGGGGATTGATGGCGGAAAGAGGGGTTGAAAGATCGTCGTACTCCCTATTCTGCCAAGTGTTGGGCGCGAAATGCACGAACATACCTATTTCAAGACTCTGCCATGCGGTTTGCTGAGCAGTCGGGAGGGCAAGCGGCAGGCTCGCCCTAGAAGAGGCGTCGCTGTGAGCGTAGCTCTGAAGGGCAGCCGCACCGCAAGCGAGAGTCGAGAAAAACCGACGACGGGTCAGCATGGTATCGGAGCCCAACACCAGAAGTAGAATTTCAAGACTAACTGAATTTATCGCGCGGTGCTCGCCGTGCACGTGATCTGGCCAAGAGTGGGGCCGGTTACATCGCTGCCGGGTGTCCCCCAACCACCCAGTGTTCCGATGTTAAGGAACTCGGTCCGTAACTCGAGATTTTTGCCTGCTACTGGAACATCTCTGCGCTCCAACCGTATGTTTGTAAAATGGAAAGCGGGAGCGAGTCTGATAGAATGAACCCAGGACGCAACATGGGGCTCTCTCTGAAGGCGAATGCCGCAGGCCACGGCCGCGAGCCAATCTACCACGTATTTTCATCGCCGAAGAAACTCAAGGTCGTCATCTTCTTCGTGACTTCGGCGTGCAATGCCAAGTGCCGCACCTGCTTCTATTGGGACCAGCTTAACCACCGCGGCGACTTATCATGGGATGAAATTTGCAAGCTTTCCTCGACCATGCCGAATTTTACCGACCTTTGGCTTTCTGGCGGAGAGCCGATGCTCCGCAAAGACCTTACCGGGATTATTCACCTTTTCTACGAGCAAAATCAGGTGCGCTGGGTCAATCTGCCCACGAATGGACTGATGCCCGAGCGCACGGCAGAATGGGTGGCCTGCATCATGGCTGCAAATCCGGAGCTCCACCTGGATTTGAATGTCGCTCTGGACGGTCTCAATGAAATGCAGGACTCGATCCGCGCGGTGCCCGGAAACTTTGCGAAGACCCTCCGAACCCTCGAAGCCATTCAGACATGCCGGAAGGATTTTCCAGGATTTCGCGTGAACGTCAACACGGTGATCTGCGCGGAAAATTTTGATTCCATACTGGAGATCGCGGACTTCGTCAAAACCCATTGCCAGGTGGACGGCCATTATTTCAACATTATTCGGGGCAACGCCAAAGAAGCGGGCCTGAAAGCAATTCCTACCGAGCGATTGCCGGCATTATACAAGAAACTGCAGAAGATTTATTCCTACTACGCGCCCACCATTCTCCGGCGTCTGACGGGCGTGGAGCGGCGGGTTGGCAAGATGTTTTACCAGGGAACACTCGCCCTGCACAATAAAATCCAGCTCCAAAACATTAGCTCGCCCCATCCCTGGCCGATGCCCTGCACGGCCAGTGAAACTTCGATCGTGATTGACTATAATGGCGACGTTCGCGCCTGTGAATTGCGGGGGAAGCTGGCGAACCTTCGGGAATTTGATTGCGATTTCGGGAAATTCTGGGAGACTCAAACCCGCCGGAACGAATCTGGGGCCATCGCGCACGATCAATGCTGGTGTACGCACGTATGTTTCATTCATGACAGCCTTCGTCATTCCAAGAAAGCCATGCTGGTTGACGTTCCGCTGACCTATCTTCAATCGAAGGCTGCGAACCTATGCTCTTGACGAATTCTTACGCTGAATACGATTCCTACCTAGCCAGCCTGAAAGAATTATTGGACCAGCTTCCCCTTCGGGAAGCGGCGCGCGCAGCCGGGATTCTCTTCGACGCTTACCATACCGACCATACCGTCTTTCTCTTTGGCAATGGTGGCAGTGCGGCTTTGGCCTCTCACATGGCCGCTGATCTGGGAAAATGCACTCACTTCCCGGGGCCCGGATGGCTCGCCGGGACCAAGCGGTTGAAAGCGCTCTCGGTCTCAGATAATACGCCGCTCCTCACCGCATGGGCGAACGACACCCAGTACGACAATGTGTTTGCCGGACAAATTGAAAATTTCATTCAGAAAGATGACGTGGCGTTCGGCATCAGCGGCAGCGGGAACTCGCCTAACGTGCTTCGCGCCCTCGATCTGGCGCGGAGGAAAGGCGCCACCACGATCGGACTGGTAGGATGCGGCGGCGGAAAGATGGCGGCGCTCCTCGATTGCAGCATTCTGATCCCTTGTCACAATATGCAAAGGGTGGAAGACGCTCACCTGATCATTTCGCATATGATCTTTCTCGATCTTAAAAAAAGGATCGAGTCACACGCCAAGTCCATGCTTCAGCCCGCCTTGGAACGGCCGTAAGCCACGGCCCCATGGTGGGAACCGCGCAGCGCAGCCTCGCGGCGCTTCCGCACGGCTGTAGCGCAGCGTTCGCTTTACAACGCTGCGGCTTTTCGCTTGGTTCGCCGACGGCCAGCCAGACAAGGCCCGAAGGGCCAAAATATCATAGCCCAGGGCGAAAGCCCGGGGTCAGGTTGTAGCGCACGTGGCCTTGCGGCCGCAACCAAACCTACAGGAAACCATTACCCTCTCCCTCGGGAGAGGGTGGACCGCGGCCGGCGCTTTCTCCAGCCGGCGCGGGCCGGGTGAGGGGGTCGCCGACAGCGTACGGCCGTCAAGAATTAGACGGGACACCACACTGGCGACCTCCCAGGCACGAAAAATGAGAAGCTTGAATTCCACTGCCGGGCCGCTCGGCCATTTTCGTATGCCGGCCGAATGGGAGCCGCACGAGTCCACGTGGATGGGATGGCCGCATAACACCTCCGACTGGCCGGGCAAATTTTCCGCCATCCCTTGGGTGTACGGGGAAATTGCCCGGAAAATCGTTATGAGCGAAAGGCTCTGCGTCCTTGTCAACCCGGGGCGCCATGAGTCTCGCGCAAGAGAAGTTATGCGCCGGGTTGGTGTTGATTTTTCGCGCGTGCGGTTCTTTCCTTTTCCGACGAACCGCGGATGGACACGCGATTCTGGTCCCATCTTCGTCTGTCAGTCCGGTCCGCGCGATGAGACGGCCATCGTCCGTTTTCGGTTTAACGCCTGGGCGAAATACGCCGACTGGAATTTGGATGAGCGGATACCGGAGCTTGCCGCACGCGCGTTGGGCTGCCCTTTCTACACGGCAGAAGCTGACGGCCTGCCTTTCGTGCTTGAGGGAGGAAGCATCGACGTGAATGGCAAAGGGATTTTGCTGACAACCGAGGAATGCCTGCTCGACCGTGAAGTGCAGCCGCGCAACCCGGAACTTACCCAGACGCAAATTGAGGAGGCGCTGCGGAAGTACTTGGGAGTGGATGAAATCATCTGGCTCGGCAAGGGAATTGCCGGCGACGACACGCACGGCCACGTCGATGATGTTTGCCGCTTCACCGGCCCGCGCACGGTAGTGCTTTGCCAGGAGGACGCCCCAGACGATGCCAATTATCGCCCGCTCCAGGAAAACCGCGAGCGCCTCGAAGGAGTGCGCCTGCGCGATTCTTCGCGGCTCGATGTGGTTCCCCTACCTATGCCGTCGCCGCTCTATTTCAGTGGCCAGCGCCTTCCGGCAAGTTACGCCAACTTTTATATCGCCAATGCGGCAGTTCTGGTTCCCACTTTCAACGATCCAAAGGATCGGGTGGCACTCGGAATTCTGGCCGAGCTCTTTCGGGACCGTCCGGTGATCGGTATTCATGCCGTCGATTTGATTTGGGGACTTGGAACGCTCCATTGCCTCACCCAGCAGCAGCCGCGCCCCCGCCAGGGCGCTGACCCTGAGAAGCCGTGACCGTGTTCTTGGAAGCTATCCAAAGGACTCCAGAGCTAAAACAAACGGTCGAGCATCACCGTCAAGGGTCATCTTGTTGTCGCCCTGAACTGCCGTTGCAATTCGAGTGGCAGCCTAAGTGTCCGGCGCGGCGTGCTGCGATTCCATAACCATTCCTGTCACCTTGCAAATTAAATGACATAAGACTTTGCACATCATTTAGCGTATGCCCGAAGCACCACCCGGTAAGCGTCCGAGGATGGTCGTATTAACAAGCGGCCAGTAGTCGGTGAACCGCTTTCGGCTTCGCCTTTTCTACGCGAGGGCCAACTCGCTGAGCGGATAGGTGCGATGATGGAGGTTCGCATGTTTCGAAAACAAATGACGGTTTCGATTCTGGCAGCAGCCTTGGCACTAGTCAGTGCGGGAGTGTCAGTCGTGTGGACCTTTCCTCTCAACGACACTGCTCAACAGCGAACGAAGCCGCCCCGCGTCTCATGGGCAAACGTCGACCACGGCGTGAAAATGCCTGTACCGGTTTACTATCCGGAGCCGCCGTGCCCGCCCCAGGTAAAGAAGGGTCACTGCAAAGGCGCAGTCGTGCTCTCCATCGTAGTCAACAGCAAAGGGAGGGTTACCGAAGTCGAGATGATATTACCTCTAAGTTGACTACACTAAATATTGAGACTAATTCGGCTTCGGCATACAATCAGTGGTATGTCTCGGCCGAGCTTGCTCAAACTGTCGGAGGCGGATCAGCGTGCGCTGGTGGATGCTGCCGCTGCTTCTCCGGACGCTGTTTTTCGGGACCGCTGGGCAGTTCTGCTTCTGGGAAGCGGGTCCCGGGTGCATGAAGT
>JASHOS010000245.1 GCA_030040995.1 Terriglobia bacterium | reverse complement strand
CCGTCAGGTCTGTAGCAAGCACCCGGTGTGGACCGTCATCGCAGCTCGGCCTAGAGAACCCGGTTTAAACTGTGACGGCGGCAAGAGAACTTGGAATTCATTTTTCAGCGGAACCTCGGGGCGAGCGGGAAGCATCTATTAAGATCGAAGTACACGCGACTCAGACCATGTTATCCTGGGCGAGTAGGTTTCCGCGGCGAAGGCTGCATCCACCTTCGAGAGCAGGACATAGATTCTTGTTGAGAGGAGCAATCCCTTGCCAACTCAGACGGGTGCTTCACCATCACTGAATGCGGGAAATTTAAAGCCGGCAGAGTTAGACCAGCTTTGTATTAATACGATTCGTTTTTTGTCGGTGGATGCCGTTGAGAAGGCGAATTCCGGACACCCCGGCCTGCCCATGGGGGCGGCGGCAATGGCCTATGTGCTTTGGACGAAGTTTATGAAATATAATCCCCGCCACCCTGAGTGGCAAAACCGCGACCGCTTCGTTCTTTCCGCCGGGCACGGGTGCATGTTGCTCTATAGCCTGCTCTTTCTAACCGGATACGACATTTCGCTTGATGACATCAAACAATTCCGGCAGTGGGGAAGCAAAACGCCCGGCCACCCGGAGCGCCTGCTGGCATCGGGTATCGAGACTACCACGGGCCCCTTAGGGCAGGGATTTGGCAATGGCGTAGGAATGGCTATTGCCGGCAAATACCTCGCCGCGCATTTCAATCAGCCTGGCCACGACCTGATAGATTATAAAGTATATGCACTCACCAGCGATGGAGACATGATGGAGGGGGTTTCCTCAGAGGCAGCATCGCTCGCCGGCCACCTGGGCCTGGATAATCTCGTATACCTTTATGACAACAATCACGTCACGCTGGAGGGACCGGCGGAGGTCGCTTTTAGCGAGGATACGGGCAAGCGGTTTGAGTCTTACGGCTGGTTCGTTCAGAACCTGGAAGACGGAAACGATTTGCCGTCGGTTGAGAAGGCCTTGCAGGCAGCGCAAGCAGAGCGAGGCCGGCCTTCGCTGATCATCGTTCGCACGCATATTGGATATGGAAGCCCGAACAAGCACGACAGCTATACGGCGCACGGTAACCCGCTTGGCAAAGAGGAGGTGAAGCTGACCAAGGAAAATCTGGGATGGCCTCTTGAACCCGCCTTTTACGTGCCTCCCGCGGCGTTAGCTCATTTTCGCGCCGTTGGGGACCGTGGCGCCCAACTCGAAGAGCAATGGAACGGGCAGGTGGTCTCTTACCGGAAAGCCCATGCCGGTCTTTCCGCCGAGTGGGACCGATACGTTCGGGGAGAGCTCACAAAAGGCTGGCAGGCGAAGATTCCGGGTTTCAATCCGCCGGACGGACCGCTGGCGACACGCCAGGCGTCGGGCAAAGTGCTAAATGCGATTGCTCCGGAATTGCCGACGTTGATCGGAGGATCCGCGGACCTCAATCCTTCTACGGACACTTACCTGAAGGGCATGGGGGATTTTCAAAAGGGCAGCCATGGCGGCCGCAATCTTCACTTTGGCATTCGCGAACACGCGATGGGCGCTATCTTGAATGGGCTGGCGGTGAGTGGGCTTGTGCCGTACGGTGCCACATTTTTCAATTTCTCGGATTACATGCGGCCCACGATCCGCCTGGCTGCGCTGATGAAAGCACACTCGATTTTTGTCTACACGCACGACAGTATTTTCCTGGGCGAAGACGGCCCCACGCACCAGCCCATCGAGCAGATTCCCTCCCTGCGCGCCATCCCGAACCTCTGCCTTATCCGCCCCGCCGATGCCAACGAAACGGCCATCGCCTGGCGAGTGGCCATCGAGCATCAGGGCGGTCCGGTGGCGCTGGTGCTGACGCGCCAAAAGCTTCCTGTTATCGATCGCGCCCAGTACGCCTCCGCCGAAGGATTGGAAAAAGGCGCCTACGTGCTTGCCGATGCTTCAGGCAAAGAGCCCGGAGTCCTGTTGATTGCATCCGGCTCGGAGGTGTCGCTGGCGCTCGAAGCTTTTGAACAACTCAAGCAAGAGGGGCGTGCCGCGCGAGTAGTCAGTATGCCGAGCTGGGACCTTTTCGCGCAGCAGCCCCAAAATTACCAGGAAGACGTCCTGCCGCCTCGATTTACGGCGCGGCTGGCGATTGAGGCCGCGTCCCCGTTCGGCTGGGAGCGCTATATCGGACCTCAGGGAAAAGTGATCGGGGTGAATCGCTTTGGCGCCTCTGCGCCTTACCAGGTGATTGCGGAGCATTTCGGGTTTACCAAGGCGAACGTCGTCAGCAAGGCGCGCGAGCTGCTGGCGTCAGTAAGCCGGTAGGGGCAACGCGCCCTTGGAGTTTCCGACTCATGGCTGATTCAAACGTGTTCGTGGAGTCCCAGACCAATGACACGCGCCGGCGCCGCGTCCCAGCGCCCTGCGCAATGGTGATCTTTGGCGCTTCCGGCGATTTGACGGAGCGAAAACTGGTTCCCGCTCTTTACTATTTGTTCCGCGCCGGCTTGATCCCCGAGGGCTTCTTAGTGATTGGCTGCGCGAAGACACCTTACACCGACGAAGCGTTTCGGGAGAAAATGCGGAATGGCGTGCGGAAGTATTTGAACCTTCCCGAGGGCGACTATGGAAACTTGGATGAGTTCCTGAAGAAGCTGTACTATATTTCCAACGATTTTGCGACCTGCGAAGCCTATTCGGAGCTGAGGGAACGCCTCAACCAAATTGACACTGGGCACGGCACGGGCGGCAATCGCTTGTTTTATCTAGCGACCCCTCCCAGCGTATTTCCTGGAACTGTGGCGTGCCTCGGCGCGGCGGGTTTTGCGCAGCCGGAAGAAGACGGCAAATGCTGGACGCGAATCGTCATTGAAAAGCCCTTCGGCCGCGACTTAGCCTCTGCCCGCGAGCTAAACCGGATTGTAACGAACGTCTTCAAGGAAGATCAGATTTATCGTATCGATCACTATCTCGGTAAGGAGACGGTGCAGAACCTGTTAGTTTTCCGGTTTGGCAATGGGATCTTCGAGCCGTTCTGGAACCGGCGCTACATCGACCACGTGCAAATTGCCGTGGCCGAACATATTGGCGTAGAAAATCGCGCGTCGTATTACGAAGAGGCCGGGCTAGTGCGGGATATGATCCAGAATCACGCCCTCTCGCTCTTGAGCCTGGTCACGATGGAGCCGCCGGCCATCTTCGACGCCACTGCCGTTCGCGATGAAAAGGCCAAACTTATGCGCGCCATTCGGCCTTTGCCCCTCGACCGCCTGAACGATTATGCCGTCCGCGGACAATATGTCGAAGGCTGGTCCGATGACCAGCGCCTGCCTGCCTATCGCGCCGAGCCGAAAGTTTCGCCACAATCGATCACGGAAACCTTCGCCGCGCTCAAGCTCTTTATTGACAATTGGCGCTGGGCCGATGTTCCTTTCTATCTTCGTTCGGGCAAGCGCCTTGCGAAGCGCATCTCGGAAATTACGGTGCGCTTTCGCCGAGCGCCACACCTCTTGTTCAAGGGAACGGGGCTTAAGTCGATCGAGCCCAACCGGCTCTCGATCCATATTCAGCCGGACGAAGGTATGTCTCTAATGTTCAACGCCAAGATTCCCGGAACCACGATGCAAATTCGCCCCGTCACCATGAATTTTCACTATGATGAAGCGTTCGGACACGCGCCGCCGAGCACGGCTTATGAGACGCTGCTGCTGGACTGTATGCTGGGCGACTCGATGCTCTTCACTCGCGACGACTTTGTGGAGCTGGCGTGGGAGTTGCTCACCCCGGTGCTGAACCGCTGGCATGAGGATGGACGCAAGGGACTGTCGTTCTATGAGGCGGGAACGTGGGGACCGCCGGAAGCGGACGCTTTCATGGAGCGCGATGGGCGCGCTTGGCAGGAATTCTGATGGCTGTGACGAGTGACGAGCGCCGGAGGAATGTTCGCATCTTTGAAGACCTGGAAGAGCTGAGCCGGGCTGCGGCACAGGAATTTTTGGAGTTGGCAGCTCGGAAGGTGGCCGCCGGAGGGGTGTTCACGGCGGCGCTCTCGGGCGGCTCAACACCGCAAAGGTTCTATCAACTTCTTGCTACGCCGGAATTTTCGTTGCCCGTTCGCTGGCCGCATATCCACCTGTTTCAGGCTGACGAGCGGTGCGTGCCTCCGGACTCGCCGCAAAGCAACTATAAAATGATCCGTGAGGCCATGCTCGATCACATCCCGCTGCCCGCATCGAATTTCCATCGTATGCCGGCCGAACAGCCAGACCGTGAATCCGCCTCCAGCCAGTACGCGGCGGACTTGCGGCAAACTGTGCAGGATTCGCAGGCTGGATGGCCACGCCTCGATCTCGTCTACCTGGGAATGGGTGAGGATGGTCATACCGCCTCGCTTTTCCCGGGAACTTCGGCGCTGAAGGAAACTAGCCGAGCTGTCTGCCCCAACTGGGTCGAAAAGCTGAGCATGTGGCGAATCACGCTCACCCGTCCGGTCCTGAATGCTGCGGCGCGCGTCATTTTTATGGTGTCCGGTGGAGAGAAATCCGGAATGCTTCGCCAGGTGTTCGAGGACGTCCAGATTCCACCGCGATTTCCCGCGCAACTCATCCAGCCGGAAAACGGTGAGCTTGCTTGGTACGTGGATAAGGCCGCGGCCAGCCGGCTGTCACGCTAAGGCACCCCACACGATAGTGCATTCCACGGCCTGTGAAATGGAGAAACTCAGGTCGCCGCTCACGAGGCGGCGCTACAGCAACTGACGCGCTTGATTCACATTGCTCCTTCCATTCTCTCTGCGGACTTCCTACGGCTTGGCGAGCAGGTCCAGGAAGCGGAAAACGCGGGTGTAGATCGCGTCCAGGTTGACGTGATGGACGGGCGCTTCGTCCCCAACATCACCTTCGGCTCTTCAACTCTCAGAGCGCTGCGCCCCATCACCAAGCTCCAGCTTGAGGCCCATCTGATGGTCGAGCCTCCCGAAGATTTCATCGAGCGCATTGCGCACGGAGGCGCGGACACGATCATCGTCCATCAGGAAGCAACCCCCCACCTGCACCGCTGCGTTCAACACATTCATTCGCTCGGCAAGAAGGCGGGAGTGGCGCTCACTCCGTCCACTCCCGCCGCCATGCTGACAGAAATCCTGTATGATCTCCAATTAGTTCTGGTCATGACGGTGAATCCCGGATTTGGGGGGCAGGAGTTCATTGCGGAGACCCTTTTGAAGGTGCGCCAAGTCCGTGAGTTAATCCGGGCGCGGGACATGAATTGCGAAGTTGAAGTGGACGGAGGCATTAATATCGAGACCGCGCCACGCTGCATTGAAGCAGGCGCGGACGTCCTGGTGGCGGGGACTGCGGTCTTTGACCATAAGGATGGCGTAGCGGCTGCAGTCCGCGAGTTGCTCGCTGTTTGTGGCAAGATAGCATAGGTAGCATTCTCCACTTCATGGGGTTGGTATAGCGTGCGAATTGCTTTGGGTGTGAGCGGCGGGATTGCGGCGTACAAGGCAGCGGAACTCTTGAGGTTGCTGCAGGACCGTGGCCTGGAGATCCAGGTGGTCATGACGAGAGCAGCCCAGGAATTCGTGACTCCTCTGACCTTCGCCGCGCTTTCCGGGCGGCGGGTGATCACCGGAATGTTCGAAAATCCCGGTGAAGCGTTGCCGGGCGAAAGCGCTATCGAACATATCGCGGTTGCCCAAGGCGCCGAGGCCGTGGTCATCGCCCCCGCTACTGCCGACGTGCTGGCCCGATTGGCGCATGGAATCGCTGATGATTTTCTCACCACGCTCGCTCTTGCCACGCGCGCTCCCGTGATTGTCGCTCCGTCTATGAACGTCAACATGTGGGAACACCCGGCGACGCAGGCTAATATGGCCGTCCTGCGCGAGCGCGGAGTGCAGGTTGTTGAGCCGGGAGCAGGATACCTGGCTTGCGGAATGACGGGTTCCGGCCGGATGGCGGAGGTCCTGGAAATCGCGGAATCCGTGTTTCGCGCCCTTCACCTGCGCGATGACTTTGAGAATGAGACCCTTCTGGTCACGGCGGGGCCTACGCACGAACCCCTCGACCCGGTGCGTTATCTGGGCAACCGATCCAGCGGAAAAATGGGATTCGCTTTCGCCCAGGCGGGCCTCCGCCGCCGCGGGCGAGTATTGCTGGTGAGCGGCCCCACTCATCTTGAAGCGCCTTCCGGCATCAACGTGGCGCGCGTTGAGACTGCCGGACAAATGGCCGAAGCGGTCCTGGAATGGCTGCCTCAAGCCACGGTGGTGATCATGACGGCTGCGGTGGCGGATTTTCAGGCGACTTCAGTCGTTGGCCATAAGATCAAGAAGCAGGATGGAACACTCACCCTGCAGCTCAGACCGACGCGCGATATCCTTTCCGAGGTGCGCAGCCAGCGCCGGCCCGGTCAGTGCGTCGTGGGCTTCGCGGCCGAGACAGATCACGTTCTGGAAAATGCGGCTGCGAAACTTCACTCCAAGAGCTTGGATCTTATTGTTGCCAACGACGTGACGCAGGAAGGCGCGGGATTTGCTGTCGATACGAATATCGCCACCATTCTTTTTCCGGATGGCCGCCGTGAGGCTCTTCCCCAAATGACCAAACTTCAGTTGGCCGACCGGGTGCTCGATGCCGTAGCTGAACTCAGGAAGTGTAGCTGATGAACGAAGTTACTACACAACTGAAAAATTGGCTCCAGTTCTTCCGCGAGCTCGGCATCGAAGAGTTCTATGCGCGCGCCCCGGAAAGGGTAGCGGAGCCGCTCTCCGCCGAATCTGCGCCAGTAGAATTTCAAAGTGCGGCGGCCGCCGAACAGGAGGGCACGCACAGTCCTTCGACGTCAGTACCTCGAGCTGTAGACCCCGCGCCCTCCGCACCTCGCGCCGCGCCTGCCGTTTCCGGACGATTTCTGCAGGCGCCTGGGCTGTTCGACGCGCCAGCGCCGTCCGTGCCGCTGGCCGGGGAAACGTTGGACCAGATCTCTCAGGATCTCGGCGACTGCCACCGGTGCAAGCTCGCGGCGGGACGGAAGCACATCGTGTTCGGCCAGGGAAATCCGCATGCCGAGTTGGTTTTCGTGGGCGAAGGTCCGGGAGCGGATGAAGACGAGCAGGGTCTCCCTTTTGTAGGGCGTGCCGGACAGCTCCTTAACCGGATGCTTCAGTTAATCGCGATAGAGCGGAAAAATGTCTACATTTGCAATGTGGTTAAATGCCGTCCTCCTGGCAACCGCACGCCTGAAACGGAGGAAATCACTGCATGTTCGCCGTTTCTCTTCCGCCAAATCGAGGCGATCCAGCCACGACTTGTTTGCTGTTTGGGCGCTCCGGCCACAAAGACGGTACTGGGAATCAAAGAAGGCATAACCAAAATCCATGGACGGTTGTACGACTACGGCTCGGCAAAGGCCCTGGCCACCGTCCATCCTGCCTACGTTCTCCGCAATCCCCGCGAAGAAAAGATCCTCCGTGAAGATTTCGAAAAAATACGGGATTTCCTGGCACATCGCTGAAGAAACGGCACGCCAAAACCTCTTTCCCTAATCCCTCGATAACACGCGATAACAGTTCTCCAAGTCTGGTTTAATTTCAACAAACTGGTGCTTTATTGCCACACCTCTGGGTAATACACAGCGACACCAGATATGCGTAGACCACTCTGTTCCATGCACTTACACGATCATTCCATAACTGGAACCAAACATGCTCCACTCATGCGTAGTATGGCCAGGGAGGTTTGCGGCTTCCAACACACGCTTGCAGTGCCCGCGCATTTTTGTGGTATTGGGCTTCACACAGGCGTTCCGGTTAACCTCGCTCTCAGGCCAGCCCCAGCGAATACCGGAATCGTATTCAAGCGTAAAGACCTCGAAGGATTTGCGATCAGGGCCAAGGCTGCGAATGTGGCGAGGGTGAGTTACGCCACGAGCCTTATGCGAAAGGGCGTTTTGATCTCCACAACGGAGCATTTGCTTTCCGCGCTCGCTGCCTTGGGCATCGACAATGCCGTTGCCGAATTGGACAATCTCGAAGTGCCCATTATGGATGGCAGCGCTTTGCCTTTTGCCTCGGAAGTCATGCGAGCCGGCCTGCGGCGCCAGCGCGCCAGGCAAACCTATCTTCAAATTCTCAGACCCGTCGAAGTAGTCGAAGAATCTAAGCGGATCGCGATTTGCCCTTCTGAAACTTTTCGGGTTACGTATACCATTGACTTTCCGCATCCGCAAATTGGCTTGCAAACCCTGGAATTCGAGGCTTCATCTGCTACCTATCTCGGTGAAATTGCTCCCGCGAGGACCTTCGGATTCTTCGACGAGGTAGAGAGCCTCCGCAAAGCTGGCCTCGTGCGGGGCGGCTCGCTTCAGAATGCAGTCGTGCTTTCCCGCGACCAAGTTTTAAATCCTGAAGGTTTGCGCTTCCCCGATGAGTTCTGCCGGCACAAGATATTGGATCTGGTGGGGGACCTCGCTCTTCTCGGACACCCGATCGTCGGCCACGTGGTCGCGCACCGCGCCGGGCACGCCATGCATTACGCCCTTGTTTCCCGCCTGCTGGCAGAACGCAAATCCTGGCGGCTCGTGCATTCCTCAGATATTCAACCGCAAACTTCCGCCGCGTAATACCCCTTTCGGTCCTCAGAATAATGCTTGACAGAGCGCCAAGGACCGAAGACAATCAACTTGTCTATACATCTAGTGCAGCGTAGAGCCTGAACCGCCCGTTTCCGCCGACAGGCTCCGCCGGTCTGCTGCCCCGAAAGGGCAAACCGTGAATAGTCCCGCTAGGCGGGATGAAATCCACGGGAATGAGGCGTTCGTATGCAATCTTTTCCCCTTGAGCGCGACGGGCTCGTTCCGGTTTACGTTCAGATCCGCAAACGCCTGTTGGACCGGATCACGTCAGGAGATCTCAAGGCCGGCGACCTGATGCCTTCCGAGCAGGAGATTTCAGGAACCTTGGGGGTGAGCCGCATGACCGCCCGTCAGGCTGTGAAGTCGCTATGCGACTGGGGAATTGCCTACAGCATGCGCGGCAAGGGCACGTTTGTCTCGCCGGTGAAATTGGAAAAGAATTTTCGCCAGGCACAATCCTTCACGGAAGAGATGAATGCCCTTGGCTTCCGGCCCAGTTCTCAAGTGTTTGCTCTTAAGGCGGAACGGGCACCGACGGAAGTGGCGGAGGCCCTGAAAGCCGGCCGTAACTCTGAGGTGATTCGGCTGGACCGGTTGCGCTTGGCAAATTCAAAGCCGATGGGTATTGAGTGCGCCTACCTCCTCCACTCGATGTGTCCTGGTCTGATCCATGTTTTCGATCCGCAGGCTTCTCTTTATGAAACGCTGTGGAAACAATTCGGCCTCTCGATCGCGGTCGCCGACGAAATCGTGGAAGTGGGTCTTCCGAGCGCCGCGGCAGCGAGTTTGCTCAGGATTTCTCGAAACAAGCCTGTTTTTCTCTTTACCCGCGTTTCGTACGCGCGCCGCGGCCACTCGATGCAAGCGGTCGAGTACGTCAAATCCACCTATCGCGGTGACCGCTACAAGATTGCAAACCGCTTGACGCGCGCCAAGCTCAAGCTGGCCGGGATCTCGGTCTGAGCGGCATCCGTACCGAATCCCGACCTCCGACCCCGGTTTTTTGGAGGTCCTATGAAAACTTTGAACCTGACACGAACGCTTCTGCTAACGGTATTTTGTGCCTCGTGTATGACGTTCGCGGCAGCAGTAACGGCCGTTGCCCAGGCCGGCCGCGGCGGAATCAGCGGCTTGGTGACGGATACCTCCGGCGCAGTTATCCCGGGAGCGGCGGGAGCTGGTAGCGCAGACCGCCGTGGTTGCGGTCTGCGGCTTTTTGCTCACGCGATGGACAAGCCGCGGACCTCAAAAGCGGAGGTCCGCGCCACCCCGCTCCCGCTTGCGGGGTACGAGTAGCAAGAAACTGCGTCAAAGTGTTAGGTTGGCCACAAATAAAATAATAAGGCGCATAGTTACGTAACGCTCAAGCAGGAGCAGACGCGCCTTGTATCAGGGCACGACTTCAGTCGTGCCGACTTGAGGGCAAGAGGAACAGGCGGCTTTAGCCGCTGAGGTCCTCAGGGGCTAAACAGGCTGCGGAAAAACGGCTTTTCGGAGCCAGGATCGGCCGAAAACGGCGGTCGCTCGAACGGCGAATCAATAACTTACAAATCTTGACGAGCACCATTCGGGGCTCTCAGGAGAGTTTTTCCGCAACCTGTAAAGCCCGATCGAAAAGTGGGCTTCTGCGGCACGACTGAAGTCGTGCCCTGATACGGCGGGTTATGCGCATTCTTGCCGTAGCCAACTTAATGCCGTGCTCGTTACTTCCCCATGAAGCGAGGAGGAAATTTTTAAATGTCTGCTGAACGTTATCTCAGCGCAATTGAAGAGGTCATTTCGAGCATCCGCGCAACACAGAAACGGAAGATCGAAGAGGCGGCAGAAGCCTTCGCCCGCTCCATTCAATCCGGCGCCCGAGTGTATCTTTTTGGAAGCGGTCATTCGGTCATTCCCGTGCTCGACATTTTCCCTCGCTATGGCAGCTTTGTGGGTTTCGTTCCCATTTACGACCCGCGCCTGATGTGGTTCAACGTGGTTGGTCCAGGCGGAGCGCGAGAGTTGCTTTGGCTTGAGAGGCGCGAGGGTTATGTCCCAGTGGTTCTTCAAAGCTACCCGATGGAGCCGGCAGACTCCATCCTCATCTTCTCCCACGGCGGGTTGAATGCGGCGCCCGTGGAGATGGCGATTGAAACCAAGAAAAAGGGACTTACCGTGGTCTCGGTTTGTTCGCATCAGAATCAACGCCAGGCTAAGGCAAACCATTCGAGCGGCAAAAGGCTTATCGATGCCTCGGACATCGCAATTGATAACTGTGTGCCGCCCGAAGACGCTTTAGTCGGGGTCGATGGAGTCCCGGAAAAACTTGCCGCCGGCTCAACCGTTGCGGGCGTTACGATTGCCATGTCTCTGGTGGCCGAAACGGGCGCGCGGCTGGTGGCAGGAGGTGCAAAGCCTGCGACGTTCGCTTCGCCCAATAGCGGCCTTCCGGCTGACCATAATCAGAATGTTTTCCGCGAATATGAGCGGTTCATTCAAAACCGCAGGTCTTAGCCTCGAGGTGACACGGATGAATCGACTTCAGTCCGTTTGTTTTTGCGTTTTGGCTGCCATAGTGGCCGGCTGTGTAACAGCTTCCGCCCAGCAGGCGGCGCCGGTTCGCCCTTCCTTCTTCCCGGTGGCGGTTTGGTACAGTGGGGGCAAAGCGCGGGCGCCGATGCTCGAACCGGTAGATTCGGCCAGCGCGGCTCGATGGGGACATGACCTGGACCAAATCAAGGCGATGGGATTTGACGCCGTCAAGTGCTGGGTCGACTGGGCGACGGCTGAACCCAAACCCGGTGTCTTTGACTTCACAAATCTCAATTTACTGATGAAGCTGGCGGGGCAACGCGGGCTCCGAGTGATTGTCCAGATTTACACCGACTCCGCTCCCGACTGGGTGGGGACGCTCTATCCCGATGCTCGCTTCGTGGATCGGAGCGGCGCTGTAATTAATTCTCAGGCCGCGCCAGGCTACTGCATCGACGATCCGGCGCTGCGGATGGAAATCGTCAAGTTCATCAGCGCTCTGTCGCGGGACGCCAACCAGTTTCCCGATCTCTATGGATGGGACGTGTGGAGCGAGCCGCACGTTGTGAATTGGGCGGATTTCCCGTATCTTAAGGACGCGGAGTTCTGCTACTGCCGGTATAGCCAGGAGCGATTTCGGGAATGGCTCCGCGCAAAATATAAGACTCTCGCCGCTCTAAACGCCGCATGGTACCGGGAATTTGCAACCTGGGACCAGGTGACGCCGCCGCGATTTTCAACCATTCTCTCTTTCACGGACTATCTTGACTGGCGGGCCTTCATCGACGACAAGCTGGCAGGAGATTTGCAGACGCGCGTCGAAGCCGTGCGCGGCGCCGATCACCAGCATCCCATCACCAGCCACGCCGCGGCGCCCGCGCTCTTTACTTCGCCCACGGATGGTTACGGCGAGCCTGATGACTGGAAAATGTCCGCGGCAGCCGATTTCTTCGGCACCTCGCTTTATCCTAAACACGCCGAATCCATACGTCCGTGGCCCTATTGGATGCTTGCCGCGGGGCTCGATTTCGCTCGTTCCGCCGGCCACAGTTTTGACAAAGGCTTCTGGATTGGCGAGCTTCAAGCAGGCCAGGGTGTTACGGGAATGCGCATCGCGGTTCCTGTGACGGCGAGCGACGAGGAGTACTGGATGTGGCAATCGATTTCGCACGGCGCGCGCGAAATCGCCATTTATGCGTGGTATCCCATGAGCTCCGGATACGAGTCGGGAGGCTACGGGCTGATCGGCCTCGATGGCACGCTTACGGACCGGGCCAGGGCCGCCGGAAATGTGGCGCGAATCGTTCAACGCAACGCCGCGGGAATCAACCAAAGCCGGCCCGCCGCCGCCCAAGTGGCAATCCTTTACGACCGCCTTTCCTACATGGTCGGCGGCACGGAGTCTTCCCTCTCGAAGCTCGGCAACGCGGAACGGGATTCGCTGATGGGAGTTTATCGCGCTTTCTTCGAAAGCCAGATTCCGGTGGATTTTGTTCACCCGGCTGCGCTGCACGGCGATCATCTGAGCCAATATAAAATCCTATTTCTGCCGTTTCCTGTCATGCTGTCAAGCCGTGTTGCGGATGAAGTGAAGCAATACATCGCCCAGGGAGGGACGGCAGTGGCGGAAGCGCGCCTTGCCTGGAACAATGCGCGCGGTTACGCCAGCCCGGTTGTTCCCGGTTTCGGCCTGGACCACGTATTTGGGGCCCGCGAAGCAGTCATCCGCCCCGACGCCCGCCCTCGCCTGGTGATTCAGCCAGGGGCCGGGCTTCCCGGCTTGAACCCTAACGACTCCATCGTGGCCAGCGCTTTTGAGGAGGACTTACAACCGCTTCAGGGCGCCCGCGTGCTGGCAAGCTTCCAGGACGGCCAGCCGGGTATGGGTGAAACCAGCTATGGCCACGGCAAGGCGATCCTTATCGGCTCGTTCCCGGGATTGGCGTACCAACGCACTCACGATGCGTCCACCCGCCAGCTTTTTCTTTCTCTGGCGCGCGCGGCCGGCGTTGTGCCGCAGGTCCGCGTTGCCGGCCCGGGAACTTCGGAGGTAGAAGTCCGGCGCCTTACAAGCAGCCGGGAACAATTCGTGTTTGTTTATAACCACGCCGCCCATGCCGCTGATGCCACCATTTCCATCGCGCTTCCCTGGAAGCCCACACAAGCCCGCGACCTCGTAGATCAACAGGGTGTGCCTTTCCATATGAGCCAGAGTTTTACGGTGGTGCAAAAACAGCTTGCGCCCGGCGCCATCTGGATCGTTCATTTCATGAAGTGATAAACTCCACGTCTCTGTAAATGAAGTCCCGATCATAGTGGAGGTTTACGAATGACAGTAAAGAAGTCGTTTCTCCAGATAGCCGTGTTTACGCTGATTTCGAGCGGCGTGCTGGCAGCGCAGACGAAGGAAGCGCCGCCGCTTCTGCCCCCGGACCCACGCTACAAGGCCGATATTCTCGTGGTCGTGGCTCACCCTGACGATGAAACCGAAGTCTCCGCATATCTTGCCCAGCAGATTGACCAGTATCACCGGCGTGTGGCCATTGTTTACGGCACGCCTGGCAATAGCGGTGGCAACTCAGAGGGCTACGAGCAGGCTGCCGCGCTTGGTGCAGAACGTGAGATTGAAGCGCGGCGCGCAGATGGTTACCTGGGCATCACGGACATCTGGTTTTTGTGTGGCACCGATACTCCCGGCCAGAATCTCCTGCGTTCACTTGAAACCTGGAACCATGGGGAGGCGCTCGATCAAATGGTGCGGCTCGTGCGGTTGACCCGGCCGGAAGTGATTCTGACGTGGCTGCCGCATTACGTGGCGGGAGAAAATCATGGCGATCATCAGGCCGCGGGCGTTATCGCGACCGAGGCCTTCGACCTTGCGGGCGATCCGACATGGTTTCCCGAGCAGGTGGCTGCCCCCAGGAACCACTTAGGAATTGCGAACCTGACGGAGGGCCTTCATCCCTGGCAAGCGGAAAAGATCTATTACTTCACGGATGCGTCACACGAGGATTTTCTGAACGGTCAGGGCCCCGTGTACCCGGCCCTGGGTATGGACCCAGTTCGCCACATTCCGTATTACAGGGTCGCGGCGGAGCAGATGGAATTTCATCTTACTCAGGATGACACCGGCCAGATGGCAAAGCAGGCTTTGGCCACCGGCGATTTCACGTACTTCAAAGAACCCACCCGCCTCATTTTTGGCAAGTCACTCGTTCCCTCCGCGACCACGGCCGATGTTTTTGCAGGCGTTACCGCCGGGCCCCTTGTTTATGCGCCGCACCCCGGCTACCGTCCGGCATCCCGGAATGGGCTTTCCGTAGAACTGGGCGGGCCGTTTGCCTTCTACCATCGCTTCTGGGCCGCTCACGGTCTGGACCACCTCATGAACCTGCTCTCACCGGAAGTTCAGATTGGAGCGCGCACACTGTATATACCGGTCCTTATTCACAACGATTCAGATGCAGCCGAGCAGGTCACACTCCTCCCGGCTCTCCCCCAAGGCTGGACGCCGCAGGCAGGCTTCGAGCGCTACCCTGTGTCGGCCCACGCGACCTATCCGGCGGAATGTGTGCTTGATGGTCCCCCCGGCCACCAAGGAAGCTGGCAGGTGGTCTCGATTCGCGCCGAATCCTCGGGCTCTCAGATCGGGGAACTAAGCATGCGAGTCTATCTGATTGGTTCCGGCCTGCCGGAGTAAAAACATGGCGGAGCTGGGTAGCGCAGCGCGATCTTGCGGCCCCAACCAAAGTTATAGATACTCTGCCCTCTCCCTCGGGAGAGGGTGGACCGCGGTCGGCGCCTTCTCCAGCCGGCGCGGGTCGGGTGAGGGGGTTCGCCGAAAAATCTCCAAAAAAACAAGATTTTACGGTATTGCAATGCAGAGTTTCCCGTTTTTGGAAACTCTGCGGTTCGCCGGCACATCCCTAAGAAAAAGCCGCAGACTTCGAAAGGCACGAAGTCTGCTCCACCCCTGTCACCTGACACCTATTCATCGCGCAGCGCCGCAGTGACACACTCGGAGGCCATTTTCGGAACTAAACGAAAATCAGGGTAAGATTGGATTTTCCTCTCTCCCGACGCATGTTTTACTTCAGTGGCCGGCGGATTCGCAACCTTCCCGGCTCGGCTGTGATCATCGTCCCCGATTCCAAATCTGAGGCGTGGGCCGTTAGAACCCCGAGGCAAACAGAGGCCTGATCAGCCGCCCGAAAGTTCACCAGTCGCAGGATTCCGGCATGCGATGCCCCGCGCAGCATCACGAGTTCACCAAAGTCCTTATCGAGTGTCACCAGCACTCTTCCCTGACGGTAAGCAGCCGCAAGAATGGCATCATCCCCAGGGTCCTGGTCCCAATCGCCCGACCAGACAACATCGTGTCCCGCTGCTTCCAGTTCTGCTTTGGCCTGGCCGACGATGCAGGTGTCCAGGAGAATTTTCACGGGCTAACCTCGATCGACAAAGGCTCGATACGTTCATTGGCGGCGATTCGCCTGGCATAAACGAGGCAGGCTTGAATGTCTTCGCGCTCGAGCCATGTGTAGCCAGCAAGAATTTCTTCCGCTGTATCTCCAGCCGCCAACATGCCGAGGATGTGCTCTACCGCCAGGCGGCGTCCGCGAATTATGGGCTTGCCACCAAAGATTTGAGTATTCACCGTAATTCGTTCAAGTAGCTTTTGTTCATCCATGAGAAACTCCTACCTTCCAAGCCAGCAAGCTGGCACCCAGCTTGTCTGTCGACATCCCGCGTCCGACACCACAATGTACTCGCAAGTCCGAAAGCCGTGCCACGGGCGAGAATTTTAAGATCGGGAATCGCCAACGGGTACAGTCTGCGGACCCTGGGACATCGTCCAAGCGTAACATCTCCAAAAGCCGACCGTCAGAAAAACCGCTCGCCGTGGCTACCACCTCAAGCGGTCAGCACTCAGCTCCCCGTAGCCCGCGTTCTCCCGCCAAACGGGCGAGGGCAATGGCTTCCGACAGGTTTGGTTGCGGCTCGGCCGCGCTGCGCTGGCGCCTGAAACCTGGCACCTGTCACCTATTCGTACCGCAGCGCCACCATGGGGTCCACCTTCACCGCTCGCCGCGCGGGGATATAGCAGGCCATCAGAGCCACTCCAATCAAGATCAGTGAGACTGCGCCAAAGGTGAGCGGATCAGTGGGCTTGACGCCGTAGAGCAGACTTGATAGAAAGCGTGTAAGTGCGAGCGCGCCGATAATTCCGGCGCCCACACCCAGCAGAGCCGGCCTCATTCCTTGCGCTACCACGAGCCGGAGTATGTCAGCCTTCTGCGCGCCCAGCGCCATGCGGATGCCGATTTCGTGCGTGCGACATACGACAGAGTGGGAGACCACGCCATAAATCCCCAGACAGGCAAGCAGAAGAGCGGCGCAAGCGAAGAGCGAGGTCAACAACGTCTCGAATCGGTGCGGCGCCAGTGACTCTGAAACGATCTGGCCCATGCTCCGGATGCGCGGAACGGCCACGCTGGGGTCAACTTTCCAAATCGCGCGATGTAACTCGCCCGCAACGGCTGAAGCTCGCAGGCGCGTTCGCAGGATCAACGACCCGCTCAGACTGCCATCATAGACGCTATACACCATCGGCATCGGCGCTTTAGAAAGAGTGACGCTGCGAGTATCGCCCACCACCCCGACCACCTGATATCCGCGAAAGGATGGGTCTACGTCAAATCTTTGGCCGATGGGATCAATGCCCGGCCAGATTGTCTTGGCTGCAGCCTCAGAAATCATGACGGCGGGTGTGCCTGCGTCCGCCCATGTCAACTCGCGGCCACGCAGCAGAGGAACGCCGAGAGTCTTAAAAAACGAGGGGCTCACGCGGCGGTAGCTGGCAAACGGCCGCTCAGTTTCAGGCCGGGTATCACCAGGCAAGTCAACGGCATCGTCGTTCATTTCACCCCCGAGGGGCATCCAGTTCGTCACCGCGGACGATTCGACGCCCGGCAGCGTCGATGTGGCCGCGAGCACCCTGCGCCAGAACAGGCTCCGCTGCTGCGCCTGCGTATATTGCGCCGCAGGTAATTGCAGATTCACGGTGAGAACATTCTCGACGGCGAAGCCTTTCGGCACGCGCTCGAGCTTCGAAAAACTCGCGATCAGCAGCCCGGCTGCAATCAGCAGTATCAGGCTGAGCGCCATCTCGATGCCGACCAGGAGCTCGCGCGCACGCAAGCGGCGGCCACTTTCCCCAGTACGCACGCTGCCTGATTGCAACGCATCGTGCGCATCGGTGCGCGCCATCCGCCAGGCCGGCAGCAGCCCTGCAATGCCGACTGCCAGAACCGCAGCCACCAGGGTAAACGCGACTACTATTTAGATTCATCAAAACATTTACATTTCTATAGGTTTGGTGGTAGTTTGGTCAAGAGCCAGGATGGCCACAACCTCCAAATATCCGAAACTGATCTTGACCCCCGAGCAGAGACATACCTTAGAACAAACGGCCCAGTCACGCACGCGACCCGTACGGGAGGTGCAGCGTGCGCAGATTCTTCTCCATTATGCGTCGGGTCAGAGCATCACGACCCTCTCCCGCGCTTTGCAGGTCAGCCGGGTGGCGGTTTACAAATGGATCCGCCGAGCGCTGGCGGTGGGGGCCGAGACCGCCCTCCACGATAAATACCATCGCCCTAAGGTGCCCGTCATCAGTGAGGAAGCGAAAGCCTGGGTGGTGAGCTTGGCTTGCAGCAAGCCGAAGGATCACGGCTATGCGGCGGAGGTCTGGAGTCATCGCCAGTTGGCTCAACATGTGCGTGAGACGGCTCTGACCCAGGGGCATCCCAGTTTACGGCGTGCGGCCAAGGCCACCATCCAGCGTATTCTTAAAAACCAGCCGTTGCAGCCCCATAAGGTGAAATACTACATGGAGCGGCGCGACCCTGAATTTGACCAGAAAATGCGGGAGGTGCTGCTCGTCTATCAGGAAGTTAGCTTACAGAACCAGGCCGTCCGCGACCTCCCAGGAACTCCCTCCATGGTCACCGTCTCGGTCGATGAGAAGCCCGGCGTGCAAGCCTTGGGCAGCATCGCTCGCGATTTACCCCCCCAACCGGGCCAGCATCCGCAATGGGGGCGCGACTACGAATATAGGAGGTATGGGACGTTGTCGATTCTGGCCGGCCTCGATTTGCACGATGGTCACGTTACTGCCGAGGTCCATCCTCGGCATCGTAGCCGGGAATTTATTCTCCTCCTCAAGGCGCTGGATGCCCATTACCCGCCGGGCTGCGTCATCCGGTTGGTGTTAGACAACCATTCCTCTCATATCTCCCAAGAAACGATGGCTTGGTTGGCCAGCAAGCCCAACCGATTTCGGTATGTGCACACCCCCAAGCATGGCTCTTGGCTGAATCTGGTCGAAACCCTCTTTGGCAAGATGGCGCGCACATTTCTGAAACACGTTCGCGTCACTTCTCGCGAGGAACTGAAGGATCGAATCTTGCTCGGTATCGCAGAAATTAATCAAGAGCCGGTTGTACATCGATGGAAGAATTTTGACGCGCTAAATATGTAAGTGTTTTAACGAATCTCTATACTA
>JASHOS010000029.1 GCA_030040995.1 Terriglobia bacterium | reverse complement strand
ACCGCCACATCGCGCGGCACAATCCGCGCCGAGCCAAACATGACCACCGTGTTCTGTACGCCGGATTTTCGCAGCCGGACCTGCGGCTCCAGATATTCCGACAGGATCCGGATGGTGCGGGCCTCGGCAGAGGTAAGAAAACGCTCGTTATGATACGCCAGCCGTGATTTGCCAACCAGCGCTGATGGATTCTTGTTAGGCATGCTTCTCCTCGTCTTGAGTCTCACTCCAGGGCCGTCGCGGTACTAACTGCCTTCGTTCTCCGCGAGAGCACGATCCAAGTTCACGGCGGCGCTGATGAACGCCAAATGCGCGAGAGCCTGGGGCACATTTCCCAAAGGTTCTCCCATGATCCCTGTTTCCTCGGAATAGAGCCCCAAATGATTCGCCCTCATCAGCATTCTCTGGAACAGCCAAAGGGCCTGTCTGAGAAACGCGGGGTCTGACCGGCCAGCGCGGGTGAGCGCCTCGACTAGCCAGAACGTACACATATTGAAAGACCCTTCTCCACCTCGCAATCCGTCTACCGTCTGCCCGGTATCGTAACGCCGGACCATCCCATCTTCGAGAAGCCCTCCTTCCGGCGCTCTCCGGCAAATGGCTTCGAGCGTTTTCAGCATCTTCGGATCGTTCGGCGCCATGAAGAAAACCATGGGCATCACGAGATTCGACGCGTCGAGGGTCGTGCCCCCAAAATACTGGACAAAAGCGCTCCGTTCTTTGCTCCAACCCTGCTCCAGAACCGCTTCGTAAATTTGATCCCGGGCCTTTATCCAGCATTGATGATCGGCCGGAAGAGATCGCTTTCGCGCGATACGCAGAGCACGATCCAAGGCAACCCAGCACATCACCTTCGAATAGACGAAGTGCTGGCGGGCGGCTCTCACTTCCCAGATGCCGCAATCCTGCTGCTGCCAGTTCTGCGCGACCCAGTCCGCAAGCTGGCGCAGGTCATTCCACAAATCCGAAGAAATCGGGTTGCGATATTTGTTGTAAAGGTAAGCGGCGTCCATCACTTCGCCGAAAATATCAAGCTGAAGCTGTTGGTGGGCGGCGTTTCCGATGCGGACCGGACGAGAGCCCCGGTAACCCTCCCAGTGGTCCAGCAAGCTCTCCGTAAGATCACGGCGTCCGTCAATGCCGTAAACCGTCTGCAACATGACGCCTTGCTTCATTTCGGCGCAAAGCGATTCAATCCAAGACATGAAACGGTCTGCCTCATCCACCAGCCCGATACGCAACAATGCGTAGACGGTAAACGCCGAGTCCCGCATCCAGCTATACCGGTAATCCCAATTCCGTTCGCCGCCGATCTCCTCCGGCAGACTGGAAGTGGCGGCAGCAACCACCGCGCCGGTGGGCTCATAAACGAGCAACTCGAGCGTCAAGGCTGAGCGATGAACCATCTCGCGCCACCGGCCACGGTAGCTACATTTCGCAATCCAGCGGCGCCAATAGTCGACGGTTTCCTCCAGGAACGATAAACTCTCTTCCACGCTGATGTGGCCGTCGTATGCCGATTCCGTAGCCCCATGCAGCACAAAAGTGAGCGTCTGACCTGCCTGCAAAGTGAATTCGGAGCCGACTCCTCCGCCACTTTCCTTTAGAGGTACGTCCGAAGCCAAACCCAGGCTCAGGGCTTCGGAGCGGAAGACGGTTGACTGGCGATTGATCTCGATCCGGCAAGCATCCCGTCCGTAGTTTGGCGCCGGATGACATTCCATGCGAAGTTTCATTGATCCGCGCGTCGCCGTGATTCGACGGATGAGGCGGCAATCGTCCTTGGACGGGGGTTCGAGCGGCATGAAATCTGTCATTTCAACGGCGCCCTCGGGACTGACAAACCGCGTCACCAGCACATTGGTGTCGGACAAATAGTACTGTTCGGCGCTCGAGCCAGAAACGGCGGGAGCAACTTTGAATCGCCCGCCCTTCCGGTCGTCCAGAATAGCCCCGAAAATGCTAGGCGAATCAAAACGCGGGAAACAGAGCCAATCGATGGACCCATTTTTCCCGACAAGAGCAGCCGTCCTCATATTGCCGATGACGCCGTAATCACCGATGGGTTGGTATGGCATGGAGAGCTCTGGAAAAACGCCGCCCCTGGTAAAGCTTGATGCGACCCCCTCACCCTGCGCTGCGCGCCGCCCTCTCCCCCAAGGGGGCGAGGGCAGGCTTTTTCGTCCTTTGCGTGTGCCGCAAGGCGCTATGAAATGAGACACAGCCAATTTTACGTGGACCTACGCAACCAGGCACTGGGTCATCCTCAGAGTTAATTTAACAGGGTTGCGTCGCGCTGGGAAAATAGACGGGATCAACGAGAGAGGACATTTCGCGCTTCCGTGCGCCGAGCGCGGACAAGGTTAGGGAGCGTGGCTCGCTGCCGGAAGGGCACAGCCATTCCGCACAGCGGGCGGCGAAGCCGCACGTCGCCTCCAAAGAACTGATACCGAATTGGGACAAGTATGGCCCCTCACGCGCTTTCATGACAACCGCAACTCGGGCATACGAGAATGATACTTGCCACCGGCTGATCGTCGAATCGCTGCACATCCCAGCCCTGCCGGATCGCTGCAGACTCCTCGGGCAGCCGCGCGTCGCAATACCAACAGCGCCCTTTTCCGGTGGAACATATGGCGTGCAACGCTGCGGCTACGTCAATAGAAAGCCGTTTAGGAACGGTGGCGCTATTCAAAATTTCCTCCCGTCCCCTCCAGGAATTTTTCAGCCATGGCTAGAAACTCAGTGACCCTGTCAAACTCTTGCTCGGCAACGGCCTTAGAGAGGGCAGATCTCGCTTCTGAGGCGACGGAAAATCCACGGCGAGGCAAGGCACTCGCCGTGGCTACCGCGGCCGCCATGCCGCGCCAGCAGCAGAAGTTCGTAAATCCGAAATCGGCAATCGAAAATCTAACATTACGAGCAGCCGCTGGTTGAGCCGCAATTCATGCAGCGGTAGCAGGACCCGTTGCGGACCATGATGGCGCCGCATTCCGAGCAACTTGGAGCGTCGTCTTCGTGGACTACCCCAGCCAACTGCGGCTGCAGTACCCGATGCTCGGCGGAGACGGGCGAACCAGGCGCTCCCGCTGCCTCGGTGAACCGCGATGCCAGCTTGGCAGCGTGGGCCGCCTCAATTCCGTTCGGAGTGGTAACGCTCGCGCTCTCCTGCGGCTGGGCGTCCGTGGGTAGAAACTTCAGCGCCATCCAGCGGAAGATATAGTCCATAAGCGATTTGGCATAGCCAATGCTGCGGTTACTGCTCCAGCCACTCGGCTCGAACCGAGTGTGGCTGAACTTATCGCAAAGAATCTTGAGCGGTACGCCATACTGGAGCGCCAGCGAAACCGACGTCGCAAATGAGTCCATGAGGCCGGAAACCGTGGAGCCCTCCTTGGCCATGGTGATGAAGATTTCACCGGGCAGGCCATCTTCATAGAGTCCGACGGTCAGGTATCCCTCATGCCCGCCGACGGAAAACTTGTGGGTAATAGCACGCCGCTCATCGGGAAGTTTGCGCCGGAATGGACGGGCCGCCGGCGAGGGGCTCGCGGTTCGCGACTCGGTGGCCGGGACTTGGGATTCGGGATTCGGAACTCGGGATTGGGGATCCGGGACTCGGGACTCGGGACTCGCAAGTCGGGGCTCAAGACCCGAAGCTTCGTTTCGGCTCCCTGTTCTCTCCTCCTTCTTGCCCACGTTCAGCGGCTGGCTGCGCTTGGACCCGTCGCGGTAAATGGCAATCGCCTTAATGCCCATGCGCCACGATTCCACCAAGGCGTTCGCGATGTCTTCTGCCGTCGAATCTTCCGGCATATTCACGGTCTTAGAAATAGCTCCTGAAATGAACGGTTGCACGGCCGCCATCATGCGGATGT
>JASHOS010000244.1 GCA_030040995.1 Terriglobia bacterium | reverse complement strand
ATTACGGAGTCCATGAATCCTGACGACGAGGAGTGGGGCGAGAAACGGTTCATGGCGGCCGTGGAATCGGCGATGGGCGCGTCCGCCGCAGAAATTGCGGCGAGCATCATGAGCGCCGCGATCCAATTTGCCGCCGGAGCTCCGCAGCACGATGACATGACGCTGGTTATCCTGCGCGTGCTCCCATGAGCTTCTCTAGACACAGGTAGTGAAGCTTGGCAGAATGAAGATTGCTGGAGTTGAGCCTATGTATTTCCCGCGGCGTTTAAACCTGTCACCCGGTCTCTGACACCTGCTCTATCGGGGCGTGGCGCAGCCTGGTAGCGCGCTTGCCTTGGGCGCAAGAGGTCCCCGGTTCGAATCCGGGCGCCCCGACCAACGGATTCAACTACTTACGGAGCCCTTTTACTCTCGCGAGGGCCCGTTTTTGCTGCCGGACAACAGGTTCCAGCCGCCCGGTTACTTGCCACATTAATGTTTGCAACAAAATGCGGGAAACGCATCAGCGCTTGAAAGTTGCGCCGTGGCGAAAAATGTAGCGACTATTCCTTGGTCTCGACACATTTTGGACTCGAATGACACACATCTTTGTTAGCGTGCGGATAGAAATGAACCGCGGATCGTAGACTTCGGTGAGGTTGCGGTAGTACTGCTTCGGCCGGCGGCGGAGCGCGCAAACGGGCCATTTGCTGATTCCGCAGCGCTTGTGGACTGCAGCTGTTGAGCTGGCAGGAGAACATTGGGTCTTTCATAGGGCGAAGGCTTTGCGTTTAGATTAAAGCAAGCTGAAACAGTTGCTGGAATCGAGCGGCGCTGTAAAGAGACCCGGAACGGCGAAATAGGACGCGTCGTAGTAAACCGGATCAATGTCCCCTAACGGGACAAACTCGGTGATCTCCATCGTGTCACCTTTATCCGGCGCCAGCTTTTTGATCTCCTGGTCCTCGACAAGAAAGTACTGGCCTCTTTCATATTCATAACCTTTCACTACCTCCGACTGTTCAACCATGTGGTTACAGGTTGGACAGAAGAGGGGCCGGCGCAGCCGTGTCCGGCACGGCCTGTGAAACTGATGGAACTCAATCCTGGTGCTGCGGGCAGCAGGGTACAGCCGTATCGGGTCGACACAAGCCCGAACGTGACATACCCTTTCCAGCTGCTGGAAGCCGTGGCAGAACCTGTAACTACTGGCCAGTTTTGTGGCCCTTTTCTTTGTGATGCTTCATCACGGTGCGTGCGGCAACTTCCTTCGCTCGCTTGCCGTAACGGCCGGAGCGCTGTGCCTTGCTCTTGATGTGCTCGTATTGGCGGCGCTCCTTACTGCCTACACCTCGGATGCTTCTTCCTCTGGGCATGTTATCTGACTCCGGCGATCGAGGACCCGAATTCGAACCCTCGGTCAATATTATCAGTGCCTCATGCTAAAGTTTCACCGGACGCATGGACAATCGGTCGAAGCCTGTACTTTGTTGGAAAACAACCAGTATGGATCACCTCGCGCTGCGCTTAGCTGGGCTGTTTTCTCCTTAAGGACCGCCATGATACGCTGTTGCGAGATGGGCCTGGCGTGGCTTCACCGTGCCGGATATAGGCGCGCTTTTCCGTTTCGGCCTCTGAGCGGTATGCGGCTTGAATTATGTTCTGCGGGGTGACGCCAACGGAGGTGGAAGTCCCTATCCCAATATCATCATGAGCTCAAAAGAACCGTCTGCATCGGAATCGACTCCTTTGCGGCTTATCAAGGTGCTGACGCTTTGGGACCTGATTTTTTATGGACTCGTCCTGATTCAGCCGACGGCCCCGATCCCGTTGTTCGGAGTGGCACAAAAGCTTTCGAACGGGCATACCGTCACTACCATTCTGGTAGCCATGTTCGCCATGATCATTACGGCATTCAGTTACGGCCGCATGGCTTCAGTGTATCCGTCGGCTGGATCGGCATACACGTACGTGGGCAAAGCTTTGAACCCGCATTTGGGATTTCTGATTGGCTGGGCGATGCTGCTCGACTACATCCTGCAACCGCTGATCAATGCTATCTGGATTGCGGTGGCCCTCCACACCCGCTACATTCCGAAAATGCCTTATGCGGTCGCGGCTTTGATCGTGGTGGCGTTTATGACGATTTTGAATCTGCTCGGCATTAAATCGTCGGCGCGCGCGAACAAGGTTCTTTTCTTCACTATGTGCGCCGTGGTCGCCGCCTTTCTCTACCTGGCAGTTCACTATCTGTTTCATGCGCAAGGCTGGACCGGCTTGTTTTCTCTTCAGCCGTCCTACGACCCGAAAACCTTCCACGCACACCAAATCTGGATGGCAACCTCCTTCGCCGCCCTCACTTACATTGGATTCGATGGCATCACTACACTTTCCGAAGATGTCGAAAATCCCAAGCGGAACGTGCTGCTGGCCACGGTGATCGTTTGTGTCGTAACCGGTGTGCTCGGTGGAGCAGAGGCTTACCTTGGGCAGCGCGTCTGGCCGAACTGGCATACCTTCGTCAATCTTGAGACCGCTTTCATGGATATCTGCCGCCGGGTGGGCGGTGTCCCGCTCTTCCAGGCAATGGGGGCCGTTCTGGTTGTGGCGGCCCTGGGGAGCGGGCTGACCGGCGGCCTCGGGGCAGCGCGCCTGCTGTTCGGCATGGGACGCGACGGCGTCCTTCCCCGGAAGTTTTTTGCTCACCTTCATCGCGAAACGAATACGCCCACTTATAACATCCTGCTCATTGGCGCTGTGGCGTATGTGGGAGCGGTGGGCCTGAACTATATCGGCAACGCGTTCGAACACGCGGGAGAGCTCTTAAACTTCGGCGCCTTTCTCGCTTTTATGGGTGTGAACCTTGCCACTTTCTGGCACTTCTGCATTACGGCGCGCCGCGAGCGACGGCGTCATCTTGTGACAGACGCAATACTTCCGCTTTTCGGTTTTATTTTCTGTGCACTCATCTGGTTGAATCTGAACATCGTCGCCAAAATTGTGGGAAGCATCTGGTTTGCCGTCGGGTTTCTCTATATCGCCATTGCCACGAAGGGTTTTCGCACCGAGGCCAAGATGATCGATTTTAGCGAATCCTGAAAATGGATGCTTCTCCCGCTCTGCGGGATCAGCATGACACGCCCGACGCCCTTTTTTCGCAGCCTGGATAGCGAAGGCCGCGTCGCAGGTTCGCAAGGAGCGAAACGAATGTATGGACTGATTGCGAAACTTACTACTGTTCCTGGCCAGCGCGAGAAGATGATCAGGATATTGAAAGAGAGCGCGAGCGGCATGCCGGGATGCATCAGCTACGTTGTGGCCAAAGACTCGGCCAATGAAAATGTGCTTTGGGTGACTGAGGTCTGGGACAGCGTGGCCAGCCATGATGCCTCGCTGTCCTTGCCGGCGGTGCGCAAGGCGATACCTCGAGCCAAACCGATTGTTTCGAGATTCGAAAAGATCGCTGTCACCACCCCGGTCTGGGGAGTTGGACTAGAGTCCACACACGTCCAATGAGTTTCCCGCAAGCTGTGCAGTCTCTCAGGCGCATTACCCCTCCGTTCCCAAGCAGCATGCCTTCGAAAAAATCGGGAGTCGGAGAATTCTTTACAAAGGCGTGACGTTTCGCAACGCCAACCGTATCGATCGCTCCAGGTTCGAGAGATCTCGCTTGGCTTGCCGCAGACGGCAGGCTAACGCTATCTCCAGCCGGGCACCCAGCCAGGCATCGCCGTGAACGCGGCGGCCGCTGTATATGCCTGTAAGAATTTCCTTCGTGAAGTCGCCATGAATGTGAATACCTCCCCTTCTACCAGAAAGATGAGGCCGGCGTAGCTCAAGAATCCTCGTAGTGCGATTAGGCTTTGGGGAGAAGCCTGACCTTATCATTCGCACCATTCCTATAAACAATCACCAGTTGCTGAGCAGGAAGGGACACGGTCACTTGCCCCTTTATAACCTGAGCACGGCATTCGTCGGGTTTTCCCAGCGCAAGACCGATGGTGGCGATCGTCCTCCTCACTATCCGACCTCACGGTTGCCTCATCGTCTCATAGACAGGATTCTTGAGCCCTTGTACTGAACGATGGCTGCCTTCTTCAATATCCAACACAACAAGTTCGTTCTCTCCCTTTTTTAACCAGCAACCCGGCGCAAACAAGGTCTGCTGAGGTCCGATTCTCCAGTATCGTCCCAGGTTGCGGCCATTCACCCAGACGCATCCTATTCCCCAGCCACGCATGTCCAGGAATGTATCTCCGGTCGATTCTAAAACAAAAATCTGGCGATAGAAGGCCGGTCCCCGGACAGGTTGATCTGAGAAATTGACCCCGGAGAGGTCGGATAGGGGAAGGGTAAAAATGCTCCAGCCGGTGAGCTCCCTGCCATTTAACAAAACCTTTTCGGTTATCCCTTGGTGGTTGTAGAGTAGTTTAGGTCCAAAGTTGATACGCCCCATGTTTTCGACCAGGATATCGAGTGCCTCGCCCGGAATCAGGTCCACCTTAAGCGAGTGTTGCCCAAGCCTGCGTTCCAGAGTCCCCAGCTTTCTTGAACCCTGGTAAACCCACGCGTGATCTCTCAACTCGATAAGCTCTAAAAAACCATGAACCGCTGCATCGACTCGCGTGCGGTAAAGAATGAAGCCGTAAGCCTGTCCAAGAGCTTCCATGGGTAGGGGCGTGTCTGATGCTATGGGCCGGCCCAGAGCTTGAGACAACGAAGCGGACTGCTTCAATTCGAATCGTGGGATATCTATAACGGGTAAAGGCAAAGGCAGTTTAGCGAGCGGTCCACCCTGCGACGGATGCCTGAGGAAGACGTTACGTAGCGTGAAGAACTTTTCTTGCGGTCTGCCCCCTTCATCTAGAGGGGCGTCATAGTCATAGCTCGTCACATCGGGTTGATACGCCGGCCCATAATTCGCGCCACTCATGAAACCAAAAGAAGTGCCTCCATGAAACATGTAAAGATTGACAGAAATACCATGAGAGAGCATCCATTCCAGACCCTTTGCGCTGGCTTGCGGGGAAGTGGTATGGTGAACTTCACCCCAGTGATCTAACCATCCAACCCAATATTCACCACACATGCGCGGGACGTTCTGGCGGAATTTCGCGAAGTTGCCAAACGCGCTTGCTGCATCGGAGCCCCCAAAGTTGATCGCGGAAAGCAGGCCAGGGAGAGTTCCTTGCTCCAGCAGTTCCGAACTAGGACCGTCGGAGGTATAGAGCAAGACATCAAACCCGACACGGCGGATCATGTCCCGGATTGACTTTAGATAGGCCTTATCATTCCCGAACGAGCCATACTCATTCTCGACCTGGGCCATGATAATTGGCCCATGCTCCGTGATCTGGAGCGGAGCTAGCTCTGCTCCGAGCCGTCTAAGATAATGCCCGGCAGCCTTGAGAAAACGTGGATCCGTGCTACGCACCTTCATGTTTGGAGTTGCGAGCAACCAGGCTGGGAACCCTCCAAAATCCCATTCCGAACATATATAGGGACCCGGGCGTATGATGACCCAAAGTCCTTCATCTTGCGCGGTACGAAGGTAGGAGGCGACGTCAAGATTGCCGGTGAAGTCGAACCGTCCCTGCTGGGGCTCATGAAGATTCCAAAAGATATACGTACACAGTGTGTTCAGCCCCAAGGCCTTCATCTTACGCATGCGATCTCGCCAGTAGGGGCGCGGGACGCGCGGATAGTGCATGGACCCAGCTCGTATTTGAAATGGGTTCCCGTCGAGGAGGAACTGCTCACCCTTCCAGCCGAATGTATGATGCTGATTTCGGCTTCGTGTTGACATTGTCCGGGCGTTCAGCCCTTGTTCCGGAATGAGCGCCGCGAGAGCTATTGCAGATGCACTCATGGTTATGAAGTCTCTGCGGCTTGTTTTTGTTTCCGGATCGCGCGTCTCAAGGGGTGGTGGCTCTCTGCGCATCGAAAAACTCCTTAATAGATGTCGCTTGGTTGTACTTCCATCATCGCGGGCGACGGCGAAGTTTCCCTCGGAGCTCGACCTCATGCCAGACGCCGCCAGGACTATTGGTTAAGCACGAGGAGGCTCTTGGTTAAGAAAGAAATATAAGTTCACTTAGTTCGGCAGCGACCAGATCTGATTCGGTTGATTGTGTCCGCAGGGCTGCATCTGAAGATCTTGGGACATGCTGTTCGGCCAGTCGGCGCTGAGACACTGATGGCGGGCGGCGCTGATCACGTTACCCTTTAACGTATACTGCCAACGCTGCGCTCTCACAGGACGACACTGTTGCATCGCCGGCTTACCTCGGGCATCGGCTAGACAAAGTCCGATCGAAGATCGTAGAAAGCCACCGGGGATAATTGTCCAGCTCTCG
>JASHOS010000243.1 GCA_030040995.1 Terriglobia bacterium | reverse complement strand
GTGGCCTATTTTGCCCTGCCTTCGCGCACTGCGTTGAACCGTGAATCGACGGGTCGCCTGCCCTTTGCGTGGACCATTAATCCCTACCGAGGATGTGAGTTCGGGTGTAAGTACTGCTATGCGCGATATACGCACGAGTTCATGGAGATGCATGACGGTGCGGACTTCGAGCGGAAGATTTACGCCAAGATGGGAGCACCCGAACTTTTGCGCGACGAGCTTCGCCGCGCCCGCGACCGTGGCCTGCCCATAGCCCTAGGGACTGCAACCGATCCGTATCAGCCGGCGGAACAACATTTCGGGGTCACCCGTCGAATGCTCGAAATTTTTGCGGAGTTCGAGGGCATTCATTTTTCGATTACAACGAAGTCGGTGCTGGTCTTGCGCGATCTGGACTTATTGAAGGTCATATCCGGCAAGCACACATTTGGCGTTCACATGACAGTGACCACTACCAACGCACGCTTGGCTCGCCTGCTCGAGCCCAAAGCGCCACCTCCTGCCAAGCGCCTGGACGCCGTGGCCCGGCTGGTCTCGGCAGGGATCTACGCGGGCGTCAATGCGATGCCAGTTGTGCCGGGCCTCACCGATTCTGAAGCAGGTCTTGACGACCTGGCGCGGCGCGCCTCCCGGGCCGGAGCAAAATTCCTTCATGGCGGCGCTCTATTCTTGATGCCGTCTGCGATGAAGCAGTTTATGCCGTTTTTGGAAAGGGAATTTCCGCAGTTGCTTCGGCGGTATCACGAGCTTTACGCTCACTCGGCCTATTTACCTGAAAGCTATAAGAAAGCAATCGCCGAGCGCATTGCTGAAGCACGCGCGCGCCATGCTATCGCCAATTCCCCCCGTGAAAGCGAGCCTCACCCGAAGTCACCGCAATTGCGTCTGGATTTCTCCAGCCCACCGGCCGCTCTGTCCTGCTCGCCGGCATCTGCTGAATCGAGCAGCCCGGAACACATGACTCGAATCCCAGAACATGCGTAGGCTTCATTTTGCAGACAGGTACGACGGGCTGAGTGGAACTCAAACGACGAAACACAGTCCATAGCAAACACATCCAATAGGCAGTGTCGCGTGGTGAAAACAAACCAGCGGGAGAGTGAGCGATGAGCAGCGCCCAACTAGTTTTGGAAACGGCAGCAGCCGAGCGTTATGAGTCGTTGTTACGAGTTTCACAGACCCTAACGTCAACACGAAGCTTTGAAGATCTGCTAAGCATCCTGGCGCGCGAATTGCGCCGGGTGGTGGAGTTTTATTATCTGGGCGTCGGCATCTATGACGAAAAGGCCCACTCCGTGAGTCTCAAGCTGTTTGACGATTCTGGCGCTCCGATCGAGGCCCCGGAACTCGCGCCAGAACAAACGCTGACCTGGTGGGTTTACCAGCGCCAGCAGCCACTCGTGATCCCTTCTGTAGAAGGCGAAACCCGATTCCCTGCGGCCGTCGAGCTTCTCAAGGAATGCGGCGTTCTTTCCATCTGCACATTTCCGCTAACGACCGCACGCCGCCGCATCGGGGCGCTCGCGGTGGGCAGCAAGCACCCCGACGCCTACAGCAAGGACGAGCGCGTCTTTCTTTCGCTCGTTGCGGACCAAGTGGCGCTGGCGGCGGACGCCGCGCTAAATTTTAAGGCCTCCCAGCGCGCCCAGGCGGCCTTACAGCGCGAGCGGGACCGGCTTCAATTGCTCCTCGAGGTGACGAAACAAGTTGTCTCGAATCTCGACCTCCGAGACCTTTTGCGCGCCACCTCGGCAAGCATCCGGCGCGTCATGGAGTGTGATGCGGCGGGCGTCGCGCTTCCCGATTGTGATGGCCGCCAATTGCGGGTATACGCGCTTGATTTCCCCGAGAGCAAGGGAATGATCCAAGAAGACCGCGTGATTTCGCTCGAAAATTCACCGCTGGGCCGCGCATTTCAAACCGGCGAACCCGTGCTCGTGAATCAAAAGGACCTTGGGCAAGCGGGTTCGGAAGAGTCCGCTGTAGTCGAGGGAGAGGGCATCAAATCTTCTTGCCACATACCCTTAGTTAGCCGGAATCGCACGGTGGGCGTCTTGGCCGTGGCTAGGTTGGGCGAAAGAGTCTTCACCCAAGAGGAGGTCGGATTTTTGACCCAGGTCGCGGGGCCAGTGGCGATTGCGGTCGAGAACTCGTGCGCCTATCGCCAGATTGCCGATCTCAAGGACAAGCTGGCGCAAGAGAAGCTATATCTGGAAGACGAGATTCGGGCCGAACTGAACTTCGAAGAAATTCTGGGCGAAAGCGCGGCTCTCCGCAGGGCGCTCGAGCAGGTGGAAAAGGTGGCGCCTACGGATTCCACGGTGCTGATTTACGGTGAGACGGGCACGGGGAAGGAACTGATTGCGCGCGCGATTCATGACCGCAGCGCGCGCCGGGCAAACTCTTTCGTGAAACTGAACTGCGCCGCCATCCCGACGGGACTACTGGAAAGTGAATTGTTTGGGCATGAGAAGGGAGCGTTTACCGGCGCGGTGGCGCAGCGCATTGGCCGGTTTGAACTGGCCCATAGGGGCACGATGTTCCTGGACGAGATCGGAGAGATTCCGCTTGAATTGCAGCCCAAACTTCTGCGCGTATTGCAGGAGCGGGAGTTTGAGCGGCTGGGAAGCGCGCGTACGCTGCGGACCGATGCGCGGCTGATTGCCGCCACCAACCGCGACCTCGCTTCGCTGGTCAACGAAAAAAGATTCCGGGAGGACCTTTTCTACCGGCTCAATGTGTTTCCGGTTTACGTTCCGCCGCTACGCGAGCGCGCCGAAGATGTTCCCCTCTTGGTCCGCCACTTCGCGCAACAGTTTTCACGGCGCATGAACCGAACCATCCTTTCGATTCCTACTGAAGCGATGAACGCCCTCGCCGCATACGACTGGCCGGGCAACATTCGAGAACTGCAAAACGTGATCGAGCGCGCGGTGATTCTATCCAACGGGCCTGTCCTGCGAGTTGAGTTGCCGGACTTGAAGCCGCTCGCGGCCGGAGCGAATGGCGGGCTGAAGAAGCAAGGCGTGTTGGACGAAGCGGAGCGCAAGCAGATTCTGGCCGTGCTTGAAGAGACCCATTGGGTTCTCTCCGGTCCGGACGGCGCTGCAGCTCGCCTGGGTCTTAAGCGATCTACCCTCCAATATCGGATGAATAAGCTAGGAGTCTCGCGCTCGACCCATCAGCGATCCGCCGACTGATCGCTTACACTGTAGCGTACGTTTCTGTTCCATCGTTGACGGAGCGCCGCTTTGCCCATCCCCTCAAAAAGGCAAAATTCAGGCTTAATCAGGTTTGACCGTGGAAGCGGCGAGGCGGCATTCCGCCATCTGAGAAAACATGATACAAATAAGGGACGAGGAACCCATGCAAGTTGCTATTGAACTCCCAGAAGATATCGCGGAGGGCTTGCGCGCCAAGTGGCAGGATTTACCGCGCCACACGCTGGAGGCCCTCGCTTTGGAAGGATACCGCTCCGGGGCTCTCACCGAATCTCAGGTCCGCCGTGTGTTGGGTTTCCGAACCCGCATGGAAGTTAATTCATTTCTGAGAGACCACGGCATCTATTACGACTACACACCGTCCGAAATCGATCAGGAAATCAGGACCAATGAACGCTTGCTCGAACATAGGGAAGCCCGTTCCTGATGATCGTCGTCGCGGACACCACTCCGCTCAACCACCTCATTCTCATCGAGCAGGTCGGCCTCTTAAAAGCTCTGTACGGTAGCGTCATCATTCCGCAGGCCGTTCTCTCCGAGCTTCAGGATGAAGCTACGCCGGCGAGAGTGAAGGAATGGATCAACAATCGTCCCGATTGGCTGGAGATCAGACATGCCGCTTCCGTTCCCGATCCGAGTCTGACTTCCCTGGACGCAGGTGAGCGCGACGCAATCATTCTGGCTGAGAACCTTAAAGCCGACGTTCTCTTGATGGACGATCTTGGTGGACGCAAAGAAGCTGCCCGCCGAAAGCTTAAGATCGCGGGCACCCTTACCGTTCTTTATCTCGGTGCCGGGCGTGGGCTTATCGAAAATTTCCCAGGAACGCTGAATCGATTGCTGCAGACTGGCTTCCGTGCGTCTCCCGAGGTAATCCAGCTCTTTTTGGACCGCCACTCCGCACGACCCATCAGCGATCAGCAGCCTGATCGCTGACAGTTTTTCCAAGTGCCAAGATGCCAGCACGCTGCCGGATTCTGGCATCCCTCCCTTCCGGCGCTCGAGTTTCTTCCACCTCCTTCGCTCTCTCGTATCTCTAGTTACATCCGCCACTTGCACTAGCCACAAAGATGAATGCGCCGTTGGCGAGAGAGTTGCACTATCGCTCCACCGAGCGGAAATGCTGATGGTGAAGATCACAATCATCGACGGCGGGGGCGAGAAAAGAATTGTGGTTGAGGGTAAGCTCGCTGCTTCCGGCGTTCGAGAACTCGAATCGGTCTGGAAACAGGCTCAGCGGGAATGCGAGGGGCGCAGGATTGTAGTCGATCTCAGTGGAACGACGGTGATCGACTCGAGCGGGAAGGGAATGCTCGTGGCCATGGCGGGCGAAGGGGCGCGCCTGGTTGCCAACGGCCTCTTCACAAAGTACCTGATCGAAAACCTGGCCCACGAGAGGCGGGATGGGGGCGCTTCGCGGTGCGGGCGCGAGCAAGACGAGTAGGACCTACTTGGGTAGACAAGCGTAAGTTTCGCGTGGAGGCCTGAAGGGCCCTTCTATCATAGCCCTGGGCAACGCCCAGGGAATCAGGTCTGCCTTGCAAAGAGGAGAGCCCTGAAAGGGCGACCTAAAACGCCCTCGCGATGGTACGCCCTTCCAGGGCTTCAGTTGTGCAAAAAGCACTACGCCTTAACCCAGGCCGGTTGACCTGGGCTATGGTAGAGCGCCGCTTCGCGGCTCACAACATAGAACTCCCGTCCCTCTCCCGCAAGCGGGAGAGGCAATAGTGGTTTGGGTTATTGCCGTGCTTTGCGGATGCCGCAAAACGGCATAACAGTTGATACCACAGCGCATGTTCACTTTTTTGGCCGTAAGGTCATTTTGTGCCTGCCCGGCCATCAATCCCGAGAGGAGAAGCTGCGAGATGAAAAGAATTTCTTTCCTCAAATTCAAGCACGTGGCGTGGGCGCTGACCGGCGCGATCGTGATGGTTTTCTTGGTGGCAGTCGCTCATTCGGGAGCGAAGCCGCAAGCACAGGCGCTGCCATCACCGGGAGTTGAAGTTGCGCCCGTCGAGCAGCGGGACGTTCCGGTTTACGGCGAATGGATCGGAACATTGGCTGGACTGGTGACCGCAGACGTCAAAGCGCAGGTCACGGGGTATCTGCTGACGCGGGACTACAAGGAAGGATCGTACGTCAGGAAAGGGCAGCTCCTCTTTGAGATTGATCCGCGCCCATTCAAGGCAGCGCTCGACCAGGCAAAAGGCCAATTGGCCCAGGCAGAGGCGCAACTCGCGCAAGACGAAGCGCAACTTGCCACGGCCAAGGCGAACCAGCTCAAGAGCCAGCTCGACGTAGAGAAATATGCTCCCCTGGCAAAGGCCGAAGCCGTCAGCCAGCAGGATCTGGATGACGCCGTCCAGACCAACCTCGCTAATAAGGCGCAGGTTGAGGGCGCGAAAGCCGCCATTGCTGCCGCGAGCGCTCAGATTCAATCCAGTAAAGCCGCTGTCGAAACTGCCGCGATCAACCTCGGCTTTACGCGAATAGCTTCGCCCATCAACGGCATTGTAGGTATTGCCCAAGCGCAGGTGGGCGACCTTGTCAGCGCCAGCAGTGGAGCTCTGACGACTGTCTCAACCCTCGATCCCATCCGGGATTACTTTACCGTCAGCGAGCAGGAGTACCTGGAAGCTGCGAGATATTATAGCTACGCCGTGCGACCTTCAAACAACGGCGGTGAGGGGACGACCGGCCGCCCGACGATACTGGAGATGATCCTGTCTGATGGAAAGATCTATCCGTATTCGGGGAGATTCTATTTTGCCGACCGCGCGGTGGATCAAAACACGGGCACGATTCAATTGGCGGGACTTTTCCCCAATCCGGGAAATGTTCTTCGCCCAGGGCAGTACGGCAAAGTGCGTGCTGTGATCCGAGTCCAGAAAAACGCACTCCTGATTCCCCAGCCTGCCGTGACGGAACTTCAAGGCAGCTACCAGGTGGACGTGGTCGGTAGTGATGGCAGAATTGCCATCCGCTCAATCAACGTCGGCGAGCAGGTCGGCACGATGTGGGTTGTCCTCGATGGACTGAAGGCGGGTGAGCGCGTCGTCGTCGAGGGTCAGCAGAATCTGCGCCCCGGAATGCGAGTCGAGGCCATGCCGTTCAAGGGCAGTGACGAGTGATGAGAAAGCTGTCAGCGTTCAGCATTTAGCTTTCAGCAAACGTAAATAGACATCCGTCGGTTTTTGAATGCGATGGTAGCTCATGTCGAGGCTGGTGGCAGCTCCCGAGGGCGCAAAACTGATAGCTGATGGCTGACTGCTGATAGCTGATTGCTCAAGATCGAAAGGAATCGAGACCCATGTCGAACTTTTTCATAAGACGGCCCATCGTGGCGATGGTGATCGCCATCCTTACAGTGATTGTGGGCGCGGTCACGATCGTGACGTTGCCCGTCGCCCAGTTCCCAAACATCGTCCCACCGGAGGTGCAGATCCTGGCCACCTATGTGGGAGCCGATGCGCAAACGCTCGAGCAATCCGTGGCCACGCCCATCGAACAGCAGGTCAACGGCGTCGACAACATGAACTACATGTACTCGCTCAACGCCACGGGCAACTCGCAGACGACGTTGATCACGGACTTCGATGTCAAAACGGACCCCAACACCGACCTGATTCTCACGCAATCGCGCGAGAACCTGGCTGCCTCCCAACTTCCCGCCGAAGTCAACAACTACGGCGTGACGATCCGGAAATCGGTTACCGCGCCGCTCATGCTGATCGCCTTGTACTCGCCGCACGGCACGCACGACGCGAAATTCTTGGCTAACTACGGCTATATCAACCTTAACGATCCGATCGCGCGGTTGCACGGCGTCGGTCAGGTGCAGATTTTCGGCGCCGGGCAGTATGCTATGCGGCTTTGGCTAAAGCCGGACCAGCTCGCAAAGCTGGGCATCACCGTCGGGGACGTTGTGAAGGCGATTCAGGCACAGAACACGGTAAACCCGGCCGGCCAGGTCGGCGGCGAGCCCGCCGCTGCCAACCAGCAATTCACCTATTCCGTTCTGGCCCAAGGCCGCCTGACTTCGCCGGAGCAGTTCGGCAATGTCGTCGTCCGGGAAAATCCGAACGGCGGTACGGTTCGAGTAGAGGACGTTGCCCGCGTTGAACTCGGCGCGCAATTTTACAACCTCGCCAGCCGTTTCAATGGCCGCCCCAGCGCAATCATTGCGGTTTACCAACTGCCGGGCTCGAACGCCGTACAGACGGCCACCGACGTCCGGACGCTGATGTCTCAGATGAAGCAGCGCTTCCCGGCAGATATGAATTACGCGATCTCACTCGACCAGACGAGCCCGGTTACGGAAGGCATGAGAGAGATCATCAAAACGCTCTTAATTGCCATTCTGCTGGTCATCCTTGTGGTGTATTTGTTCTTGCAAGACTGGCGCGCCACATTGATCCCACTGCTCGCCGTGCCCGTGTCGTTGATCGGGACATTCATTCTCTTTCCTGTTTTCGGCTTCTCGATTAATACACTTTCGCTGTTCGGGCTGGTGCTCGCTATCGGCTTGGTGGTGGATGACGCCATTGTCGTTGTCGAAGGCGTTCAGCGCCACATTGAAGACGGGCTTGCGCCCAAGGACGCAGCTCGAAAAGCAATGGAGGAACTGTCGGGACCCGTCATCGGCATTGCCCTGGTTCTTTCGTCCGTCTTTGTGCCTACTTCGTTCATTCCGGGCATCACTGGCAGGCTTTACCAGCAGTTCGCGGTTACGATCGCCATCTCAGTGGTCCTCTCGGCGTTCAATGCCCTCACCCTCAGCCCGGCGCTTGCAGGGCTGCTGCTCCGAAAAAAGCAGGAGAGTGGTGGTCTCCTGCAACGGTTCTTCAACGGATTCAATCGCATGTTCGGGCGCGCGACGGAAGGCTACGTCCGCTGGTCAGGCGGGCTGATCCGAAAGGGGGCGCTGGTACTTGTGCTTCTGGCAGCTTGCGGGCTGGCCGGGCTTTTCTTTGGCAGCCGATTGCCCTCGAGCTTCCTGCCCGACGAAGACCAGGGCTACCTCTTCGTCAACATGCAACTCCCTAACGCCTCGTCTCTGGAACGTACGGATGCGGCGGCGAAACAGGTGGAGAAGATTCTTGCCGGTACCCCTGGCGTCGAGTATACGACCAGCGTGGTCGGTTTTAGCTTGCTCAGCTTCGTCCAGACCAGCTACAACGCGTTCTTCTTCGTTACTTTGAAACCGTGGGGCACCCGCAACACAAGGGCCGAGCAGTATCAGGCGATCAACGTACACCTGAATCAGGAACTCAGCCGTCTCCCGGCAGGTACGGTCTTCAGTTTTTCCCCGCCCGCGATTCCCGGCGTCGGAACCTCCGGCGGATTCACCTTCGTGCTCGAGGACCGTGCTGGCAAAGATGTCCAGTTTCTGGCAAACAATGTCGCCAAATTTCTGGCCGCGGCTCGCCAGCGTCCGGAAATCGGTATGATCGCCACTACATTTCTGCCGAATGTACCGCAAGAGTACGTGGACGTTGACCGGGACAAAGTCCTGAAGCAGGGCGTGGATGTCAGCGACGTATACGAAACCATTCAGGCCTACATGGGCGGACTATTCGTCAACTACTTCAACGACTTTGGCCGCCAGTGGCAAGTCTACGTGGAGGGTGGGACTCCTTACAGGTCAAACAATCAGGACCTCTCAGAGTTCTACGTGCGCAACAGCCAGGGCCAGATGGTGCCTCTTTCCGCGCTGGCTAAGTTCGAGACGCGCTCGGGACCTGAATTCACGATGCGTTATAACGAGTATCGCTCGGCGGAGATCGTAGGCAGCGCCGCGCCCGGCTACAGCTCCGACCAAGCGTCGGCGGCGTTGGAAGACGTCTTCAAGAAGACCATGCCGCGCGAAATGGGCTATGACTGGATGGGCATGTCCTACCAGGAGCAGAAGGCGCGGCAAGGCGTGCCGCCTTCGGCAATCTTCGGCTTTTCGCTGCTCTTCGTCTTCCTGATCCTCGCGGCGCTCTACGAAAGCTGGACGTTGCCCTTCAGTGTGCTGCTTAGCACGCCCGTCGCTGTGTTTGGCGCATTCGGCGTGCTGTGGCTGCGCCGCGTTCTGATGGGCCTCTACCTGCCGCCCTACATGGTTCAGATTGAAAGCGACGTTTATTCTCAGGTCGGGTTGGTGATGCTCATCGGCCTGGCTGCGAAGAACGCGATCCTGATCGTCGAGTTTGCTAAGGAGCAGTACGAACAGGGCAAGCCGCTTGTGGACGCAGCGCTCGAAGGCGCGCGGCTTCGCCTGCGGCCCATTCTGATGACTTCGTTCGCGTTCATTCTCGGCTGCGTGCCTCTCTGGACGGCCTCGGGCGCAGGTTCGATAGCGCGACAGATCATGGGTACGGCCGTGATCGGGGGCATGGCGGCCGCAAGCGCCATCGGCATCTTTTTCATTCCGGCCATCTTTTATCTGGTGGAGAAATGGTCCGCCGCAGCTCGGCAGCGCTTTCTGCCGGCTGTTTCCCGGCCGGCCGCGCCTGTGGGAGGTGAACAAAATGCGTGACACATTCTTCGGGACAGCGAGCCGGGTAGCGCAGACTTCGTGCCTTTCGAAGTCTGCGGCTTTTATTCCGGAAACGGCGAAGATGCCGCAGAGTCTCCAAAGGCCGGAGACTCTGCGCTACCTCCGGGGCAGGAGAGGAGTGTGCGCGGTCGTCATGCTTGCTGCTGTCGTGCTCGCCGGTTGCAACGTTGGGCCGAATTACCATCGGCCCAACGTGCAAATTCCGTCCTCATTTCAGGCGCCCGGCGAAACGCCGCAGCTTCAATCTCAGGAGTCGTCGTTCGCCGATCTGCCGTGGTGGCAAGTGTTCCATGATCCCCAACTGCAGACGCTGATCCGCACGGCGCTGAAGAACAACTACGACTTGGCACTGGCGACGGAGCGCATCACTGCGGCGCGGGCCCAAGTTGGAATCGCCCGGTCAAACGAGTTTCCACAAGTGTCCGCGAATCCCGATTTCAGCGGCGGGAAAAACTCCGAGCTGATCACCACTAATATTTTCTCCCTCGCCGCCGACGTCGCCTTTCAGCTTGATTTCTTTGGGCGCTACCGCCGGGCGACCCAGGCGGCCCGAGCCCAACTCCTTGGCACGGAAGATGCGCAGCAGACAACTGCCCTGACGCTGGTGAGCGATGTGGCGAGCGACTATTTCCTGCTGCGCGACCTCGACCTGCAACTCCAGATCAGTGAAGAGACGGTCAAAGCTCAGGAGAACTCCGTTAAGCTGACCGAAATGCGCCTCCAACATGGTATCGGTACCACGTTAGATGTGCTTCAGGCCCGGCAAGTGCTTGATAGTGCCAATGCACAGATCCCGGATCTCGAGCGGCAGATCGGGCAGGCCGAGGACGCAATCAGCATTCTTTTGGGAGACTATCCGCATGGCATCCCGCGCGGGCGAGCATTAGGCGTCGAGACCCCGAAAGGCTGGGTCTGGTCTGAGGCTCTCCTTCCTCAATTGCCTCCGGGCCTGCCCTCGTCCCTGCTCGAGCGCAGGCCGGACATCCGGCAGGCCGAGCAGAACCTCATTGCCGCCAACGCGGACATCGGCGTGGCCAAGGCGATGTTCTTTCCGCAAATTTCGCTGCTCGGCTCCGGGGGCGGAGCATGGGGGCATACGGTATTCTTTGGCGAGAATGTGCCGGCGCATTTGGGCGTTGGCAGCTACGAAGCAAGCGTGGCGCAGCCCCTTTTTGAGGGCAGCTATTTACGCAACAATCTGCGATACGCCAAATCACAATACCGGCAGGCCTTGATTGGCTATAAGCAGACCATCCAGCAGGCATTTGGCGACGTTTCGGACGCTCTCATCGCCTACGGAAAGGATCATCAGGTTCGCATTCGCGAAGAGGAGTCGGTCAAGGATCTGCAGGACTCAGTCAGCGTCTCGCTCATGCAATACCGCGGAGGCACCGCTAACTATCTCAGTGTCCTCAATAGCCAGAGTTCGCTTTTTAGCGCGGAGCTCACGCTGGCGCAAGCACGAAACAGCGAATACCAGAGCCTGGTTCAGCTTTACAAGGCGTTGGGAGGGGGTTGGCAACGGTAGAGGCGGCAGCGGGAAAGCAGAAGGCAGAAGGCGGAAAGCGGAATTCATAATTCGAAAATTCCTCAGGAGAATATAACATGAGCATACAAGTTCAAGAGCATCAAACGAGCGCCGCAAAGACCCAACCTTTTCGAGTGGATGTTCAGCTTCACGATCTGCTCAAGAAGCCTGACGCTCCCCGGCCGTTTGCTCCGCGTGCGGCCTCGGCGGCTTCTCAATCGCTGCCTAAGCCCGTGTTCCCGCAGCACCCGGAGCTGCTCACCGAGGCTGCGTTGCCGCAGGACCAACACGGCTCTCCCGGCAACCCTTACAAGCGCCATTGGACGGCCAGCCAGATCTATCAGAGCATGCGCGGCTGGATGTTCCCTTATTTCAAGTCGCGGCTGCTGCCCGGTGACTTTCACCCCATCATTGCTTACCTCTTTACCGAGTGGAAGTGCAACCTGGATTGCCACTACTGCTGGGCTTTCGACAACACGGTGAAGGGCATGACCGAGGATACTGCGAAACGCTCCATCGACTGGCTGCACTCGACCACTTGCCGCGTGCTGGCGCTGATGGGCGGCGAGCCTTTGCTGCGGCCCGACTTTGCTCACAAGGTGGTCTACTATGCCGCCCAGAGGGGCTTTTGGGTTTACGTGCCCACCAACGCTCGCTTGTTGCGGCCTTCTGTCATCGACCGCCTGGCTGACGCGGGCGTCGCCACCGTCAATTTTGCCGTGGATACAGTGGATGAAAAGCCCGGGCTGCCGAAAGCGCTCAACCCCGTGCGGAAGAACTTCGATTATCTTATTCACAAGCAATACCGCTACGGCTACACAGTATTTTTCAACATGAATATCTGCAGGACCAATTTGGAAGACATCCAGCAGCTCACGGAAATCGCTCACGAGAACGGCATCGCCACCGACTATCACATCAATGAATCGCCGATGCTCGAGCAGCCACAGTTCAAGCATCTCGACCAAAACAGCACTTTCATCACGAAAGAGGACTGGCCGAAGGTGGACGCGCTGATCGACTGGATTATCGAGAAAAACAAATCGGGCTACAAGATGGTGAACTCGGTAAAACGCCTTCAGGATATGAAAGCCTTCATGCGCGGCCAGGTGGAACCGTGGAACTGCCGCGCCGGGCAGAACAACGTCATCATCCGCGTGGATGGGACGCTCGCGCCCTGCTTCCCGATGTATTCGGCAACGTATGACTGGGGCACGATCGGCCACCACAAGTTCGAGGTGAAGCAACTTGATGAAATGAAGCAAGAATGCCAGACGCACTGCTTCTCCACGCTGAATCACAACCTCGCCTATTGCTACGATTCGGCGCGAGCGATCAAGTGGATCTTAAGACAGGCTGGCCGGGCCTTCCAGGGAGTGACTGGCAGCTTCGACGATTAACCGCTTTGGGGATTGGTCGAACGGTTATAATAGCCAGGAGCAAGCCGTGGTGAGCGGCGTAGGGGCTCCCCTGGAGTTTGTACATTCTGAGCCGTGAAGCGGCGCTCCATCACAGCCCAGGCCAATCGGCCTGGGTCAAGGGCATAATACTTTTTGTACCACTGAAGCCCTGAGAGGGCGTACTATCGCTGGTGCTCCTGTGGGTCAGTCGCTCTCAAACCTCTGCGTTCATCTGATCTTCAGCACGCGAGGCCGTGAGCCCTTGCTGCTGGGAGTGCTGCGTGACGAGATGCACGCCTATTTGGCGGCCGTGCTCAACAATCACGATTGCCCGGCGATCCGAGTGGGAGGTACAGCCGATCACGTTCACGCTCTGTTCCGACTGTCGAAGAACCGGGCTCTGGCTGAAGTGGTGGAGGAAATTAAAACCAGCTCCTCCCGCTGGATCAAGACGCAAGCTAAAGGACTCGGTGGATTTCATTGGCAGAACGGCTATGGAGGCTTCTCGGTAAGCCCAACCGAGCTGGAACAGGCGGTGAAGTACATCGAGCAGCAGGAGGCACACCATCGCTCGTTGAGTTTCCAGGACGAGTACCGGCGGTTCTTGAAGCGTTACGAGGTCGAGTACGACGAACGGTACGTGTGGGATTGAGGCCGCTCTAGGTCGCCCCGTCAGGGCTCTTTTTCGAGAGGCAAACCCGATTCCCTGGGCGTTGCCCAGGGCTATGATAGAGCGGCCCTTCGGGCCTCTCAATCCGCCGCGAGTTCGAGGGTGCAACCCG
>JASHOS010000242.1 GCA_030040995.1 Terriglobia bacterium | reverse complement strand
CGGGGCTGGGACCTGCCACAAACCTCCTCGCTGGACATGAGCCATGTCCGACTTCCATCGGCGCCAGTGGCCCAGGTAGCTTTGAGGGTTCCTCAGCACCTTTATTCTCCCGAGCAGTTCATTACGCTTTCGGATATCCCCGCGGTGAATCCGGATACGGCCCGGCCGTGGTTCGGACTTCGCGCCCCTCCCCAAGCCTGACCTCCTCGCCTCGCTAATTCATCTACGTTTTGAGCTGTTTTTCAGACGCGTTCGTCGCGGAAGCGGTCACTGCTGTATCGCAGACAAGAGTCCCGCAGAAGTAGCGCGCCTACTTTTCTAACATCGGCTGAACCAGGAGAGATGCCGTGGGTGATCTCTTAAGTCCCAAGGATTTTGGCGCCTTGCGGCGTCTTGACGGCGGTAGTCCAGCTCAATCCCAACCAGCCCAACCGGGAGCAGCAGGAGTAATGATGAAAGCTCATCCAATGTCTTTAAACCGCATGGCTCGTTTCGGGGAGGCAGCGCTTCTGGCAGTTCTGCTGGCCACGACGTGCGCCTGTTCACGCTCGGGTGCAAGTGCGACCGCGCCGGATAATTCTCAGAATGCCGTCGCAGCGGGCGTCGTGACGGTTGTTCGCCGCGACCTCTCGAACGATCTCCAAATCGCCTCCGAATTCATTCCGTACCAGCAAATTGATGTCCATGCCAAGGTCTCCGGCTACGTGCAAAAGCTTCTCATCAACTGGGGAACACACGTGCGAGCCGGGCAACTCATGGCCATCCTGGAAGTCCCCGAGTTGGAGGCGCAGGTGCTTCGCGACCAGGCCGCGATCGCCCGCGATAAGCAGAAGCTGGCGCTCGCCCGAGAAGATCTGGATCGCGCCGTCTCGGCTTATACGGTGGCCCATTTGACGTACCAGCGTTTATACGGCGTCCAAAAATCGAATCCCGCCCTCGTCGCGCAAGAAGAAGTGGATATCGACCAGGGCAAGGATATGGAAACGAGCGCTGCCGTTTCGGCTGCTCACGACGCACTCGCCGCCGCGACACAGGAATTGGCGGTCGACCGCTCGACCCTCGGGCGCGACCAGTATATGTTCGAGTATTCCCGCATTACGGCGCCCTTCGACGGCGTCGTCACCCGCCTCGATGCGTACACCGGCTCGCTGCTGCCCGCCGGCACGTCCGCCAGCAAGACGGGGCTGGCGCTCTGCCGTCTTTCCCAGAACAATCTCTTAAGGCTGGTCATTCCCGTGCCTGAAGCTGTCGTGACCGACGTCCACGTTGGGGAGCCGGTGACGGTACGGGTGGTAGATACCAACCTGACGTTCGTTGGCAAAGTTTCGCTGGTTTCCGGGCAAATCGACCTCGATACGCGCACCATGCATACGGAGGTTGAAGTTCCGAACCCGAAGTACGTTCTGGTGCCCGGCATGTACGCCTACGTCGAGCTTCCGATAAAGAGTGCGGCTCATGCCCTGAGCCTGCCGATTCAAGCCGTCATAAACACCGAACCGGAAATAGGTACTGTCCTTGTGGTGAACCGGAATAACCGGGTTGAGTCTCGCACGGTGAGCCTGGGGATTGAGACCGCTACTGATGTGCAAATTATGTCAGGGTTGCAGGAGGGTGAACGTGTGATCTTTGGAGATTTAACCAATTATCACGCCGGAGAGCTGGTGAAACCGGAACCCGTTGACGTCTCTGCTTTGGGAGTAAACGAATAATGGCTAAGTTTTCCATCGAGCATCCCTACCTCATTGTCGTGACTTGCCTGATTGCCTGTGTGATGGGGCTCACGAGCATCGGGCGGATGGCTGTCGACCTTTTCCCGACCATCAATATTCCCGTAGTGATGTGCGCCACTTTCTATAATGGTATGCCCCCCAGGCAGATCGAAGCCGACATTACGGATACCTTTGAGCGGTTCTTTACCATCGGCAGCAACATCGATTACATGACATCGCGTTCACTAACCGGCGTCAGCCTGATCACGATCTCCTTCGCTCCCGGCAGCAATGCGAATACCGATATCACGCAGATTTCTAACCTTGCTCTCGCGGATCTGAAACGCCTGCCCGAAGGCACGTTGCCCCCCGTGGTTTTGGGCGTAGGCGGATCGAGCCTCCCGGTGTGCATGCTCACGGTCAAAGGCAAAGGCCTGAACCAGACGCAACTCCACGACTATCTCCAGTACCAGATTCGTGACCAGATCGCCGGAGTTCATGGAGCGACGGTAGTTCCGCCATTTGGCGGGAAATACCGCCAAGTGATGGTCTATGTCGATCCGTTAAAGCTGCAAGCGCTCCAGATGAGTCCGATGGATGTCGTCAATGCGGTTAACAGTTCGAATGTGATTCTCCCGGCCGGCGACGTGCGAATCGGTCCGCTCGATTACAACATCTACACGAACTCGCAGGTGACCAGGCCGAAGCAACTTAACAACGTTCTGTTAAGAACCGTGGGTGATGCGGACGGAGGGGTTGGTGAGAAGAATGTTTTCCTAAGGGATGTCGGCAAAGCGGTGGATGGCTCCTACTTGCAATACAATCTCGTGCGCGTTGACGGTCAGCGGTCCGTGTATGTGCCGGTGATGAAGCAAGGGGGAAGCACCAGCATCATTAACGTGGTCGAAGGCATTCGCGCCGCCATTAAACACCTGCGCGACATTCCGCACCAGATGAAGGCCAGCGTCGTTTTTGACCAATCGGCATTCGTCAAGCAGGCCATTCATACGGTCATGACCGAGGGCGGCATCGGGCTGTTTTTGACGGCTGTTATGGTTCTGATTTTTTTGGGCAGCATGCGCGCCACCACCGCCGTCTTTCTCTCGATTCCCATCTCGGTTCTGGCCGCGATGTTCTTCCTTTATATCGGCGGAAGCAGCATCAACGCCTTTTTGCTGAGTGGCATCGCGCTCGCCTTTTCCCGCCTGATCGACAATTCAGTCATCGTGCTCGAAAACATTTACCGGCACATGGAGCTGGGCGAGGCGCCTCGAGTGGCTTCGGAAGTGGGTACGAACGAGGTGGCCTTGGCGGTGCTGGCAATCACACTGGCCACGATCGTCGTCTTTTTTCCGGTCACGCTGCTTTACGGCGTCAGTAAATTTCTTTTTACGGCGCTGGCGGCCGGCGTGGTGTTCTCGCTGATCGCCTCGTACTTTGTCGCCGTCTCCGTGGTGCCCCTCTATTGCGCCAAGGTGCTCAAGCCTCTCGAGGGTCATGGCGGAGAAGAGAGTCAGCCGGCGCGCCGCAGGTCGTTCGGGGAGCGGTTCAATGCGGCTTTCAATACGAGGTTTGAGCGGATGCTGAATGCTTACGACCGGTGGGTGGCCAAGACGCTGGATTTTCCTCGCGCCACGCTCGTCGGATTCATCGGAGTTTTTGCGCTCAGCCTGGTGCTCTATCCTTTTCTCGGGTTTGCGTTCTTCCCTAAAACCGATCAGGGCCAGTTCTTGATCAATGTCAAAGCACCGACCGGAAGCCGCCTGGGAGTTACCGAGGATTACGTCGAGCAGGTGGAGAACATCGTGCGGCGCACGGTGACGCCCCACGACCTGAGCACCATCGTTTCGAATATCGGAGTGATGCCTGATTTTTCCTCTCTCTTCACCCCTAACTCTGCCATGGACACCGCCTTCGTCCAGGTAGGGCTCAAGGAAGATCACAGCACCAGCAGCTTCACCTATATGGATGAGGTCCGTCAGAAGATTGCGGAGCAGTTGCCGGAGCTGCAAACCTATTTCCACTCCGGCGGCTTAATCAGCTCGGTTTTGAACCAAGGCGCTCCGGCACAAATTGACGTGCAAGTGAGCGGCCAAACGTTGCGGATTGATGACGACATCGCGCGGGGTCTTGCCGCCCGGATCAAAAGGCTTCCTATGATCAGCGACGTCTACATTCCGCAAGATATGGATTATCCGGGCCTGATGATTCACGTTAATCGAACCCGCGCCAGCGAATTGGGGCTGACGCCTAAGAACGTGATTGACAACGTGATTACCGCGCTCACTTCGGATGTCATGATCGCTCCCAGCTATTGGGTAAGTCCGAACACCGGCAACAATTACTTCGTGACGGTGCAGTATCCGAATAATGAAGTTAAATCGCTCGCCGACTTGAAGACGATGCCCCTCCATTCGCCCGAGCTGAGCGAGCCGACCTATCTGGACCAGGTAGCCACGATATCGCAGATCCCCACTCCCACGGAGGTGGACCACTATCAGCTTGAAAGGGACATCGATATTTATATCGCGCCGAAGGGGGAGGATCTCTCGAGGCCGCTGGCTGCGATCAAGAAGGTCGTCTCTAACACGAATCTTCCCAGCACTAATTTCCGAATCAATATACGAGGACTTGTCAACACGATGGAAAGTTCGTTTCACAGCTTTGCGATTGGCCTCATTCTTTCCATTCTGCTCGTCTACCTCATTCTCGTAGCCCAATTCAAATCGTTCACTGATCCGTTTTTAATCCTGCTGGCGATCCCGACCGGCATAACCGGGGTTTTGCTGATTCTGTTTCTTTCCGGCACAACGGTCAACATCCAGTCTCTCATGGGCACGCTGATGATGATTGGCATGGTGGTTTCGAACACTATCCTGATCGTCGATTTCGCGAACCGGCTGCGCTCTGAAGGAAGGAGCGTTGGAGACGCAGTTGCCCATTCGTGCCGCATCCGGTTGCGGCCGATCCTGATGACTTCACTGGCGACCGTAGTGGGAATGTTGCCCATGGCGTTTAAGTTGGAGCCCGGAAGCGCGGCCTACGCGCCGCTCGCCCGCTCGATCATCGGCGGAGTGAGTGTTTCGGTGATCCTCAGCATCTTTGTAATTCCGGCAGCCTATCTGTTGGCTTACCGGCGGCGCGAAACTGCCCAATGATCCTGCTCTTCAGTGCGCAGACTTTCGCGTTTCAGAAAGTCTGCGGCTTTTCTTTAGGAATTCTGGGACGAGCCGCAGAGTTTCCAAAGGCTGCAAACTCTGCGCTTGAGCCCCCGATCGAAGACTCTTCCGTCGTCCCTTTTGGGGAAAGGGGGCAGGGGTGAGGCGTCTGTGCAGAGCCGCTCCTGCACTACGGGATTGGCCGGCGATGCGAACTACCTGACTGGAGCTGAAATTATGATAAAGAAGTGCATTCTATGGTTGACGCTCAGCGTGTGCGGGGTGGGGCTGATCAATGCCAGGTCGCAAACGCTTTCCTCGCTCACCCTGCAGCAGGCGGAGACGATCGCTCTCAAGAATCACCCGCGGGTGATTGCGGCGGAATACAACGCGCTCGCGTCCAACCAGATGGTGCGCGAGGTGCGCTCTTCCTATTTCCCGACGGCTTACGGTAGCCTTACGGGAACGGAGGCGGACCATGACAGCCGCCTCGGCGCCGGGTTCCTGAATACCCCACGCCTCATCAGCAAAGAGGGCGACGGAATCACTGTCGATCAACTGATTACGGATTCCGGCCGCACTTCTAATCTCGTGGCCAGCTCCCGTCTTAGCGCCCGCGCCGCGAACGAGAATACGCAAGCGACGCGTTACGACGTTCTCTTGGCGGTCAATCATGCCTACTTCGAAGTACTGCGGGCACAGGCCCTTCTGAGGGTGGCGAACGAGACCGTCGAGGAGCGCCAGGTGGTGCAGGACCAAGTATCCGCTTTGGTGCAAAACAAGCTCAAGTCCACTCTTGACCTCAGTTTCGCCAACGTCAGCGTTGCACAAGCCAAGCTGCTCCAGATCCAAACTCAAGACGACTTAGATGCGCGGCAGGCCGATCTTACTCGTGCCATGGGCCTCGAGAACCGGCGAGCGTATACCTTGCAAGAAGTACCGCTGCCTCCTGCTCCGCCTCCTTCTTCAGCACCCTTGCTTGCCGCGGCCATCGCAAATCGGCCCGAGCTCATCGGCCTTAGATTCCAACTGCAGTCGGCATACAAACTACAGCGGGCAGAAAGGGATCTTTCGTTTCCCACCGTGACCGCTGAAGGAGTTGCTGGCTATATCCCGGCTATTGATCAGATTGGCTTGCCAAGCGTTATCCCCGATCATTACGAAGCCGCGGCAATCAACGTTAACATCCCTATCTTTAACGGACATCTTTTTGCAGCCCGGCGCGCCGCGGCGTTGATGAGAGCACGCCAGGCAAATCAAAACCTGCGAGACGTGCAGGAAGCCATTGATCGGGATGTCCGGGTAGCCTATTACGACGCGGTCACCGGTTATCAGCGGATCGGCGTCGCCGCCCAACTCTTGAATCAGGCCAAGCTCGCCCTGGCCTTAGCCCAAGGCCGTTACAACCTTCAGCTCAGCTCGATTGTGGCGCTCACCCAGGCGCAACTCGGCGAAACGCAAGCCGAGGTCCAAGCCGTTAACGCCAAGTACGATTTCCAAAACGAAAACGCGGTCCTAGAGTACCAAACCGGAACACTGAGATAGGGCAAAGGCGCTGGGCGGGCATTCTTAGCATGGTCTTCTCACCAGGTTTGCCGCTGCGGGAAATCCCGAGCCAAACGGTAAAGACTCAGCTTCGGGAACCACTGTAGCGGCGGGTTCATCCCGCCACGCAAAATGGCGGCATAAAGCCGCCTCTACGCACCCGAAAGTGAAAACGTGTGCATAAATTGCACATCTCACCACAAAGACACCAAGCCAGGGAGAAAGAAGTTTTCTTTTCAAGCTTCGTGCCTTGGTGCCTTTGTGGTCCAAATGATTAATTCACAGCTTCTGAGGTCTTATGGTAAATGAGCGAGGGCAGAGGTCCCATTCGGTTTGGTCGCGACTCCGCTGCACCGCGCAAAAAAATCGCCCTGCCCGTCTCACCCGTCGCCACCGTCTCAATCGAAACTGTTATTCTTTCACTTGCGCATGAATAGCTCGCTTCGCCGCCAGATCGATCGAAAGCTCCGGCTGCTGCTCGCGCTGCTAAAGGCTCCTGCAGACAGGAATCAGAGCGGAGAATTGCGCGAAGCCGCAGAAAAGACTAGAGATAGTTATCTCGATCGACCGGAAAAAGCAGAAAACAGCCCCCTATGCCACGGGTCTTTCTCGTAAGTTGCTGATTTTAAAGGAACATTAGAGGAACGAAGCCAGACGAACCCAAATTTTGGCGATGCCGGATTCGCTCAATCAACTGAAAACAAATAGCTTATTGAGCTAAAAAGAGCGGCAAACCACAACACTTTTTGACACAATAGCTTGCAAGTAAAGTTTGGGTTCGCCGTGGCTCCGGTATGGCTTTGTCGTGAACGAGACAGGATCAGGCGAACCTGCGGCCGGCCTGTTCACAGCCAGATTGCGGATCAAAGATGACCCAGACCAGATCGCCCGAATCGGGAGCTCAGTCATGTTTCACCAGATCTCCTTACCCTGTGGCTTACCCCAGTCAACTTCGGCGTGCCGGTTTCTTGTGGTGATGCGAGAGACAAGCTGCCCTAGCTGGTACTTGTGGCATCCGGTCTTAATTACCAGCCCGCCATCGCTTGCAACGGTGACGGTGACGGGTTCGCCTTCGCGCAAGCGAACGTCTTCCGCAATCGCCTTCGGGATTCGGACTGCCAGACTGTTTCCCCATTTTGCGAGCCGCGTCGACGCCATCTCTTATCTCTTTCCGAGGTATCTACATTGGATATACACGAGAGAATTGTCGCCGGCAACCTGATCGGGATGCCAGTGCCTGACACCTGGCACCTGGTACCTGACACCTGAAAGCGCCGCCCAATTTGCATGGCCAGCCCCTTTTCGGGTGTAATGAAACCAATGGACGAGAAAGAAAAGGAAGCCACCGACGTCCTGGTTCGTCTGCGCGAGGCGGGTTTCCAAGCCTATTTCGTAGGCGGCTGCGTTCGTGACCTCGTGATGGGACGCGAGCCCAAAGACTATGACATCGCTACCGATGCTCTCCCCGGGCAGGTGCAGGAATTGTTTCCCGAAAGTGTGATGGTGGGAGCGCAATTTGGTGTGGCGATGGTTCCGCGTGGAGGAAATCTGGTGGAAGTGGCGACTTTTCGCAGCGACGGCAACTATGAAGATGGGCGCCGTCCTCGGGAGGTCCTTTACGCGCAGACGGCGGAGGAAGACGTTCGGCGGCGGGACTTCACGATTAACGGGCTGCTCTTCGATCCCGCCGGGAAAGAGGTCATTGATTATGTTGACGGGCGCCGCGACATCCGTGAGCGCCGCATCCGCACCATCGGCGAAGCATCGGCGCGTTTTCAGGAAGACCATCTGCGAATGCTCCGGGCTGTCCGCTTTGCGGCGCGCTTCGGGTTCTCTTTGGATGGCGCGGCCCTCGCAGCCATTCGCGAGTCAGCCGGCCTTATCGCTCGCGTCAGCCGCGAGCGCGTGCGCGACGAAATCTCGAAAATTCTCACCGAGGGTTCCCCGAGGCGCGGCTTCGAGCTCCTCGATCAAACCACGTTATTGGAAGTCACCTTGCCAGAAATCAAAAAGCTGCAGGGCGTCGAGCAGCCGCCGCAGTTTCATCCGGAAGGCGATGTGTGGACACACACCCTGATGATGCTCGATGGACTCAACGCTCCAACAATCACCTTAGCGTTAGGCGTCCTTCTGCACGATGTGGGCAAACCCTCCACCTTTACCGTGCGGGAAAGAATCCGTTTCGATAATCACGTCGAAGTCGGATCGAAAATGGCGGCGGAAATCTGCGAACGCCTCCGAATGCCCGCGCAGCAAACTGATCGGGTGGTAGCGCTCGTCCGAAATCACCTTCGGTTCAAAGACCTTCCGCAGATGCGGCGCTCCACCCAAATGCGTTTTCTTCGCATGGATGGCTTTGAGGAGCACCTGGAGCTTCACCGCCTGGACTGTCTGGCCAGTCACGGTGACTTAACCAATTACGAACTCGCCAAACGCCTGCTTGAGGAAACGCCGGTTCAGGAAATCAAGCCACCGGCTCTTTTGCGCGGCGACGATTTAATCGCCGAGGGGTACGTTCCCGGACCCCGCTTCAAGGAAATCCTCCAAGCCGTCGAAGACGCGCAACTGGAAGGGATGTGCCATTCCCGCGAGGAGGTGCTCCGCTTGGTTCGGGAACGGTTTCCGCTCGATCAGAACTTATCGTAAGCGTGGTTGTAGCGCGGACGTGGATGAGAGTCGGCGAAGGCGGCTACATCAAATGCTGCCTGCACGGTCAAACTGCCTGGGGCGGTGGGCGGCATATTGGCTTTGATGAAGGCAGCCATCTTCGGTGCCTTGCTGATGCCGGCTCCATCGTTGGCCGACCGCGGACCCCATAGTGGGGGAAACATTCCCGGAACGCCTTGGCCGGCAGCGCCATGGCAGGAGCTGCACCGCTGCGCGTACAGGCGTGCGCCCGCCTTCGCGTCAACGTGTGCCGGCGTCTTCAAGCGTGGCAAACCACGCCCCGCCACCGTTGATCCCTCCGGGACACCTTGGGAAAGCCAAGTCATGTAGGCAATCATGGCAATCATGTCGCGGCTACTGTCGGGCAATGGCTTGCCGTTTTGGCTGCGCACGAAGCACTCGTTAAGACGATCTTCAATGGTGATCACCCGGCCCGCGCGGGCGCTATAGGCGGGGAAAAGCGTCGTGACACCCGCGAGGGGAGACGCCAGTGCCACCGTCCCTCCCTTGAGATGGCAATCGTTGCACGTCAGAGCATTGCCGGTGTAAGGCGCGGCATATTGGGGCGTATTGATGATGATGTTCCTCCCGAGACGTATGAGATCCCCAAGTTGACCGGAGGGAATTGAAGACTCGTTGGGCGGTCGCAGGGGCACTTCGGGAATCGGCTCCTCATTTGAAACCGGCAGCGTCTGCCTGCGGCTCCCGGCTGGAGCCACCTGAAGTCCCGCCCCAACACAAACAACCAGCAGTAAGACGCTTCTGCCCTTCAGCATGACTTCTCCGGTTTTCCGTAGGGGTACCGCTAGCCGTACCCCCTACAGCCTGCGCACCCAGCGAAAAACTAGGTTTGTGCTACCTGGCTCCCCAATTTAAGGATGGCCGTGGCCGGGAACAGGGCCAAAGCCAAATTCCCGGTAGATCGACTGGGCTTCCTTTGACTGAAGAAAACTCACCCAGAGTTTGCCGGCTTGGGGGTGAGGCGCGTTGACCAGCACTCCGGCCGCATAAATTCCGGTTGTGTTGTAACGAGATGGAATCGAGACTCCCGCGATGGGATTGCCGATTCGTTCCTGAAAGCTCACTTCGGATTGCCAGGTGACTCCCGCGTCGGATAGATTTTGCATAATCCGCAGAGCGGTTTGGCGGTGATGCACGTGGGTTAAGAAGGTGGTGCCTTCCCGGCGCTTGGTGACCATCACCTTCTGGACCAATGCCGCGCCGCCCGCCTGGTGCAGCGAATTCTCGATGAGCCGCGCAACGCCTTCCCACTGCGGGTTTGGCATGGAAAGACGTACGTCTGCACGGCCGAGGTCCTCGAGCGATCGAATATGTTTGGGATTGCCTTTGCGCACCATGATGGCGAGGTCATTGGTGGCATACGTCACGTAGCTAGAAACCTGGTGCTGGCTTGCAAGCGTCTTCAGCTTCAGAGCGCCGGCTTCATAGACGTCAGGCCTTGCGGTTAGCGTCAAGTTTCCCAGCGTCAGTGTGTCCTGGTGTTGTATCTGATTCAGTAAAATTCCCGGCGGAAGTGTTTCGTAAAAAATTTTTCCTGCAAGCTCGGGATGCTGCTCCACAAAAGCGCTCACCAGCTTGGGGAGAACCATAAACTGGTTTCCACCAACAAAGAGAATAAGCTGGGCGCCTTCAGGGTTGCCGTGCAGGTCGGGAACATTATCTGTGCCCGGTACCTGAAAGACGTATCCCTGTTCTAAAGCCGGATCGTTCTTTCCCTGGCTCCAGGGGAGGGCTTGCTGGGCATTAAGCTTTGCTGCAGGTATGAGCAGCAACACGGCTGCCGTTGCCAACAGAAAGCGTGTGAAATCGGCGAGTCGGGGCGGGTAGCGCAGCGCGGCCTTGCGGCCGTAACCAAAGTTGAAATATACCCAGCCCTCGCCCCCTTGTGGGAGAGGGTGGACTGCCGCCGGCGCTTTCTCCAGCCGG
>JASHOS010000241.1 GCA_030040995.1 Terriglobia bacterium | reverse complement strand
GGTGGGGAGTTGCGGTTGGGGATCGTGGCCACATACATGACTCATATATATCCACACAACGCGTAGCATGTCAAGCACAATATTCATATTACATGTCTACACAGGAGCTTGGAAAAATCCCTTAACCCTTACGGATGGAAGCACATCGCCAAGTTAGCAGGGGGGAAGATCCGTCTGAGCCGGGAGTGTTACACCCGATTCCCGCCGGGTAGGGGCGCTGTTCCGGTAGCCTCCAGCTTCTTCACCATAACCTTCGAGTTGCGTCTGCTTTGGTCGTACTTCTCGCGGCGGGCCGGCGGAAGGTCATCAGGGGTAGCTTCGGTAAAGCCAGCCTTCGACTGAAAATAGGTAAACGCCTGCGTCGATAACGTGATCAGTTTAGTCAGGCCGGTTTCGCGAGCTTTATTTTCGACAAATTGAATCATCTTTCGCCCAATACCCTGATTTTCGTGGGCCGGATGGACAAAAAGGCTTGCGAGTTCGCCTAGGTGTTGCTCAGGATAAGCATGCAGCGCCACGCACGCGACCGGGTTTCTGTCGATTTCCAGAATGTAGTAATCCGCCAGGTTCTTCTCAATCTCGGTCCGCGTCCGCCGGACGAGTTCTTCAGCTTCCACCGCCTTTTTGGTAAGCCTCTGGATCGCCCGAATATCTTTCCTCTTGGCCTGCCGGATCCGCTCATATTCGTTGGCGTAAATAAGCGTGCCGATGCCGTCGCTGGAGAATACTTCGGCGAGCAGTCCTTCATCCTCGCGTCCGCTGACAATGTGGACGCGCTCCACGCCGGCAGCGCAGGCTGCAGCAGCGTGAGTCGCCTTGGAAAGCATTTCGCCTGCAAACCCGCCGCCTGCGCAATGTATAAGCTTCCGCAATTCCGCCACCGGCATCTTGCGAATAAGCTGATTGTTGTGCCGGAGCCCATCCTGCTCGATAAAGAAAATCAGCTTTGTCGCCTTTAAGGCCTCAGCTGCCGCGAGGGCGACGCTATCGGAGTTGGTCCGGTACGTTTTGCCATCGCCGTCAAAGCCAAGTGGCGGAAGCACGGGGATAATACCCCGGTCCAGCAATGTCTGAAGAAGTTCAGTGTCGACACGCTGGACCTTTCCGGTAAACAAGCGGTCGACACCCTCGATGATTCCCAGAGGATGCGCGATGATGGCGTTTGGGCAGGCGGCACGAAGGTCGTTGACCGAAAGACCTTCGAGGATCTCGTGCGTGAGACGGTTCGCTGCGTCGATCGCGATCTGCAAGGTCGGAGCATCGGTCACACCGGTACCGTCGAGGTTGGACGCCTGGAAACCCTGCTTCTCAGCGAGAGCCTTAACTTGCGCGGCCGCACCATGCACGAGCATCACACGGATGTTCAATGAACGCAGCACGGCGACATCCAGAAGGATATTGGCAAAGTTCTCCTCTGTCACGATGGCTCCGTCCACTGCAATTACGAATGTTTTTTCCCGGAATCGCGGGACGTATTGGAGAATTCCGCGCAGATCTGTAAGCTTCACGTTAGCACCCAGTTGATTGTCTTCCGGCCTGCTGCCAACTTGGAAATTGGAGGACCGTTCGGCTCCCCTGAAAGCAGCGGTCGACGGCGCGAAGTCCGGGACGAAGGATGTCATCGGGTCGCCAAATACCGATTGTACGATCGGCTCACGTCACGATGGCACTCCTGCGCTCAAACGCGGGACGATAGGTTCCCAAGCTTTCGAGGACCCCTTTGCGGCCTGAAAAAATCAGCAGATATTCTTTGACCCCCGCGGGCGTGATTGCCTTAAGTATAAGCGAAAGCCGGATATGGAGCTGTTATCGTCCATCGAGTGTCGTTATGTCAATTCGAGTCTGTATTTCGTGGAGGCCAACCCGTAAAGTCTTCTCCAGAGAACGCGGTTGATGGTAACGACCATCAAGGTGATGGCAACGCTTGCCGCGACCAACACAGGAAAATTGCCGGCGTCCGTGGCGCGGCTGATCACGGCGCCCAGACCGGCGATTGAAAATGTCTGCCCGCGAAAGTGAAAATACTCAGCGATAATGCTGGCGTTCCAGGCCCCCCCGGAGGCGGTGACGAAACCCGTAATCAGATAAGGAAAGATCGCAGGGAGCAGCAATTTCCGCCATCGCTGCGCTCTGGGCAAGTGAAATACCTCGCAGACTTCCTTCAACTCCGTAGGTATCGCGCTTGCTCCCGCGATCACGTTGAAGAGAATATACCATTGTGTTCCGAGCAGCAGCAGGACGACGGATGCGATTCCCAAGCCTCCACCGATCTGGATCAGAAGCAGTAAGATGATCGGGAACAAGGCAGGTGCAGGGACAGAAGCTGCAATCTGGGCAATCGGTTGGGTCGCCGCGGCGAGCTTTGGTCTCAATCCAATGAAGACTCCCGCCGGAATGGTCCAGAGCGCGGCCAACGCGAGCGTGAGCTCGACGCGAAGAAAAGTCGCCCCTGCTCCCCAAAAGATCTCACCGAATTCCAGCCGTGTCACACGGCTGAGAATTACACCCATATGGAGCACTGAGTTGAGCACGCCAACCAGCACCACCACTCCCAAACCGCGCAAGACCCATTTCTCTCGATGGTCCTTGGGGCGGCGAGGACGACTCTCAGCTTTCCCTCGCGCAAAGTACAGCGTCAACGCCTCCTGCGCCGGAGCGACGACCACACGACCGGCTCGTGAGAGCAGTTTCGAGTGACGTAAGAAGTCCAGGACGGGTGATCTCGGATTCTCCGCACTCTCGACTTGTTCGAACCTGAACTTCTGGCTCCACGCAATCATCGGACGCCAGACGATTTGATCAATCAAGACGATGACCGCAACCATCGTTGCCAAGCCCCAGAGAATTGCACGGGTATTTCCAAGGTTGGAGGCTGTCTGGAGATAAGAACCGAGACCAGGAAGCCGGAGGTCGCGGTTTCCCAGTACGAACATTTCGCACACCATTAAGGAAAACCAGCCTCCCGCCACAGACATCATCGAATTCCAAACCAGACCAATGGCCGTGTGCGGCAGCTCCAGTTGAATGAACCGCTGCCACCGGCTTAAGCCGTAGGCTCGAGCCACTTCCAGCATCTCCAGCGGGATGCTCTTGAGCGAAGAGTACACGCTAAAAGCCATATTCCAGACTTGCCCGGTGAAGATGAGCAGGATCGATCCGAGTTCCAGCCCGAACTGCGTTGTCGGAAACAGCGCAACCATTGAGATCATCACAGGGGGAAGAAAGCATAGCACCGGAATCGACTGCAACGTGTCGAGTATCGGAATCATGAGCCGCTCGGCGGTCTTGCTGTTAGCGGCGATGTAACCGTAGATCAGACTAAAGGCCAGGCTGAGGATGTATGCCATAGCGAGGCGTGCAACGGACAGCAAAGTATAGACCGGCAGCGCCCAGCGACTCAGGTCAATTTGAGTCTGCGTTCTAACCGAAGTTGTCCAGCAGTGAGCCAGCGAGATAAACCCGCAGAATAGGGCCAGGGCCGCGAAGACGATCGCCAGATCCGTCCATAATGAGAGGTTTTTGGTGGAGACGCCACTCCACGGCGAGCGGGTCGCGAAAGTCGTTTCGGATTGAGTGGACATCAGTGCAGCGGCACAGCTTCTCCGTGTCGTTCGACATTGCCCGCTGCCTGATTCAGCACGAGTCTGTCGCTCTCGGAGTCGTAAGTGAAAATATCGCTGTACCTACCCCAATTCAATGCGGTGTCAACCTGCCGTTGAGCCTCATGGTCGGAAAAGTGCTCCTCCAGAAGGTCGCGGAAAAACTCGAGGGGCATTGTATGGTCTGATTTGCTGATTAAAATACTGTTCATCTGCTGAAGCACCGTGACATTAGCCAGCGCCGCCTGGCGAAATAAGCCTCTGCGCGCCGAAATGTCGGCCTCGGCAAACGCCTTCCCGCTCGGGGTCACCTCGACGTCCCCGTGCTCAGACTTTACGAAACAGAGGAGCGCCGCAGCCTCGACGATGGGCAAGAGATCATCGACTTCCATCCGAAGTTCGTCCGCGATGCGATACAGATCCTCCTTACCTCCCCGATCATGAAGTAGCTCAAGCAGCCCCGCGATGGCACCTTGCCTCGCATGCGGCAACATTCGATAGGCCGTCTTCGCCTCGCGCCCGGGACATGGCGGTACCGCTTCGAGTTGTGGCTGCGTGATCAATTTATAGATATAGTCCACGTATAGAAGGAACTCCGTGGAATGGCGTTCACGAGGCTGAGGTAGCAAGACGCGGAAATCGGCGCAAAGTTTGGCAGGGCTTCCTCCCAGAACAAGAATCCGGTCGGCAAGCAACACCGCCTCTTCGATATTATGCGTCACCAAGAAAATGCTCTTCGTCGGAATTTTCTTTCCGAGCCAGAGCTCCATCAACTCGCTCCGCAGGTTTTCTGCAGTCAGGACATCCAGGGCTGAAAATGGTTCGTCCATAAAGAGAACCTCAGGTTCAACCGCCAAGGCGCGTGCGACTCCAACCCGTTGCTTCATGCCTCCCGAAAGCTCTTTGGGATACGCAGTCTCGAAACCTCGCAGCCCAACTGCATGTAGCGTCTCGATCGCCCGGTGATGCCGGTCAGTGTGCTTGATGCCGCGCGCTAGCAGCGGCACTTCTACGTTTTCGAGAACTGTGAGCCACGGAAACAGCGCAAAACTTTGAAACACAATGGCGGCGTTGGGGCTCGATCCGTTCAGCGATCTCCCATGCCAGAGAACCAAACCGGCCGACGGCGCTGCGAGTCCGGAGAGCATCCGCAACAGCGTCGACTTACCTGAACCGGAAGCTCCGAGGAGAGCGGTAATGAAACCTGGCTCTACGGATAAGCTTGTCGGCGCGATGACCTGAATTGCTCCCGCGCCCCCACGATCGAATCTTTTCTCGATATTGCGGGCTTCGATGATGGACTGGACTGGCGAGACAATCTGATCCGTCCCTTCGTGTCCCGCGGAGGCTGAACCGCCGTAGCCGGCAGATTGCTTCTGGGACAGTTCGTGGACAATCCGCGTCAAAGCTGGTTCAGGCAATTCTTCGAGGAAATTCCATCCCTCGAACGGCCTCATCTTTTCGACGATTCCGGCAGCTTCGTCCGTGGATCGTGTCTGGAGCAGAACGACCGCGTCGTAATAAGGTAAACCAACCAACAGTTTGGCGGCGATCTCGACGGGTGACTGTCGGAAAACGAGCCGTTGCTCTTCCTCAGGAAGGCCTAGGAAAGCATCAGCGGCGACGACCGGGTCCAGCCCGTTCAGGATGGCCACGGCTCGATCCCAGCGTCCTTGCAATAGAACTGTCTGAAGCTCTTCCGATCTAATCTGCCTCATCGGCGACCCCACTGGCGCCTACCGCACACTTTATCTCGCGGTAGACTCGTTCTCAGACACTCCTTTTTCGATGCGAAGTCTTGAGGCAGTGGTCCGTCTTTACGAGTAATATGCTCTCAAATTCCATCAAAAGGCCCCGGCAGAAGTCAAGCCTCGGATGGCACACAGGCCGTACCTACCTGACAATTAGAGAAGCCAGTTGCGCCAGAAGTGTGTGTCGTATCGCTCCGTCGTCTCGCTCACTTCGTGAAGCCGGTTCGTAGGAATTACAAATCCATCGTCATTTTGCACAGTTGCAGTGCTCGATTTCAGCACCGCCAGATAGAAAATATCCTTAAATACCTAAAAAAGTCGTGAACAGGACGTAAAGAAGCTTCGTCCGTTGAGCGCGTCTGGCGCAAAACGAGCGCGTTGCAATAAAGCCCAAGCAACAGTTTGGCAGTGATCTTGATGGGTAGCCGTGAGTTCTTAGCAGCAAGAACAGAACTCAAGACAAATCATTGAATACAGCGCTGCTAACCTCGCTGCAGATCCCTTGACGCTCTGCGCCTTACTGAGGCGTCTGGCCTCTTTAGGCCTTCTTTAGGGCTCCAGGTGTAGCCTCGAAATAGTAATGGCCAAAAGGAACGCAGATAAATCGTGACCAGGAACAGAGAGGCTCTTGGGCGTGGCAGACTGTGAAAACCTCGCTTACGAAATCTTTATGCTTTTTCAAGTTTTCATTTACGCATCTTCCACGACTTTTTCACGTTGCGTTGCGGATAATCCTTCTCGTAGAGGGGATCGAAAGGAGACATCCGTCCATGATTCGCAACGTCACACTCGCAACCATTCTGTTCTCGTGTCTCATGGCGCCAATGGCGCCTGGCCAATCGACCTTCGGCGATCTGCGCGGAGTTGTGAAGGATCCCAGCGGCCTTCCCATCCCCGGCGCCGTCGTGACCGTGCATAGTCTCGATGAAAACAGCGACCGAAAGGTGATCACCGGAAACGACGGCGCCTACATCGTGCCAAACCTTAAAGCGGGACATTATCGATTGTCGGCTGCGAAAGAAGGATTTCGGAGTTCTGCAATAGACGTGAATTTATCTGCCCGGCAAAGTCTGCTCGCCGATATCAACCTGGCATTGGCAAACCAGACCCTTACGGTCACTGTCAGCGGAGCGGCAGAGCAGATCAATACGGAAAACGGCACGATCGGCGATACCAAAGTCACATCCCAAATCCAAGAATTGCCATTGAACTACCGTGCCGTGAGCACCAGCCCTTTGGCCACTCTCTTCCTCTCGCCCAATGTCCAGTACGATAGCCAGGGCAATTTGGCCGTGGGCTCGGCGACCGCCAATATGGTGGGCTACTCCGTCGATGGAATCTCTACCTCGGACATATGGACAAGTTCAGCGGCCGCCAATCCCTATCCCTCCTCCGAAGGCATCGCCGAACTCCAGGTCAGCGCCTTCGACAATAGCGCGCAGTTCTCCCAGATCAGCGACGTGACCTTCACCACGAAGGCGGGGACGAACGCGTTCCACGGCAGCCTGTTCGAATATCTGCAAAACGATGCGCTCGATGCGGACGTGCTCAACTTCAACGTGAAAGCGCCCGTTCGCTTTAACACCTTTGGTGGAAGCCTGGGCGGCCCTGTGCTGATTCCGAAGCTGTACAACGGCCATAACAAAACTTTCTTCTTTGTTGACTACGAGGGCAACCGAAAAAGAACCTCCCAGCCCGAGCAATACCTCGTGCCCAATGCCGCCGAAAGGGCTGGCGATCTAAACGGCCTTTCTCTCCCCAATAACACTCTGACCGACCCTTTTACGGGGCAGCCGTTTATCAATAACACGATTCCGAGTTCAATGCTCAACACTTCCGCTATGACGCTGCTCGATAATTACTATCCGCTGCCGAATGCGGTCGGCAGTGGTTATAACTACGAAAATCTTCAGCCCATCCCTTCCAGCACGAATGGGGTGGACGGCAGGGTGGATCAGATTATCAATTCCAAGCAGCAAGTCTACGCCCGGTTCAATTGGAAGGACGTGCTTTCAAACGTGGCCAACCCTTTTCTCCCTAATGATGTTGACCATGAGCAGGACCGGAGCTTCCTGATCTCACACAATTTCGTGATCACCCCAACGCTCGTGAACGAGTTCCGCTTTGGGTTCACCCATATTCTGATAGCTCCAGACTTTCCAATTGAAGGCTCGGCCGCGATTGCCCAACTAGGATTTCAGGACGTTAATCTCTCTACGCAGCCGACCGCCGGCGGATTTCCGAGTATCAACTTCTCAGATGGCACAGGCTTTACGCCCATCGGCCGCGACATTGTGGGCAACACGCTTTCCAGCACGAATGAGCTGAGCGACAACGTCACCCATAATTGGAACCAGCATACCTTTATGGCCGGAGTGGACCTTCGCTGGGTGCGCTTCGCGGTTCCCGAGATTGAAACACCTTCTGACGATTTCGGTTTGTTTACCTTCAATCAGAATGTGTTCACGGGCAGCGCCTTCGGAGACCTGCTGCTGGGCCTGCCAGACACCACCTATTTTGCTGTGACCGGTCCTCGAGACGATGCCGGAGCTCTTCAAACGAGCTTATTTGGCCAGGATGAATGGCGGGTCAACGGTCATTTAACGGTGAATGCCGGCCTGCGCTGGGAACTGCTTCCTCCTTTTGTGGACCAAAACGGAATTCAGGCCAACTTCAATCCGCAGACAAATGCAGTCCTTGTGAACGACATCCTGTACCAGAAGTTGGGCGGCCCGGTTCCGGCCTTTTTGCAGTCGTTCAATGCCTGTAATGCGGCGCTTCCGGGACTTTCCGCTCCTGCTGATAAAGGCTACGTGCCTTCCGCTTCGTTGCCTTGCACGGCCGTCGCGTCCAACAGCCAGGAGGGCTTTCCGCAAGGTCTCCGGCAACTATATCTTCGCGATTTCGATCCCCGCATCAGCATCGCGTATCGCCCATTCAAAGCTGATAACACGGTTGTCCGTGCTGGCTTCGGCATCTTTACGGTAACTAACCTGGGACAACTGCAGAACAACAACGAAAGCAATCCGCAAGCGGCGGTCCACACCTATCAGAACGGAATCGGAACTAACGGCGAACCACTTATCCAATTCCCGAATACAGTGGCCGGGAACCAACTCGTACAGGTCGGGGGTGGAACTATCGAACAGGCCACCAACCCCTATTATCGCGATCCGCAGTCCGCGCAATGGAACGTGACCCTCGAGCGCGAGCTTTCTCCCGAAACGGCTGTGCGCCTAAGTTATGTGGGTATGAACACCTATCGTATGAATGTCACTGTTAACCTGAATCAGATACCTCCCAGTACCATCCCCTACACCATACCTCCCGGCGGGTGGGTTGATCCTCGAGCTCCGTTTCAGAACTGGGGAGTCATCTACTCCACGGAGAATCTCGGCTTGCAGAACTATCAGGGTCTGCAACTCGAGGCGACACACAAGACCAGCCACGGGCTGTCCCTCCAGGCAAACTATACCTGGGCTCATGACATCAGCGACGCTCAAGGCGATGCTCCAGTTGGGTTCGGCGGGGAGACCAATTACGGCCTCGCTGTTGTGAACCGCTTCAACATTCCGTTAGACCGTGGCAACGTTGCCGGTATGCCCCGCCAACGTTTTCTCTTAACCGGTATATACGATTTGCCATTTGGCCGAGGCCGCCGCTGGTTAAGTTCTTCCAAGCCGCTCGATCGCATCCTCGGTGGCTGGAGTCTCAGTACTGTGACGCTGCTGCAAACCGGTCCTTACTTGACGCCAACGATCAGTTGCAGCCTCGATCAAACCAATACCAATCCGTTGGCTGCGGGATCCATCTGCCGTCCGGATCTGGTGGGTAACCCAATTCCGGCAAATCAAACGGCGGGCAACTACTTCAATCTGAACTCTTTTGCGCCTACACCGGCGGGTGCGGCGCGCATCGGGAATGCCGGCGTCGGCATCCTGGAGGCGCCCGGTACGATCACGGTGAATGCCGGGTTGGCGAAGGTGTGGCCCATTAAGGAGCACTGGCGGCTGCGCTTCGAAGCTACATTCACGAACGTTCTAAACCACACGAATTTTGCGCCCCCAGCCACGGACATCAGCAGCCCCAGCACGTTTGGTGTGCTGGAGTCCGCGCAGACGGCGCAATACGGCGGAAACCGCACAGGAGAACTGGCGCTGCGGTTGGATTTTTGACTTGACAACGCTGGGGCTTGGCTGCTCATGACCTGATATGGCCGGGCCCCAGCTGCCTCCGGATAACGGAGAGTTGGTCTCGCGGCGTTGATGAGCGGTCATGGATCGAGTCGCCATGCCGAGGAACAGGCAGCGTTACTTGCATAAATGTGGACAAGCCGCTCTGGGCGTGCTGGCTATTGCCTGTGTGACCTTCTCGGGTTTTAGGTTGCACTTCAATGCCACCACGGTCGTCTTGCTGTACCTGCTGGTCATCGTCTGGCAGTCGTTGAAGGGTGGATTCGCGCTGTCCGCCTCGGTCGCTATGATCTCCGCCGTCTGTCTGGACCTTTTCTTTTTGCCTCCTATTTTTTCTCTGCGCATCGTTGATCCCCTGAATGTCCTCGCCTTCATCGTGTTTGGGGTGGTCGCCGTGGTCATCACCCATCTCGTTTGCCGACTGCGCGGGGAGGCGGGTCGGGCCCAGCGGCGTAGTTACAATCTCGAACAGCTCTACGACGTAGCGCGGCAATTGCTGCTCGCGAAGCCTGACCGTCTGGATGCGGCCTTACTGCTCAAAACCTTTCGAGACGGCTTTGCCCCTTCGACTGTGTGCCTTTACAGGGCAGATACGGGAGAGCTTCACATCGACGGGACGGCTCAAAGCGATCTTGCGGAGCGAACCAGGACTGCCTATTTGCTCGCCAAGGATGGAGATGACGAACATCTCGGCATCGTAGTCCGGTGTCTGCGCGCCGGGAGTTCCGTCACCGGGGCCATCGGCTTCGAGGGCCTTCCGGACTCGGACTGGGTCGCCGGACCTTTGTCCGTATTTGCGGCAGCGGCGTTGGAACAAGCACGAGCTTTCCGCAAGGCAAGCCACGAGACTGCGGCGGCCCAAGCTGAGGTATTTCGCACGGCCATTTTGGACGCCCTGGCGCACGAGTTTAAGACGCCGCTGGCGACCATTCTGGCGGTGGCGGGCGGTCTGAGGGAATCGAAGCGGCTAGGCACGGAAGAATTGGAACTGGCCAGCACGATCGAACTCGAAGCCTCAAGGTTGAGCAGTCTTGCCAATCGCCTGCTTCGCATGGCTGGCCTGGACAGGGAGGAAGTTAAGCCCCGAATGAGGAATACGAACATTCAAGCCGTGGTCGAGGGCGCGGTTCTCAGGTACGCTACCCAGTCTCGTGACCGCCAGGTTCAGGTAACTTCGCCCGGTCAGGGTAGCCGGGCGTTGGCAGATTGCGAACTGCTCGATCTGGCTATAACTCAACTGCTCGATAATGCCTTCAAGTACTCGATTGCGGGTAGCGCCGTGACAGTCGGAACTAAAGTGGAAGGGCAATTCGTCGTCATCCGCGTAGGGAATGAGGGAAGTTCAATAGCGCTCCAGGAACAGGATCGAGTCTTCGAACGATTTTATCGAGGAACCAGCGTCCGCGGTTTGGTTTCCGGCGCGGGCCTGGGCCTCTACGTTGCGCGAAAAATAGCCGTTGCGCATGGGGGAAGCCTCGAGCTGGATAAGAGTACCTCCCCAGGAACGGTAGTCTTCAATCTGAGATTGTCCCGGCTCAATAGCAATGGGTGCCACCGTGCCACTGCAGGCAGCTAGCATTTTAGTGGTAGACGACGATCCCGCATTTCGGCTGGGATTGCGCACGTCTTTGAAGACGAGCGGCTATTCCATCGATGCCGTCCGAAATGCCGACGAGGCCCTCGCATACGTTCGCGAGCGGCCCGTTGACATTGTATTGCTCGACATCAACATGCCAGGCTTGGGCGGCGTGGAGGCGTGCCGCAGAATTCGCGCCGTCGCGCCGCAGACGGCAATTGTAATGCTTACGGTGCGGGATGCCGAGGACGATAAGGTTCTCGCCTTGGAGGCCGGAGCTGATGACTACGTAAGCAAGCCGTTCCATCTTCCAGAATTGAAGGCAAGGCTGCGGGCGCTCCTCCGGCGAACGGGCGCCGAGGGAGCGCTTTTGTCTCCCGTGCTCCGGGCTGGTGACCTGGAGCTCGACTTGGAACGGCGGACCTTGCGCAAAGCCGGAAAAACAATCCATCTCTCTCCCAAAGAGTTTGAGCTCTTGGCCTTCCTGATGCACCACAAGAATGTTCCGGTCATACATGCCAGAATCTTGCGGACGATATGGGGTCCCGAATATGGCAACGAATCGGAATATCTGAGGTCTTACATCAAGGCTCTTCGCAGAAAGATCGAGGATGATCCTGCCCACCCACAATTTCTCCTTACGGAACCCTGGCTTGGCTATCGGTTCCGTGACCCGGATGATCGTAACGCCGCGCCAGTTCCTGATGCGGACGACCCCGAAGAGGACTAGCTGAGCGAGAGAGCGAGCCCGCCCTGCCCAGGGGATAGCGCGATTCGGCGCTTAGCCAATCTGCCGCCTTGCTCTACTTGGTTCTGCGACGAAGAGTATCCGACGGATATGGATGAGTCCGCGCGTCGCATTCTCAAAAAACTGAGGTGTTTTCATGCCTTTTTCATGTGGCGTCGCATAGTATCTTACTCACTCGTCCATAGAGGTGAAGGGCATGTGGAAGCGAAGGCAGATTCGACCATCTTGGCTTTTCTCATCAATCGATCTGCACCTGTGACGCATGCCGGTACTATCGGTCAATGAATCATGCGCGCTTAGAGGCACCTCGCAGGTCGTAAAACAGGATCTAGACCAGGAGCCGCGCCACTTATCGAGCACGACCGTTTCGATTGGCGCTCCAAGCTAGCATCGAAAATCATGCACCGGCCGCGAAGGCGCTCGCATCAAATCGCGCTAGGAGGAACTCTTATGTAAGCTGCCGTCGTTCGTCCCTGTGAGCAATTCTTGGCAGGTCAAAGACGTTCCGCAGCCTCAGGCCGGACCGAATCAAGTGCTCGTGAAAATAGAATTGGGAGGATCAAACCATGGAAATCAAAGATCGCGTATTCATTGTGACCGGCGCCTCGTCGGGGATAGGGTTGTCGACGGCGATCGCTCTGTCTGATCGCGGCGCGAAAGTCGCCCTTCTCGCTCGCAGCACCGATGCGCTGAAAGAATTAGCGCAGAAACTTCCAGGCAGCTTGCCGTTCACGGTAGACATGACGCAGTTTGACCGAGTGCGGGAAGGCGTAGGCGCTGTGCACCAGCATTACGGCCGGATCGACGGTCTCGTAAACAATGCAGGCCGTAGTTATGCGGCGGCAATAGAGGAGATCGAACCTGCACTTTTTGACGAAATCTTCCATCTCAATGTCCTGGGACCAATTGTGGCAATGCAGGCTGTGATTCCGGTGATGCGGGCGCAAGGAGGCGGAAGCATCGTAAACATCAACTCGGGAACTGCTTTCATGACTGTTCCGCAATACAGTGTTTACTCGTCGTCAAAGCGGGCGCTTCTTGGCTTTAGCCTCACCGCACGCGCCGAGTTGGAAAAGGACCGCATCGTCGTCAGCGAAGTCTATCCAGACATCACGGCGACGAACTTCGGCAAGAACAGGATGGGCAATCCAGCAGGCGGCGGACCCTCGGCGCATTACGCCGAGGGCTACAGGTCCGAATTCGTCGCTGGCCTCGTTCTGCAGGCTGTCGAAGAAGGTCGGGCACAGTATTTCGCGAATGATCGTCTTCGCAAAATGGCCGGGGTGGCGGCCTAGGCCGCACTCGCCCTGGCCGAGCTGCTTCGATAACGAAAGAGCCCGAAGGTGATTGTTGGCTGTCACCGGTAGATGAACCATGCACCGCCCATACACGGGATGGATCTCCGTGGTGAGTCGGCGCTACATATCGTCAACATATCGAGCTCCTTCGGCTCGCTGACATTAAACGCGGACCCGGCGAATCCGCACCGCTCGATGTTCGGCGCCGCCTACTCCCCGTCGAAGACAGCGCTCCGCGCGATCACGCTCGCCTTCCCCTTGGACCTCGAGTCCGACACGCATCAAGGTTAATGCTGCGTGTCCGGGCCTCACCGCGACGGACCCCAACAACTTCCACTGCGCGCGCACCGTCCAGCAGACCGCACGTGAGCCCGCGCGCCTCGCGCTCCTCGACGCGGACGACCAGGACAGCACCCGCTGAAGGAGAGAGCGACCCGGCCCTTCCTAACGGGATAGCACGATTCGGCGCTTGGCTAATCTGCTCCTTACTCGGGTTGGTTCTGCGACGAAGAGTATCCGAGGGATAGGGACCAGTCCGCGCGTCGCATTCTCAAAAACCTAAGCCGTCTTCATGCCTTTTTCACATAGCGTCGGATACCTTTCTATCATCATGGTTCGGAGAAGCCTCAAAGCAGGACCGGAAAAAGTGAGGTTCGCTGGCCTGGCTTTCTCGCCCAAAACCAACACTGGTGAGAAATGCGGGCTAGAGGCTACGCAAGGCTGAAGGGCACTTGAAGAAATGACTCAGTGGCCTGCAAGAAAGGAGCTTTTCGATGTCTACGAGAATCGCCTGTCGAACGCTTTTGATGATGACTCTGGCGTTTTCAAGCACGGCCTGGGGCGTGCATATGCCGGAGTGGATTCACCATCGCAAAAACCCAAAGTCTGATCTTGAAACAGCGAAAGGGCGGGAAAATCACGCGGCTGTCGCGGCTTACTACAAGGCAAAGGCGGACGCACTGGACGCTCAAGCGGACGCATATGAAAAGGCCGCCGCGGCTTACCGAAGCGGGCCATACGTAAAAAATCTAATGGCGCAGAATCAGGCTGCACGTTACGACTGTGTTGCGAAGCGGCTTCGCAAGGAAGCCCGATCCTATCGCGAGCGGGAGAAATCTGAAGAAGACAGAGCAAGTAACGCCCAAGCCCTAGACGCAACAAAGAGTCAACTTTCCAAGGCGCAAACGCCCGGTAACGACCGTCGTTTGTCTATCTGCAGTTTGCATTTGCAGCTTCCAGGAACAGAGCCCCTTCAATGTCGTTCTGAGGAACCGCAGGCGACAAAGAGTTCTTGTATTTGCTTGGTTTGAAAAATACAGGGATGCTTCGTGGAGTTTACCGTGAGCCTCTTCGCTTAGAGCGACTCGAAGAGGAGCGAATCGGCTCAGCGTGACAGTCGCCATTAATTCTTCCACACCTTCTTAGGAAATACACGCAGGAAAATTTCGGGGCGATGTGCCGGTGCGGCGGCCGGGCACGGGCGCTTTTTGATATTCTTGCGGTTATGCCCGAACTGTCCGAAAACGCGGATTCACGAAATAAGGTTTTTGCGGGGAGCTTAATGCTGCTCACCACCTTCTTTTGGGCAGGGAATATCGTGGCAGGAAAGGTGGCGCTGACAGGCTTCAGTGCCCTGGCTCTGGCGCAATTGCGCATGGCGGCAGCCGCGGCGCTGTATTGGATTCTCTACCTTGCCTACCGCGGCTTCCCTCAACAGAGACCCTCAAAGCGCCAATGGCTGATTCTCGGATTGATGGCTCTGAACGGCATCACGCTCAATCAGGTGTTTTACATAGGCGGCCTGGCTCGCACTTCCGTCACCCATGCCGGACTGATCCAGGCCATCGGTCCTGTCATGGTTCTTCTGCTCGCCGGTTGTCTTCGCGTCGAGACGTTCACGCTGCAAAAACTCGCGGGCATGGCGGTCTGTTTTACGGGAGTCGCGGTGTTGCTCCTCGAAAAGCCGGGACGCGCCAGCACGGCGCACTGGACGGGCGACGCCATGATGATTGCCGCCGGAGCAGTTTTCGCCTGGTATACGATCCTCATGAAAGAAGTGGCCCATCTTTACGATACGCTCACCTTGAACGCCCTTGTTTTTGGCCTCGGCGCCATTCTGCTGATTCCCTTTTGCGCGCCGGCCACCGCTCGGGTGGCATGGCGTCAAGTTCCAGTCCAAGCGTGGCTGGGGCTGGGATTCATGGTTCTCTTTGGATCTCTGGTCGCCTACTTGATTTTTGGATTCGCGCTGCAGGAACTGACCGCCTCGACCGTGGCGTCGTTTTCTTATCTTCAGCCGGTTATGGCTGCCCTGCTGGGCATATGGCTGCTCAGCGAGCGGATCTCTTCAAGTACCGTCGTCGGTGGTGGCGTGATTCTCGCCGGAGTCTATCTCACCGAACGCGCGCGTGGCGCCAAACGTCATATGCGCCATCTCGCCACGGGCAAAGTATGAGAGGGGCATCCGCCTTGGAGGTGCGCAGCGTCGGGGTAGGGCTTGCCCTACCCTGGTTGATTCTCGGGATGGTAATCAAGGGGACGGCAAGCCG
>JASHOS010000240.1 GCA_030040995.1 Terriglobia bacterium | reverse complement strand
TAGCGGGCGTTCATAGTCCCTCCTCGGATGGTAGGGCAGATTGGAATTCCGGGACACACCCGCCTTCAGGGAAAGGAATGCCCCCGACTGGCGCCGGTCCCCAAAACCCCGAATTCATCGCTAGGCTCGTTTTACTGAGATTCCTGAAGCATACGCCAGACTGAGCCTCGGTTCAACTGCATTCTCGAGGCCTTCGTAGCCCCTCAGTTTCGGGTGCGTAGAGGCGGCTTCATGCCGCCTCTACTAGCCCTCGGCAACGTGGGTAGCGCCGGGACGGCGGCGCTACGCCCGGCCTCTTAATCTGGCGAACTTCGCAAAAATGCGCAGCCGGACGCAACAGTTTCGTTACCCTTGTCGGCATTTTGGAAAATATCTTGGATGCTCGCAGCAAATTTCTGGCGGCAACCCAGCCGGCGCTGTGTTTTGCCTTTCCCGATGGACCCTGTTTTCGTGGCTATAGGGGTAGGGCTTGTCCTAGCCTCGCCTTCCCGGGCGGCAATCAAGGGGACGGCAAGCCGTCCCCCCACATCACCTTCGGTTATCGACGGATTAGGAGCACCTTGCCCTGCCGGCGCCTTTTTCGTGCCAAGAAAGCGCCGGGTAACTTACCCGTCACGGCCTCCGTCTTATGTTGTGCTAATATCCTTGTTGCCGTTCGAGGCGCCCGGCGGGTGATGCGGCTTCTTCGCTGGAATTTCGAGGAGACAAGCTGAGCATGGCAGAGCAAGAACAGAAGCAGAAGAGAAGAAAACCCCCTTCCATGAGCATGATTGAGCCCAGGCTTCGGGATATCTACTTGAAGTTTTATAAGGAGAGCTACTACACTCCCTCAGCCCTGGATCTGAAAACCAAGGAGCTCATTGCTATTGCGGCCTCGGCGGTGGCTAAATGCGAAGGGTGCCTCGACGGCCACATTAAGAAAGCGCTCGAGCTAGGGCTGACTCGAAGCGAAATCAGCGATGCGCTGGCGGTTGCTATCGGAATTGCGGCGGCCAGTGTTATGGACATGTCCGATAACGCCGCCATTCGGCTCGACCTTCATCATTTTGAAGAGGAGATTGGGGGAAGAGACGAAAGGTAGCGGACTCGGGAATCGGGGAGGCTTTCGAGCTTTGAGTTTCACTTCTGACTCCTGACTTCTGACTTTCGACTTCCTTAGAGGGCACAGAATCAAAACGCTGCCATCAAGCACTGCCATCCCGCCACGCCTCGCCCTCGACCCCTTAGTGATCGCTAATCTCTTCCTCTTGCTTTTCCTTGGACTGGCAGACAACCAGATGCTGGCGGCGCTGCTGCCGGTTCTGGTTCACGCATTTCACGTTACGGTCGCCGTCGCGGGACTGCTGGTGGTGGTCTATTCAGCCGCGGCGGCGACTTCCGGCTTTCTTTCCGGAACCCTTTCTGACCATTATGGCCGGCGGCGTTTTCTGCTGGGCGGCGCGTCGCTTTTCGCGCTGGCGTCGTGGATGGCTGCGAGCACTCGCACGTTTCCGGAGCTGATGGTAGCGCGGGCGCTCACGGGCGCCGCGGCGGGGGCGATTGCCACTTGCTCGATCGCCTACGCGGGTGACAGCTTCAATTACAAAATCCGCGGCCGCGCCATCGGATGGATTTCGATCGCTTATTTCGCGGCTCCCATCATCGGTGTTCCCGCCGGCGCCCAGATCGCCTACCTGTTTGGATGGCGAAGCTCGTTTCTGTTTTTTGCGGGTTTAGCTTTCGTTGCCGCATGTTTTTCACTGGCTTTACGCGAAGACCACCGTCCCGGCCAGCGCGCGCCCCATAAACTGCGCCGCTCCGTCGAGGCTTTCCGGGCGTTCGCTGCTCGCCGCGATCTGCTCGCCGGAATCGGAATCGCTTTCCTCGTGTCCGGCGGCCTCACCGGATTTATGACCTATATCGGCGAATGGCTGAACAGCCGGTTTGGATTAGGCACGCGCGGTATCGGCTGGATTTTTATGCTTGCCGGGGTGGTCGCGGTGGCGGGTGCGCCCCTGGGAGGCGCGCTTTCGGATCGCATTGGCAAACGGAAAATGGCGATGACGGGCTGCACGGTCATGGCGATTTCAGTCGCCCTGATGCCATTCTTCCCCTGGGGTCTTGCTCTATTAGCCATCTTCGGTCTGACCAGCCTGGGAGCGGCTCTAAGGCAGGGACCCCTCACCGCGCTGATGACGGAACTCGTCCCTGATTCGCAGCGCGGATCATTTATGGCGGCGCGGGGCGCCTCATCTCAGACGGGAATCGGGGCGGCCGCCTTCGTGGGGGGGATGCTCTATCAGAGCTTCGGTTACGCAGCGGTCACTGGCCTCTGCGCACTGATGACCGCCGGCGTCGTATGCGTGCTCGCCGTGTATATTGCTGAGCCCCATGCCGCCTAACCGGTAGCCGCTACCCTCCCCGCATTTCCTGACCGCAGGCTTTTCACGAATTACCCCCGATATCCCTCCGGGAGCCGAACATAATCGATCCGAGTGGGGCACTCCACCACCACCCGCTTGTCGAGTGAAAAATTGTTGTAGCTCGACCACTTCCAGTCCTCCGGGCGGCTCACGAGACTTTTTTGGACCGGGTTAAGATGCATGTAGTCTAAGCGGTCACCGAACTCCTTCGCATGACGGACAAACCGATCCCAAAACTGACGCTGCCAGAGTGGACCGCTCGATGCGCGGCTCTCGTGCAGCCGGAGCGCGGAAACCTTCTTTACATCGTGAATCACCTCCGAAATAGTTAGCGGATGGCTCGCCCAGATCAAGGCGTGCCAGTGGTCGGGCATAAGCACATAGCCGCAAAGCAGAAAGCCGAGCCTGCGACGCGAGCGGTCAAGAACTTGGATCATGAGTGGGTATTCAGATGCGCTAAAAGTTCCGACGCCACGGCGGAGATTGACTGTTACGAAGAAAATGCGGTCTGTTACGCGGAGCCGACGGAGGTTGGACATATCTGTGTAGGATCATCCAAGATCCGTGGTCAGAACAGCACCGACCACGGCTAGCCCTTTATTCATTTTCGAGGACTTGGCGGTAGAGCTGCTCGTAAAGGGGAATGATCTTCTCGCTGCAAAAGTTATCCAACGCCTGCTGGCGTGCCGCACGGCCCATGGCCTCGCGCTTTGCCGGGTCCGTAAGAATCTCGAGGGCGCGCGCTGCCATGGCATGGACGTCGTGCGGGGTCACTAGAAATCCATCCACCCCATCGCGGATCACCTCGGGCAGCCCTCCCACGCGCGAGCAGACGGCTGGCACGCCGCTCGCCATGCCTTCCAGCGCCGCGAGGCCGAACGACTCGATTTCACTGGGAAGCAGCAGGACATCAGCACAATTGAGAAGGTCCTGCACCTGGTTCTGCTTACCGAGAAAGATCACGTCCCGGCTAAGTCCCTTGTCGCGCACTAGCCATTCGGCGACCGTGCGCTCGGGACCGTCGCCAATCATCAACAGCTTGGCCGGAATCTCCCGCCGCACCAGGGCAAAAACGTCGATAACGTCCGGAACGCGCTTGACGGGGCGGAAGTTGGAAAGGTGCGCGAGAATACGCTCGTCAGCAGTGGCAAAGTCGTCCCGCCGGCATTCGCCGTCGGCGGGCTGAAAGACGTCGCAGTTGACGAAGTTCGGGATGACTTGCACCGCTTTTTGCACCTCCAGCTCCGCGCGCGTGACATTCCGCAGGTAATCGGAGATCGCGGTCACTGCATCGCTCTCCTCAATCGAGAATCGCGTGATGGGAAGATAGGAGCGGTCCGTACCCACCAGTGTGATATCGGTGCCGTGCAGCGTGGTGACGAACGGCAGCCGGCGGGGTTTAAGCATGGCGCGCGCCAGATAGGCGCTCACCGAGTGCGGAATTGCGTAATGCACGTGCAGCAGGTCCAAAGATTCATTCACGGCCACGTTGTACATCTTCGTTGCCAGCGCCAGCGTGTAAGGTGGGTGGTCGAAAAGCGGATAATTCATCACTTCCACTTCGTGGAAGTGAATGCGGTCCGAGACCGAAGACATCCGGACCGGCACGGCGTAGCTGATGAAATGAACGTCGTAGCCGCGCGCTGCCAGCTCGATGCCCAGCTCGGTAGCCACGACGCCGCTTCCACCGTAGGTGGGATAACATGTGATGCCAATTTTCATGAGAGACAGCAGCTTTCAGCGATCAGCCATCAGCTTTCAGCGGCTATATTCCGAGCCGCGAAGCGGCGCTCTATCACAGCCCTGGCCAGCCGGCCTGGGTTAAAGGCATGGTACTTTCTCTACAACCGAAGCCCTGAAGGGGCGTGCCATCGTCGGTGGCCCATGGCCACACGTGGAATCGCGGGGGCTGTGGGACGCCCCTTCAGGGCTCGTTGCGCAAGGCAGACTCGATTCCCTGGGCGTTGCCCCAGGGCTGTGATAGAACGGCCCTTCGGGCCTCCAAATCTGCGAGATCCGGGGCGCGACCCAAGCGGCCCCCTTTAAAAAGCACAATCCGCCACGTCCCAAAATGTAGAAACTGCACACACGGGTTCACCGCGGCTATTTGCTGATGGTGATGAAATGCCATCGCCGCGCGGCCGACGACTTCACCGGCAGCGGCTGCGAGATTTTATCCAGCAGGTCCGGCCTGTCCGGCTCCCGCTCCAGATGTGGATACTGCTCTCCGCCGTGATAATCCAGGCTGAAGGTCTGAAAGTAGTCATCATTTTCGATGAGCAGGTTCAGAGGCTGCGTGCTGGTGGCGCCGGCTTTCAGGGCTTGGTGAAGAACGTCCGCGCTGAAAGCCTGCCCGTTCACTGCAACGAGCCTCATTCCCGCAGCAATACCCGCGTTATAAGCCGCCTTACCGACAATGGAATCGTCAATGACGCCGTCGTTTCCCACGACAAGGCCGATGGAGTAGGCAGCATTAATGCTATGGCGATATTCCTCTTGAGCGCTCTCCATGGGCGATTCCTGGCTATTGAAGACCAGCTTCCATCCCGCCGCTTCCAGGCCTTCAACGGGCGCCTGCGGTGTGGTGCGGTCGAGCCAGTTCCGGAAGAACGACGCCCAATCGTAAGGAGCGACCTGGTTGAGCGTGCTGACGACATCATCAAAATTGTATGTTTTGAGCTGGGGTCCCAGGTTAGGGCCTCCATAAAAGCTACGACAGAAATCCTCGAGCGACTTCTTCCCGCGCGTGAGCTCACGAATTTTGGTGTTGACGTCGAGCCACATCAGGTCGCCTTCTTCATAGTAGTCCGTGCTGCGGCGCCAATTGACCCATTCGTCAGGCGCGAAATAAAGAATTTGCGCGTCATCCGCCGTATCCTGCAAGGGCCGCCACGTGCGCCCTGGGCGGCCGGGCCCAAGCATCGCGGCGATCGACGCCAGGTATCCACGGTACTGCCGAGGAGACCACAATCCGCTCCGTACCGCGAGCAACGGACCAAGATAATCAGTGAGACCTTCATAGACCCAGAGAAGGTCTGTCTTTTGGGGTTGATCGTAATAGGGCGGGCTCAGGTCAGCGGGACGGCGGAATTTGCCGTTCCACGAGTGCACGAACTCGTGAGGCAGCAAGAGCCCCAGGAACTGCCGGGTCATGGGATTGATCAAGGAGTTCAAATCGGCGCGGCTGTCATCGGATTCGTGATGCTCCAGCCCGAAGTGCGCCACGTGATCGCTCAGCGTCAGCAGAAAATGATAGTCGCGGTAATGGCGCGCACCAAAGAGCGAGCCCGTCTGTGCCACCACGTTCGTGAAGTCCTGCTGGACGTCGGAGGGCATATCGAGAGCGGCTTCAGTATCCGCCGCCACGTCAATCTCGTGATGGATGGTTTCTCCCGGAGGCGTGACGTTGAAGATGCGCAGGTATTGGCCCGCCAGCACCGGCGAATCCACCAGACGATTGAGCGAAACCGGCTGGAACTGGATCTCATTTCCTGACTGCCCGGCCACGGGCAGCGCCGTGCCAAATGTCCAGCCGGATGGGAGGTGGAGCGTGGCGCGATACGTGATGTCCTGAGCGCGCCGCCCGCCCGGATACAATAGATTCTGGTTCCAACTGATGACCACAAGCTTATCGGTGGCGGAAGCCCCGGCGCTGAAGCCGGATTCGGCCTCCGGCTCGATGTAGTCGAGCCGGACGTCGAGATTCGTGACGCCCTGCGGAATATCGAGGTGGAATTCGAACATATCAACCAAGTCACGTCTCCAGGCGATCGTATTGCCGTTGCCGGTGAACTTCATTCCTACCAGATTGACCTCGGGGCCGTCCGGCGCGTGCTCGCCAGGTATCCACTTGGGATAATAGAGGGTCAGCGGTCCCGGTTGTACGGCCATAACCATGTGGGTGTGAATGATCCTCATGGGCGCTTGCGTCGCATCGACGGTGAGCTGGATTTCGGAGCCGGCTTGTCCATACGCCGCCGGTTGTCCGCAAACTGAGTATGCGCCGAGCGCAATCAACGCAATTGCGCAGATGCGCCTGCGAGAAGTGATCATAAGTTGCTCCTTGTATTTCCGTGAGTGGTAGCCACGGTCAATTCGCTTTTGAATTGGCCTTGGGCTTTCATGTGGTAAAAAGGCCCACAGTGAGCCGAAAGCGCTGACCGTTGCCACCAATGATGCCTGATTGCTGAAAGCTGGCCGCAAATCGTTCCGCGGCGGCAGGGTAAGGCTCCTTGGCTTGCGAATAAGAAATCATACGCCGGGCAGAACCGCGTTTCAATTCTTCTTTCGCGCCCGCCGTGTAGCGCCGACCTTTAGGTCGGCACATGCCGGGCTGAAGCCCTGCGCTACGAACCCCAAACCGTGGCATTAAAGGGAAGCAACCCGGATGGCAACGCCCGTACCACGTAGTTGGAAACGAATCGTAATACTGCTCGCGCTATTCGGCCTTTCTTTTGGCTATGTGGAGGCCGCGGTGGTGGTCTATCTGCGCACGATCAGCGAACCGGCCCGCCTGAGCTACTATGCTCAGTACCCGCCTGAAGCCTTGTTCCCGATTCCGACGCCCGTCGAACTTCGATCCGCGAACCACGGACAGCTCTGGAAGCTCCTGAGGATCGAGATTCCGCGCGAAGCCGCCACCCTGATCATGATCGCGGCGGTTGCTGGCGCTGTGGGGACCGACGGGACGAGTATGATTGCGGCCTTCGTGATTGCTTTTGGCGTTTGGGATATCGCCTTCTACGGATTCCTGAAGCTACTGATTGGCTGGCCCGTTTCCCTGCTCACTTGGGACCTGCTGTTTCTGCTTCCCGTACCCTGGAGCGCGCCGGTGCTGGCGCCGGTAATTGTTTCTCTCTCTATGATTGGAGCCGGCGTCTTGGTCTTGCGGCGGCAGGCTTGCGGCCGGCCGGTGCAATTGAGCGCCGGTCATTGGGCTGGCATCCTGCTCGGCGGCGCCGTGATCTTACTTTCCTTCACCTGGGATTACAAGATCATTGTGGCGGGGCGCTTGCCCCATCCCTACGAGTGGCTGCTGTTCGGGTTAGGTGAAGCGATCGGTTTAGGAGCTTTCTTGCACGGCGTACGCCAACGCGCCTAGTGGGGTAGCGCAGACTTCGTGCCTTTCGAAGTCTGCGGCTTTTCTTCAGGGCCGGGGTGGCACAGACACTTGCAGTGTAGTGTCTGATTTTTTCGGACCCTTTCGTTCAACGCTAACGTATTAATCTTCGGAGGCCCGAAGGGCCGCTCTATCACAGCCCTGGGCAGGGCCCAGGGAACCGAATCTGACTTGCGAAAACAAGCCCTGAAAGGGCGACCCAAGGCGTCCCCAAATCCACGTGCAGAGTTCGTCGCACTCGACCCCGTCACCGGCGCTGCGCGGCGACCGATGCGGCGCGGGTAGGGCAGCACGCCAGTGGTGCTCCCGCGGGAGGGGCATAAAGGCCCTCCCCTAGCATAGGAAACCACACTTAGCGTGGTGTTGCATCTGGTTTGGCTGCGGCCGAAGGGCGCGCTGCGCTACCCCGCTGTGTCGGTCCGGATCCGCTGCTTGAGCAGCAATGCAACCAGGCCAAGCAAGCCGGTGCCGAACAGGATCAGCATCCCTGGCTCCGGCACGGGGCTGCCGAACGTAGGCGGTGTATCGCCGGTATCAAGGCTGAGCGTACTCAGATTAAACTTGCAGCTTGGGCAGTTGATGCCCATAACATCGAGCGCGCTGAAGTCGCCCGCCACACTTCCCGCTTCCAGAAAGGCAAAGTCGGTGTTTGCGCCCGGGACGTAGCCATTCAGAAAGTCGAAATCTACCGCGCCGTCAAGCGAAGCCTCGCCGCTAACGTCAAGAATGCTGTAATCCGTGGCGCCGGCGATATCGATCACTAGCGTACCATCGGCCTTCTGAGTGTAGCCGCCATTGATCGTCAGCGTGGCGGGATCGCCGGGAGAAACGATGGCATCGTTGACCACGTTTCCTTTAATCGTCCCGCTGCCGGAAAGCGTTCCGCCTTCGATGTTCACAGCATGGGCAATTAATGTGCCATCCACATCCGTAGAGCCGGCCGTTTGCGTGTAAGTGACTGCATCAATGGTCCCGCTGCCAGAAACCTTCCCGCCGCTGATAACCACACTCGTCGCCCCCAGCGTGCCATTCACCTCCGTGCTGCCTGCGGTCTGCGTGTAGGCGCCGGAAGCTCCGAGTGAGCCGCCGTCGTAGGACGGGAACCCTTGTATGGCGGGGTCCATAGTAACAGTTCCAGTGTTGGTGAAGTTAGTGGTGGAGAGAGCTCCGGGTTGGACGTCATCGCTGCCCCCAGCCAGCTCAATACTCCCGGCATTAGTGGCGTTGCCGGTTACATACACCGAGCCGGCACCTCCGACATCCACACTGCCGCCGCTGACGACGACCAGGTTACCGCCAACGCTCACCTGACCTGCCCCGGGCGGAGCGCCTGAGGCGGTGATGTTGCCGCTCGCTAAGAGGTTTCCACCCACGTCTAGATTGCTCGATTGGGTACCGCCCCCTTGAACCTCAATGCCGCCCGCGTTCGCCAGGTCGCCGCTGACATCAATCCCGCTGCCAGGGAAGATAGAAATTGACCCTCCGTTTGTGAGGGCGGGGGCATTCACGACGGTCGCGGCCAGCAGAGTCAGGGTTCCATTGTTCGCGAACGTTCCATCCACCGTCCACAGATTGAAGTCTGTTTCCATAGTGCCATCGTTCGTCAGGTTACCCGTGACGGTTGACGAGGAGAAAAAGCTGTCGACTTCTCCGTTAGCCCCCGTGGAAAGACTGTTGACGGTAATGCCCGTGTGGATGGCAGCGTCACCCTCGGGTACGGTTACATTAAACACGTTCGTTGAGTTGTTGTTGGGAACGCAGTTGCAACTCCAGTTGGCTGCGGTGGTCCAGTTGCCGTCCCCGTCTATCCAATCAGTATTGACCGTGGTTTGTGCCCAAGCTGGGGCTGCGGCCAGCCCAAGCGCCATGAACAAAAGAACCACGCTTCCCGAAACGCGCAGAAATCCCTTGTGATTTTCCATATCTCCTCCCGACGCCGGCTCTCTACTTCCGGCTGGCTCAGGCGCATTCGTTTATAGGCGCGGCACGCCGCGCCCCTGCTCACAATTCTCATGTAGAATAGTAGTAGTGAAGGATGGTTGCTTAACGCTGCCCCTTTTCCGAATTCCGGAAAAAACCTCGGATCCCGCCGACAGCGCTCAGTTAGCGCAAATACGTGAGTAATCTGTAACAGGTTTGACGAAAAACTCCCTCATCCGGAACTCCCGTTATGAACCTTCCACCTGCCCGCTAACATACACCCGACAGCCCCAGATTGCAATCGCCCCTCGGATTTGGGCGCTGAGACCCCGGGCGATCACAGGGCGGAGGTAGCGCAGTGTTGCCTTGTAACTCTGCGGCTCGTTTTTGGCCCATTTCGGATGGTTTCGAGACACGACTGGCTGAAATTCCCAATAAAGGCGGGTGTCGCGGGAGCGATATGAGCGGCTGTTCCGTCGAATTCTTCGGAACTTTCGTTCAACGCTAGCGTATTAATCTTCGGGGTCTCCGACCAACCCAGGGCTGTCGCCCCATGAGCGTTAACCTAATCTTGCAGATGGCCCGGCTGGTCTGTTCAGTGTCTGTTGTTCCGGCCCCGACAGGGGCCGCGCCGTGAATGCGTAGGTGAAACCTACGGAAACAGATGCACCATCAGGATGCGACCCTGAAGGGGCCGTACAGCTTCTCAGAATAGATAGCGTTCATCGAATTCGATCCCGGCGTCAGCCAGCAGTTTGCAGTATTCCTCTTCGAAGGTCGTCTTGCGGTGGTGCTCCTGTTGTCGTTTGATGTACTCGATAAGGCCCGGCAAATCCTGCTTCGAACAGGTAAACGCGCTGTAGCCCTCCTGCCTGCGAGAGCCCTGGGAAGACTCGGTTCTGCTTGATCCAGCGCGCCGAACCGGTCTTGATGTCTTTAACAAAATCGGCCAGGCTGACGGTAGGATGCAAGCTGGTAAGAATGTGCAGGTGATCCTTCACTCCGTTGATCCGATAAAGATGCCCGTCACGGTTTTCGATGATTCCGCGGATGTAGCGAAACAAGTCCGAGCGGCCGTCCGGGCGGAGGAGAACTGGGGCACGATCTTTGGTGGAAAAGACAATGTGATAAGCGACGGCGGTGAAGGTCGACACGCGACGATTGTACCTCCGGGTCAACCCCTGCGGAGTTGCTGCTTTTCCCGTCGTTCGCTCTGTTTCCGTAGGTTTCACCTACGGCTACTCACGGTGTTGCCCTCCGGGCAACAGGCAGGTCGAGAGCCTTAGGTTAAGACCCATAGGGCTTCACCCATCTGCTACAACGAGCACTTCATCCGGCCACGGGAGGTAAGCTCATGAAATCCTTCACCAGTCAACTCCGGCAGGTTCTGCGGCGCTTTGGCCGCACACCAATGTTCACGGCCATCGCGCTGGTTACGATCGCCTTGGGCATAGGAGCGAATACGGCGATCTTCAGCATTGTCGAAGGCGTGCTCCTCAAGCCCCTGCCTTACCCTCACCCAGAGGAACTGGTAAACGTTTCAACTACCGCTCCCGGCTTCGGCCTCGATGATGTAGGGGCATGTCGATCCATGTACTTCGTCTATCGCGAGCAAAGCCACGCCTTTCAGGATATTGGCCTTTATGGTGGCGATTCGGTGAACGTAACCGGAAGAGGAGCGCCCGAACACGTGCATGCCTTAGACGTGACGGATGGCGTGCTTTCCAATCTCGGGATACGGCCCCTGCTGGGGCGCTGGTTCACGCGCAGCGACGATTTGCCGGGCAGCCCCGAAACCGTGATGCTGACGTATGGCTACTGGCGGACGAAGTTCGGAGGCGATCGCTCGGTGGTCGGGAAAACGCTCGATGTGGACGGAAAGCCCCGGCAGATCATCGGCGTGCTTCCGCAAACCTTCACCTTCCTGGATGGCCCAATTCCGCCATTAATCCTGCCGTTAAAAATTGACCGCGCCACGACGTATCTGGGTAACTTCAGTGATCAAGCCATAGCCCGTCTCAAGCCTGGCGTCACCCTGGCGCAAGCCAACGCCGATGTGGCGCGAATGATCCCGATCGTACTGAGAACTTTCCCGCCGCCGCCGGGATTTAGCGTGAAGCTATTTCAAAACGCGCGCCTGGGACCGCGCGTCCGGACGCTCAAGCAAGATGTCGTAGGCGACGTGAGCAAACTGTTGTGGGTGTTAATGGGAGGCATTGGCTTGGTTCTGCTCATCGCCTGCGCGAACGTCGCCAACCTGCTTTTGGTCCGAGCCGAAGGACGCCAGCAGGAGTTGGCGATCCGTGCCGCGCTAGGCGCCACGCGCACGCGCATCGCTGGCGAGCTCTTGCTCGAAAGCCTCGTTCTGGCGCTCTTGGGCGGCGTACTTGGTCTGGGCATCGCTGACGGAGCTTTGCGCGTGCTGCTGGCCATGGCCCCAACGAGTGTGCCACGGCTAAACGAAATCCGGATCGATGGAACCGTGTTGCTGTTCACGCTGGCCGTCTCGCTCGTCGCAAGCCTTCTGTTTGGGTCGATTCCGGTGCTGAAGTATGCGGGCGCGCGCCTGGTAACCGGGTTACGCGAGGCAGGACGGTCGCTGAGCCAGAGCCGCGGGCGGCGGCGGGCCAGGAGCGGCCTGGTGATCGCGCAGGTGGCATTAGCGCTCGTCCTGCTGATCAGCTCGGGGCTGATGATCCGCACCTTCCACGCATTGACCCAAGTGCAGCCGGGATTCGTTGCTCCTGCCGGATTGCAAACCTTCCGCCTCTTCGTTCCTGATACGGATGTGAAGGCGCCCGAAAACGTAATCCGCATGGAGCAGGATATCTTGCAGAAGATCAAGGCGCTTCCCGGCGTTACGTCCGCGGCCATCTCTAGCGGTGTTCCCATGGACGGAAATTATTCGGAAGATGTGGTCTACGCCAGAGACAAGACTTATGCCCGCGGCCAACTCCCTCCACTTCGCCGGTACAGGTTCATTTCCCCCGGGTTCTTCAAGACCATGGGGATTCCTCTCATTGCCGGCCGCGATCTCACCTGGAGCGATATTTACAACAAGCTTCCCGTGGCCATCGTCTCAGAAAACGTCGCGCGCGCGACTTGGCACGATCCGGCGAGCGCGCTCGGAAAGCAAATCCGGCCAGGCCCCAAAGACGATTGGCGCGAGATTGTGGGCGTGGTAGGTAATGTTCACGACGACGGCATGGATCAGCCCGCCCCTCCGTCCGTTTACTGGCCCATCCTGAGGGCGCACTTTGAAGAGGACCCGGTCGAAGTGCAGCGTGACGTCTCGTTCGCCATGCGCAGCCCGCTGGCCGGCTCGCAAAGTTTGATGAATGAAGTCCGGCAAACGGTGTGGTCTCAAGATCCGAATCTCCCGCTTTCGAGTGTCCACACGCTTGCGTACTACTACCGCAAATCGATGGCGCGCACTTCGTTCACGCTGGTCATGCTGGCACTGGCAGGCGGCATGGCCCTGCTACTGGGTATGGTGGGGCTGTACGGCGTGATCGCTTATTCAGTATCGCAGCGCAGGCGGGAGATTGGCATTCGCATGGCACTCGGCGCACAGCAGCACGAACTGACGAGAATGTTTGTTCGCCATGCTTTGTGGTTGACCGGCGCCGGCGTCGTCTGCGGCCTGGCAGGTTCCCTGGTACTGATGCGTTTTATGTCTTCGCTGCTCTTCGGAGTGAAGCCAACCGACCTCGTTACTTATATTGCCGTCCCGGCCGGTCTCATGGCCACGGCCGCGCTCGCGAGCTACCTCCCTTCCCGCCGCGCCGCTCGCGTGAATCCGGTGGACGTCTTGCGCGCGGAATAGGCTGCCGCCCGTGCGCGTCAAACTCGCCTGTACACCCGGCCACACTGCGATTTTGTCCTGAAGACCGGGGTCACGTAAAAGTCCACCTGAACGGTTACGAGACCCCTCATCCGCCCTCCATCGCGACTCGCTCCGCTCGCAACCTTCTCCCCTGGGGCTGCGGTCTTGGTTTCCACGCTTGCATAAGTGATTTGATTCCAGATATTTAGCAGATATATCGAGATAAGTTTATTGTTTTCATAAACATAACGGGTTAGTCCATTTTTCTAATATTCGGGCCTTTGTTTTCAATAACATAACAGCTTCGTTCGGTAATTTTAATCTTTTCTGTTCGTTCGGGTGGCAGAGCAGGGAGGATTTCCTGGTTGGCAATGGAGTTTGATAGGGGACTGTCTAAACGTGGTTCCTGAATACTGGCTGGAGATCATCGCTAATGACAACCGCGGGAGATCCTTCGGATTGAATTTGCAGGCTCGGGCACAGGCATCGGCGTGGACGGCAGGAGGGATAACTCGCGAGGGGGAGCCGGACTTGCCGACTGCTTCGAGCGAGACCGGACCTTCCAGCATGGTAACTAAATGGTAAACTATCTGACGGACGCTTGTCAACAGCAAGCATTCGCAAGCATTCATGGTGGTCGGATTATTTTCATGCTTCACGGTGTCGCGAAGCAACATGACAACTAATAATAGGACTTTAACGGGACGGAGAGGACATCGCTTTCTATGTCGTCGCCCCCACCCCCGCCTTTTTAAGGGCGAAATACGGGGATTCTTCGCTGCGCTCTGAATGACAAAGTGTATGGCTGGCGAGGCGAGGTTGAATCTGGGTCACGGTTGATGAGCAAGCTTGCGAGTGAACTCTTCGGATTTTCCGCGTGCAATGCTGAGCGTCTTCCAATTAGATCCGCAAAGATGCTTTGCCAGGAACACAATCTGGCCGACGTGAGAAGCCGTGTGAGTAACCGATCGCTGGATGGCCTTGAGCACCGAATGCGCCTGGCCACGGATATAAACGGTGCGGCCGAGATCTTTGCCGGACAGTGAATCGAGCGCGTAGAATAGCGCATTCCAGCCCGCCTCCCACGACGCCATCATTTCGTCCCGCGTTACCGCCGACACCTCAAACTCAGAATCGCGCCGGCGATCCGGCTTTTCTCCGTCGCTCGTAAGAAAATCTGTCCAGCGCGAGCGCAGGTTGCCCGCGATGTGCTTGGCGATAGTGGCAATTGAGTTCGACTCGTCATCGAGCTGGCGCGACAGATCAGAGCCGGTCACTTGCGACATCGCCGATTCCGCCATCTTTTTGTACGTGCGGAACAGGTCCCGGGCTTCTTCGAGATAGGAATCCGAAATATCGTCAGTCATTTTACACCTCAGAGCCTAGCGGCGCGCAGGGACGCGATTGCATATTAGCGCCGGTAGTGCCGCGAAATCAATGCTGCTCATTTAAGCCTTTCATATTCAGCAGCTTAAAGCGACGTGAGCGGCCGATACACAACCGACGTTACGCGCGTACTTACGCAACCAAGATAGACCCTATTTCCGCACATTCGGCTATAATCAGGGCGGCTTCCCGTTGCAGGGCAGTGACTATCATGCGATATAACAGCATCCTCGAAGCAATCGGCCATACCCCCCTCATCAGACTCCATCGCGCGGCGCGCGGCTGCCTGGGCGAAGTCTGGGCCAAGTGCGACTACTTGAATCCGGGCGGAAGCGTAAAGGACCGCATCGGCACGGCAATGGTGGACGAGGCGGAGCGCAAAGGCTGGCTGAAGCCCGGCGGAACGCTAGTGGAGGGAACCTCGGGAAACACCGGTATGGGACTGGCGCTGGTGGCGGCGGTGCGCGGATACAAAGCGATTTTCACCATGGCGGACAAGCAGTCTCGGGAAAAAGTGGACGCACTTAAGGCGTTGGGAGCCGAAGTGATTGTTTGCCCGACGGCTGTTGCTCCCGAAGACCCACGCAGCTATCACTCCGTCGTCGAAAAACTCGGCCGCGAAATTCCCAACGCCTACCACCCTGATCAGTACCATAATCCGGCTAATCCCGAAATCCACTATCAGACGACCGGCCCGGAGATCTGGGAGGACTGCGAAGGCCACCTCACCCATTTTGTCGCAGGCATGGGTACTGGAGGAACGATCACGGGCGTCGGGCGGTATCTTAAGGAACGCAATCCCGATATCAAAATCATCGGCGCCGATCCCGCCGGCTCGATCCTCTACGACTTTTTTCATCGTGGTGAAGTGATCAAAGGCGAGCCTTACAAGGTGGAAGGGATTGGCGAGGATTTTTTCCCGACGACGCTCGACTTCAGCGTCATTGACGATGTACGCCGCGTGACGGACAAGGATTCATTCCTCTGGGCGCGCCGGCTAGCTCGCATGGAAGGCATCTTCGCAGGGGGCTCGGCAGGCACCGCCATGGCCGCCGCCGCACAGGTGCTGCCCGAGCTTACTGCCCAGGACCTCATGGTGGTTTTTATCCCGGACACCGGACTGCGCTACCTCAGCAAGGTCTATAACAGCGAGTGGATGAGGGACAACCGTTACCTGGAGTCTTCCCTTCCATGGACCGCTCAGGGGATTCTCCACGCCCGCGCCGACCTTGGCCAGCCGGGCGAGCTCGTCAAGGCGGCGCCTGCTGACCCGGTGGCAACGGCCCTCGAGCTGATGCAAAGTCACGATTTTTCCCAGTTGCCTGTGTTCGATGCGGGCCAGCCGGTGGGCGCGATCTTTGAGGATGACATCCTGAATCTGGCGCTCGATGGCAAAGATCTGAAAAAAGTGGTTGTACGCGAGGTGATGGGCGCCGCGTTCCCGGTGGTCGCGCCCTCGGCAACGATGGATCAGATCACCGCCCACATCACGCGCGAGTGCCCGGCGGTGTTTGTTGATCTCGGCGGCGGGCAATACCAAATCCTTACCAAATACGACCTCCTCCACGCCATTTCGCACCTGGTCGAAATGCGCGGATGAGCCGAGCGGCGAGAGCTTACTTTCGCACTTTGCGCGCGCTGCCCTTGCTTTGCGACACCCACCGATACACCGAGATCGCGCTTCCCGCAATGCAAATGACGATCAAGATGCCGATGGCGTATTCGAAAGCCGGAGACGTGGCGGCGCGGAGGAGCCTGCGGCCGACGAGGATTGCAAGGACACCTTCGATGGAGAAACGAACCAGGCGGGCTGCCCCAATCACTCCAAGGAGTTTGCGCCGGGGATATTGGAGTGCGGAGGAAACAATTACAAAAGGAGTGAAAGGAAAAGGCGGCGGCATCAGTGAAGCAAACGCCAGCGCCCAGGGAGCATCTTTTTCAAGCTGCTTCTTTACGTAATTCAGGCGCTTCTTGGAGACACGCTTTTCCAGTTCTTTTTCGCCGCCCTTCCTGCATACCAAGTCAACCGTCAAGCAGCCCAGCACTGAGCCGGCAGCGGCCATGACTGCGTAATAGGGCATCAGGACGTGCTTTTGCGCGCTCATCGCAATAACCAGCAGATCGTTTCCCAGAGGGATGAAGAGAAAGGAAGAGTCGACGATCCCGAGAGAGAGGAGACCGAAACCGCCGAGGTGTGAGAATACAATGTAAAGGTGATGGAGGGCGAGTTTCAAACGGTTTTGCTCTGGCCCGGACGCTGTTCCGCCGCACTCAATAATAAGATGAGCGGACCCGGCACACGGGTCTCAATTCCCGGAGGGCGGAATGCGGCATCGAGCGCCTTCTGGCTTTCCAGATCGCCAAACACTTTCACGCGCGACTGCCACAAACCCGACCAACGTTTCCGGTTCTGCGAGCGCACCCAGTCCAAACTGAGTACAGCGCCCCAACTTGCCATGCGGATCGCTTCGAGCTTGGGCTTCCGGCAATGAAACCTGGAAAGGCATTCCACAGATTGCACTGATTACGCAGATTACCCCTTGGCCCAGGGTTGCGTCAAAGTCCGGATAGGGGCGGTTGTAGCGCAGCGTTCGCCTTGTAACGCTGCGGCTTTTTCGTGCAATGACAAACCGCAGCCTTGAAAATGCTCCTGGCTTGAGCATGGATCTGCTGAACAAGAAAGACTTATGGCGCCGTCAGTTCATCCGCCGACAAGGAGCATTTTCATTTGCTTTCGCGGGCCAACGGCCCATCATGACAGGGCTAAAAAGCGAGCCCTGCATTGCAATACCGTAAAGTCTTGTTTTTTAGCAAGCTTTTTGGCGACCCCCTCACCCGCCTGCGGGCAGGAGCCGCTCCGTCGCTGAAGCTCTGGAGCGTAAGCGACCTTCGGTGGGCGCAGGCCCGGCGCTGCGCACCGCCCTCTCCCCCAAGGGGGCGGGGGCAAGATTTCCCTCTGGCTTTGGTTGCGGCCGCAAGGCCGCGCTGCGCTACAAAAACGCACTCCAAACCGTAGTAAGCCCGACTTTGACGTGACCGCGCCATAAAGTTCTGGCAACCTTCCCCGGTTTCTGGTATTCCTAATAAATTGGGGTTGGAGTCACGGGAGTTCCACGCCGGGCGTCCCGGCAACCAGATCCACACCGTAATCCGCTTTCCAACGCTGCGCGCATCATGCTGGCTGGACCTTGAGCCTAACCAGCCTTCCGGATTATCTTGATGACCGGATTGCTAACCGCCGCTGTTACGGGAACGGTGGGCGCAAAGCCAGAGGCGGCTTCGCGCCACGCGCAGTTTCCCGCTGACGGCATGTATCCGGCGCTGCTTCTATCCCGGAATGGCGGCAAGATTGAGAAGAGGTCATTCATCGGTGCTACAACGATCTAACTCCTCAGTTTCTGGCCCGTAGAGGCGGCCTTATGCCGCTATTTTGCGTGACGGGTTAAACCCTCCGCTACGTCCAAGCCCGAAACTGAGGCATCACACAAGGACGGCAATTATGATCGAAGTTGAAGGATTGACAAAACGCTATGGGCCAACTTTGGCCGTATCGGATGTGACCTTTGAGGTGCGCAAGGGCGAAGTGCTCGGCTTTCTCGGGCCGAATGGCGCGGGAAAGACAACGACGATGCGGGTGATCACCGGATACCTGCCTCCCACTTCCGGAAAAGTCCGCGTGGCCGACCATGACGTTGTCGAAGAGTCTCTGGAGGCGCGGAGGCACACCGGATACCTGCCGGAAAATCCGCCCGTTTACACGGATATGAGAGTCTCGGAATATCTGGCCTTTGTGGGGCGGATCAAAGGCGTCGCGGGGCGGGACCTCAGAAACCGCATTCGCGAGGTGAGCCAGACATGCGCGATTGCCGAGGTTCAATCACGGCAAATCGGAAAACTTTCCAAGGGCTACCGCCAGCGCGTCGGCTTGGCTCAGGCGCTGATCCACAACCCGGATGTCCTGATCCTGGATGAGCCCACCGCGGGCCTCGATCCAAAACAAATTATCGAAACACGGGAGCTCATTCGCGGATTGGCGGGGCAGCACACCGTTGTGTTGAGCACGCACATTCTTCCCGAAGTTTCCAAAACCTGCGACCGGGTGGTAGTGATCAACAACGGCAAGGTGGTGGCTGTAGGCGCTCCCGACGAGCTCACGCAGCGGCTTCAAGGGTTTGAGACCGTGCTCGTAACCGCCGAAGGCCCGGGCGGGGAAATGAAGGCCAGGCTCGAACGAGTGGAGGGCGTCACCCTGGTGGAAGAGCGCGACGCGGCAAACAACCGAGTCACTTTTGAAGTGCATGCCGGCAAAGAGCGGGACGTTCGCGCAGAGCTTGCGCGGGCAGTTGTAGAATCCCAATGGAGTTTATTCGAGCTTCGTACCAGCGGCATGAGCCTTGAGGATATCTTCCTCAAACTCACCACGCGCGACGCAACAAGCTAGAATCCAGAAGGCAGAAAGCAGAAACCGAAAGGCAAAAACCAGAAAGCGGAAGACAGAAGCCGAGGGAGAGGGGACACGACGGCAGGCCGCGGGAACTGAAGGAGCGGACGAGAGAATTTGCCTTGCGGATCATTAAGCTTTACTCGACGCGAATTATCGAGAGGGCTTGCGAGCCCGGTCCCCGTCTGAGTACGCCGCCAAGCTTAACTCCGGGCTGATGGAGCTGGAAGAGACGCTGTACTGGCTTGAACTTCTGGAGGGATCTGAAATTGCTTCTGCGGCGCCGTTGGCTCCTCCGAAGAGCGAGATTTCCGAACTCAGCGCTATTTTCGTCACGCTTATATAAAGGGCGCGAGCCCAAGGCGAAGCCCACCGTAACACGCCGGCGGATGTCGCTTAGCGTGATTTTGATTTCTGGCTTTTGGTTTCTGATTTCTAGTTTGCCGTTAAGGGAGTGAATATGCGTAACATTCTCGCGGTCGCGGGGAAAGAACTCCGGTCTTATTTCCACTCACCCATTGCTTACGTCGTGCTGGCGATCTACTCGGGACTTTGCGGATTTTTCTTTTACAGTTTCGTTGCCACTTACATTGTCCAGGTCTTCCGGATGATGGAGATGGGAAACATGGGCGGCGCTGCACCCAACATCAACGAATACATCGTCCGGGCGCTTTTCGAAGGAGTGCTGACCGTTGTCTTGCTGCTTCTCATTCCCCTGATCACGATGCGTCTTTTCGCGGAGGAAAAGAGGTCCGGCACGATCGAGCTGCTGCTCACTTCTCCCCTCACCGACTTCCAGATCATCGCGGGCAAGTTCTTGGGAGCCCTGGGACTCTACATCGTCATGATGATCATCACGTACATCTACATCGCCATGCTCTTCGTCTACGGCAATCCAAGCGGACTTCCTCTAATCGCCAACGCGCTTGGGCTGCTGCTCTTTGGGGCGGGACTGCTGGCGCTAGGGATGTGGATCTCAAGCTTCACGAAGAACCAGATTATCGCCGCCGCCGTTTCGTGGGGCGTGTTCCTGCTTCTATACGTTGGGAATTGGGTAAGCGCTTACTCGAGCAGCACCGTAGGCCAGGTATTCTCGTACATCTCCTTGACCACCCACTTCGATAACTTTGCCAAGGGCGTGATTGATTTGAAGGACGTCGTCTATTACGCGTCGGTGATTGTAATTGGCGTTTTCCTGACGTCCCGCTCGCTCGAAGCCTTGAAAGGAAGGCCGTAGTTATGCCTGAGAAGGAAGCCCGGCGGGTCGTGGCCCGCCGCAAGATTCTGCACGGAGCCAATTTCACTGTGTACACGCTCGTGGTGGTGGCCATCGTGGTTGTGTGCAATTGGTTCGTCAATCGGAATGACCACCACGTGGACCTTACTCCTAACAAGGCCTTCAGCCTTTCCGCCCAGAGCCGAAAGCTTGTTAAGGGCCTGGACCAGCCTGTTACGATTTATGTTTTCTCGAACGAGAGCGGATTCCAGGATCAGCGGGACCTGATGAATCTTTATTCCTCGGCCTCCCATTACATTACGGTAAAGTACGTCGATCCGAACCGCGATCCCGGCCTGGCCCGCACTTTTGGCGTCCAGAGTTACGGGACGGTTTACGTGGCCTTGGGAAGCCGGCACATTCAAGCCTCCGACACCTCAGAGCAAGGGATCACCAACGCTCTCATCCGCCTTCTGAAAGGTCAAAAGCTCATCTACTTCGTTCAAGGACACGGTGAACACGACCTCGACGGCACGGGCCGCGATGGGTATTCCCAGTTCAAGCAGGCCTTGCAGAACGAGGATAGCCAAGTCGAAACCGTGGTATTGATGCAGAAACTGCAGATTCCCAGCGATTGCTCGATCCTCGTGATTGCCGGACCGAAGACCGATTACCTTCCGCAGGAAGTGAGCGTGATCGGGAAATATCTCCAGAATGGAGGACGAGTTCTGGCTTTCCTCGATCCCGGTGTGGCCTTGCCGAATCTTTCCAAACTCTTCTCGGACTATGGAGTCACAGTGAGCGACGACCTGGTGATCGACGAGAACCCGGTATCCCAGATTTTCGGAACCAGCCCCAGCATGCCCCTGATCCTGAGCTATGGCGACAACCCCATCGTTCAGCCGCTGGCGCGACGCGCGACGCTGTTTCCTCTCTCACGCTCCTTTGATGTTTCGACCGACAACAAGCCGGGAGTAACCCTTGACCAGCTTTGTAAGACTTCGAGCGCGAGCTTCGGCGTGGCCCATTTCAACCCCAATATGCACGAAGTTTCATACCGGGCCGGCGTAGACACCAAGGGGCCGCTCGTGGTGGCGGTGGCGGGAACGCTCACCCAGAATGGTCCAGGCAAGGAGGGGCGGTTTGTGGCAGCCGGAACGTCGTTGCTTGCGGCGAACGCTTATCTTGATTTTCAGAGTAACCGTGATTTGGTCCTCAATATGGTTGAATGGCTTACCTCCAACGAAGGACTCATTTCCATCCGGCCTAAGGCAGCTCAATTCCAGCACCTGAACCTGACGGCCAGCCAGATGGGCGGTTTGCTGGCGCGGGTGATGATCATCCCCGTGGTCATCATCCTTATGGGCATCGTTATTTGGTGGAGCAGGCGATGAGTGGACGATACCTGAGAAGCGTCATTGCGATTGCCGTTCTGATTGCGCTCTGGTTTTCGATCCGGGCTTGGACGCGGCACAAGCAAGGTGAAGAGGCCCGCCAAGCGTCGGCGAAGACATCGGCGAAAATTCTCCCGGTGCGCAGCAACAGCATTCTATCATTCACGATCACGCCTCGGAGCGGAGCGAGTTTTACTTGCAGCCGGTTAGGAAAGACCTGGGCCATCGTTAAGCCGCATGCCGTGACCGCCGATCAAGGCAAGGTCGCGTCCTTCTTGCAGAATTTGACCGACGCGTCAGTGGACCAGGTCATTACGGCTCATGCGTCGTCCTTGCAGGACTTCGGGCTCGCGCCTCCCGAGGAAACCATCCAGGCTTCGAGCACGTCGAAACCGCCGCAATTCACCCTGCGTTTAGGCGATGAAACACCCACCAGCAGCGGTGTCTATGCGCAGGTTGGCGGAGACCCTCGCGTATTCACCTTGACGGACGATATGAAAACGGCGCTGGAAAAATCGATGTTTGATCTGCGGGATACGCGGGCCGTCACCCTCGACACGAGCCAGATCAATCGCATCCAGGTGACCTCCGGAAAACAGAATTACACATTGGCCAAGAATCCCGAAGGTGTTTGGGAAGTCTCGCTTCCTCCCGCCGTGCGGGCAGACCACTTTGCGTCGGAAGGCCTGGTGGATGACCTCCAATCGCTCGCAATGCAAAGTGTTGTCGAGCAGGACAAGAAGAGTGTAGGCCAGTACGGCTTCGGGAAGCCGGCTCTCACGGTTCAGTTGACCACTCCGGCGGGCAGCCAGACGCTCATCGTGGGCAACAAGAGCAAGCAGGGCAACGCCTACTACGCTGAGAATTCAGCGCTGGAACCTGTTTTTACTCTCGACGAATCCTCCGTCAGCCAATTCCAGAAGAACGCCAGCGATTTCCGTGACAAGAATCTGTTCTCGTGGGACATGTTCGACGTCAAGAATTTTGACGTGAAGTCGCCCCAAGGTCATTGGTCTTTTGAACAGCAAAATTCTAAATGGACGGAAACTTCTCCGGATGATAAGGCGGCCTCTACGGACGACGTCAACTCCTTCCTCTCCGCCTTGCGCGCCCTTCAGGCCGCTTCTTTTCCTCCAGCCAAGCCGGGCCAGATGGATAACTTCGGGTTCGCCAAGCCGTCCTACGTTTTCAAAGTCACCTTCGGCGCCCAGAATCAGACTCAGGAAGTGGACCTGGCGCAGTCGAACGGAAAAGCCTATGCCCGCCGCCCCTCCGACCCGTTGCCCAGTCAAATCTCGCAATCTGATTTAAGTTCGATCGCAAGCTCGTTCGCAAAAATCTCCGCGAAACCGCCGGCCCCAAAGCCCGCCAAAACAAAATAGCCGCGTCGCCTTGGAGTCTTTGTAATGCGCCACTTCTCTGGCACGTAGCGCCGCTGTTTCGGCGGCAAATGCCGGTCCCGCCAAGCGGGGCCGGGCCACACTGGTTGCCACGCCACAAACGCATTCCAAGATGCTAGAATCAAGAACGTTGACCCTGCGCGACCGGTCGGGTTTAAGAAGTGAGCAAACAATGATTCACAACGCGAAAGACCTCTCCCCGGACCAGAAGCTGGCCATCGAAAGCCTGCTCGGACGGCCGATTGCTGAAAACGAGCAGATCAGCATTCGAACGGTCACGCCCCCGGACTGGCTCCAGGAATCCTGGAATACTGCGAAACAACAGGGCTTGGAGCATCTCACCATGGGCGAGATTGACGCCGAAATCGCCACTGCGCGGCGCGAACGCCGGCAGCGCTCTGACCAGTGATCCGGACGGTACTTGACACGAATGTTGTCGTATCGGCACTTCTGCAGCCGCTGGGTCAGCCGGCTCGCGTCTTTCTGCTCGCTCTTGCGGGAAGTATTCAACTCTGCGTGAGCGGAGAGGTTTATGCGGAGTACGAAGACGTGATTCGACGGCCTCGCCTGCGCCGCAGCCAACACACAATCGAGGGAGTTCTCCTGGCGATCCGCGAAAGTGCGTTTTGGGTCAGGCCCACCACGAGGATATACGCCTGTTCCGAACCTGACGACAACATGTTCCTGGAATGTGCCGAGTCTGCGCAGGCGCATTATATTGTCACCGGCAACCGGAAGCATTTTCCGGAAACGTGGGCTGGCATCCGGATCGTAACACCCAGGCAATTTCTAGAGGAAATGCCGGAAGGGGAGGGGAGAGGTTTCCTCTTACCGTAAGCAGTCACCGTACAGATCGCCAGGACAGCCAGCAGAGTGGGAACCTTAAGCTTGATTGTCATCCCATTCCGGGCAGGAATGTACAGCAGTGTGGGCGCATCATCTGAGAATTCGTTTTTTGAATTCGTCGCGGGTTTGCGCGGGCAAAGCCCACGGAGAGGCAAAACGCTAGCCGTGGCTACCACCTTCCGGCCTTCTTCGGTCGGATTTTGGACAATTTTCTACACCGAAACCATACCATATTTTGCAGGTGATCCGGCGGTCTCAATTTGGCTGCAGCGGTGCGTCTCCTGGTGTTACGCGTGGCTTTCTGCGGCGCGGCGCTGGAATATCTCGATGTAAACGTTAACCAGAGAGACGGCGGCGGGAGTCACTCCGGGAATTCGCGATGCCTGGCCGAGCGTGAGCGGGCGGACTTTAGTTAGTTTTTCAACCACCTCGCGCGAGAGGCCGGAAACTCGCCGGTAATCAAACCACTCGGGAATGCGCCGGGCCTCGGATCGCTTCATGCGCTCCAATTGCTTTTCCTGCTGCGCGAGGTACCCTTCATACTTGAAATCCGTCTCCACGCGCCGCGCTTCTTCTCGCAGGAGCACGGTTCGATGGTCCGCTGCTTGCCGGATTCCAGTACCGGCCATCTCTTCGCCAATCCATTCCGCCAAATCTTCGAGAGTAATCTCAGGCCGCTTAAGAAGCTGCGCGCCAGTGAGCGTATTGGAAGCTACGAACCGCCCGCCTTCGATCATGCCAAGCCGCTTGTAAATGGCGTGCCCGGCGCGGGAGCGCGGATCGAGGCGATGCTGAAGCAGAAACTGGGAAACGGCAGAAATCCTTTCCTGCTTCTCGATGAAAGCGGCATAGTCCTCCATTTTGATGGTTCCCGCCTGATAGCCGAGAGGCGTGAGCCGCTCGTCGGCATTGTCGATTCGCAGGTGGAGGCGGAACTCAGCGCGCGAAGTGAACATCCGATAAGGCTCGTCCGCGCCTTTGCTCACCAAGTCGTCGATCAAAATGCCGGTATAACCTCGCGTGCGCTCGATGATCAGAGGGTCCTTGCCGCGAACCTCGAGACCGGCATTGATACCCGCCATTATGCCTTGGCAGGCTGCCTCCTCGTAACCGGTCGTTCCGTTGATTTGGCCGGCGAGAAAGAGTCCTTGAATTTTCTTCGTCTCCAGCCAGGGGTTCAATTCCGTCGGCTGCACCATGTCATATTCGATGGCGTAGCCGGGCCGGATCATCTCTGCGGTTTCGAGTCCGGGGATCGACTTCACCATCGCCAGTTGAACGTCAATCGGCATCGAGGTCGACATGCCGTTCACATAGATCTCATACGTGTCCATGCCCTCGGGCTCGAGAAAGATCTGGTGCTGCGGCTTATCGGGAAACTTCACAATCTTGTCTTCGATGGAGGGGCAATACCGGGGGCCCAGGCTCTTAATTCTGCCCGAATAGAGCGGCGAGCGATGGAGATTCTCGCGGATCGCCTGGTGGGTGCCGCTATTGGTGTAGCCGATCCAGCAAACGGTCTGCCGCTGCGTGATCGCCTTCGTCCTGAAACTGAAAGGCGTGGGAACCGGATCGCCCTCTTGCACTTGGAAGCGATTGAAGTCGATAGTGCGGGCGTCGAGCCGGGGCGGAGTTCCGGTCTTGAGACGCCCCACTTCGAATCCGAGCCGCCGCAGCGCCTCACCCAGCATTACCGCAGGGGGCTCGCCCGACCGGCCCGCGGAGTAAGTCTGCTCGCCGCAGTGAATGAGCCCGTTCAAAAAAGTTCCCGTCGTAATGATCACCGCTCCAGCCTCGACCGATCTCCCATCGCGCAACCGGACGCCGCGCACGCGCTGACGCCGAACCGTGCCGTCATGGCTGGCATCGTCGTCCAGAACCAAATCCACCACTTCGGCCTGCTTGATGCGCAGGTTCGGCTCCGATTCGAGCGCCTGCCGCATCCGGACCCGGTACTGCTTTTTGTCTGCCTGGGCGCGTGGCGACCATACCGCTGGCCCGCGGCTGGTGTTCAGTAGCCGGAACTGGATGCCGACGGCGTCAATCACTTCTCCCATAATCCCGCCCAGCGCATCCACTTCACGTACCAGGTGGCCCTTGGCGATGCCGCCCACAGCAGGGTTACAGGACATTTGCGCAATGAGGTCCAGATTCATCGTATAGAGGCACGTCTTGAGCCCCATCCGCGCCGGAGCGACGGCAGCCTCGCAGCCCGCATGGCCAGCGCCTATCACTGCAACGTCGCATTTTTCGGTAAAGGTCACACTCACAGACTCCCAGATTTTGAGGCCCGAAGTGCCGCTCTATCATAGCCCTGGGCAACGCCCAGGGAACCCGCCCTGCCCTTCAAGAACGAGCCCCAAAGCGGCGACCTAAAGCCCCCAAACGCACCGGTGGCCACTTCGAGCATCTGCAGTGGTACGCCCTTTCAGGACTTCAGTTCTACAAAGACAGTCCAACCCAGGCCGGCTGGCCTAGGCTGTGATAGAGCGCCGCTTCGCGACTCAGAATGTATAAACGAACAGGTCCATTTTATCAGACTCCGATCTCAGCCTGACTTGTGGCAGAATGGCCTGTATGAAGGCAATACGCATTCACGAACATGGCGGGCTTGAGACGCTGAAATACGAGGAGGCTTTCCCTCCGAAAATCCAGGCCAATGAAGTCCTGGTCCAAGTGAAGGCCTGCGCGCTGAATCACCTGGATCTTTTCCTGCGCGAAGGAGTGAAGGGGTGGCCTCTGAACTTTCCTCACATTCTGGGCAGCGACATTTCGGGAGTGGTTACCGAAGTAGGGCCGCTGGTTGGTCGCGTGAAGTCTCGGGACCGTGTCCTGCTTTGTCCAGGCATCAGTTGCGGCCAGTGCGAGCAATGCTTCCAAGGATCGGACAGCGCCTGCCGCGATTACACTTTGTTTGGACTGAAGGTTGATGGCGGCTACGCCGAGTACGTCAAGTCTCCGGAAACCAATGCCTTTCCCATTCCCGGCGATTTGTCATTCGATGAGGCAGCCGCGGTGCCGCTGGTGTTCCTCACCGCCTGGCACATGCTGATGACGCGGGCGGCAATAAAACCCGGCGAAGATGTGTTAGTGATTGGGGCCGGATCGGGCGTCGGGAGCGCCGCCATTCAAGTGGCGAAGCTCGTGGGATGCCGGGTGATTGCCGTGGCTGGCACAGATGCCAAACTCGAAAAAGCCCGCGAGCTTGGCGCAGACGAAGGCATCAATCACACGCGGCAGTCGATCGTCGGGGAAGTGCAAAGGTTCACCGCCAAGCGCGGAGTGGATGTGGTTCTTGACCACGTGGGTGCCGCCGTCTGGGACGACTGCTTTGCTTCGCTCGCCACCTACGGCCGGTTTGTGACCTGCGGCGTCACGACGGGCGGCGAGGTCAAGCTGAATCTCCAGGCACTCTTCGCCCGGCAGCGAACCCTTTTCGGCTCGTTCATGGGCGGCAAAGGCGAACTCGCAGACGTGCTGAAGCATATTGCCAAGCGCAGGCTAAAGCCGGTGATCGATTCGGTGTTTCCCCTTAAGGATGCCGCGGCCGCCCAGAGAAAGATGGAAAGCCGCGACTTCTTTGGCAAGATTTTACTCCGTCCCTGATCTTGAGAGCCACGAACCCCTAGGAAAAACCGCAGACTCGCCGTGGCGAGTCTGCATTGCAAGGTCGTGAAATCTTGTTTTTCTAACCAGATTTTTTAGCGACCCCCTCACCCGCCTGCGGGCAGGAGCCGCTTCGTCGCTGAAGCTCTGGAGCGTAAGCGACCTTCGGTGGGCGCAGGCCCGACTCGCGCCGGCTGTAGAAAGCGCCGGCCGCGGTCCACCCTCTCCCGAGGGAGAGGGGTAGCAGCTTCGCGCAGGTTTGGTTGCGGCCGCAAGGCCACCCTGCGCTAACCGGCACAATGGCGGCATGAAGCCGCCTCTACTTACGGGGAGGCTGGCCGTCTGGGAGATGACGGCCGGCCTCCGCGGTCAGGCTTGCCAGTTTACGCCTTTCGTAATCTTCCGCGTCCGGGCGCGAGAAGGCGGGGCGGGCGAGCTGCAGGTAGTTCTCTGCCGACATGTACTCGCCTTGCCGCAGCGCGATCTCCGCACGCGCCAGGCTTACACCAGCCCCCCAATCCGGATCTCCAGTAAGCTGCTCGACTGCTTTAAGGTCAAGGATGTTGTCGAGAAGCGCTGAGGCTTCGGGGAGTTTCCCGAGGCCGATGAGGCAATTCGCCAGCGTAAGAGACGCACCCTCCGTCAGACCCGCGTGGCGTCCGAAACCCTTGCGCGCAGCTTCGTAAGCTCTACGCGCATTGAGTTCTCCCTCCACGAGGCGACGGGCCCGGCATTGCGCCTCAGACGCGTCTGAGAGGGTCGCGACCGAAAAAAACGAATACGGCCCTTGTTTGAGCAGCGCTATCTTATAGATTGCCAGGTCATCGCGCACCGTGTCGTCGAAGCGGCCAAGGCTGCCTTCGGACTGTGCGCGTGTCGTCAGCAATTGCATCGTAAGCTCGTGGTCAGGACCGAAGGTGGTCAGAAACGCCGGGTATATGCGGGTGGCTTCTTGAACGGCCTCGCCGAATTTTCTTTCAATCATAAATGCCTGGGCGAGGTTGAGGCGGACGCGGAGCACGTAGGCGCTCTCCGGGCCATTGGCTGCTGAATACGCGGCAATCAGCTCGCGGGCCAAACGCTCCGCCGTGGCCCCGTCGCCTAGCCGGATGTAGGTGAAAGCCAGGCGCTGCCGAAGATCGAACCGGGACAGTGGATCGAAGTCTGGCACCTCGGCGGCCGCCTCGGTAGCGGCCTTAAAATCGGTGTTGGCCGTTTTCGCGTCGTTCTGGATCAAGGCGATCATCCCTTGCGCCGCGAGCATCCACACCGCCACGTCCTTGCGCGGCCGGCGGATCTTGCGTAACAGGTCTTGCTGCTCCGCAAGGAGCTCAGTGGCCGTCGCAACGCTGCCGGAACTGTAGCTCCGCGCTTCCATAGCCGCTCGCTGCAGTTGAACGATGATTCCGTCCTGCGAGAGGGGGCCCTGCGTCCTTAGGAAGAGCTTGTGAGCCTGCTCATACTCCTGCCGCGCCTCAGGGTAATTCGTCCGGTCGTCTAGAGTCTGCGCAATGATCAGGTGCAGGTGTGCGGCCACGTCAGGCTCCGCCCGAAACTTGCGATTGATGCTGGGTGAAGCCCGTTCGACTGCCTCGAGCAAGGTCTCGGTGGCCCTTCCGCTCTGAAAAGGGTTATCGCGGCCGAGCAGGTCGTCAGCGAGAAACTGGTTCACCGTCGTGGCGATAGCGGTTTGGCGATTCGCGTTGTCACGCTCTCTGGCCAGGCGCAAAGTGAAAAAGACGACCAGCGCCAAGATGCTGACGAGCACCGCCGCCGCGGTCAGGACAGATTGCTGGTTGCGCATCACGAATTTCCGCAGCCGGTACGCCGCGCTATCGGCCCGCGCCTCCAGCGGCTCGCCCTTCAGGTAGTGGTCAATATCTCTTATCAGCGCTTCAACGGACTGATACCTCTGCTGAACGTCTTTGTGGATGGCCGTAAGGCAAAGCACATCCAGATCCGCCCAGGCGGCAGGGCTTGCCATCGCTGCGCGTCCTTCAGGCGCCCGCTGCCCCGCCGTTCTTTCAGCCACGGTCGAGGGCTTCTCGGCTTCGTGTTCGTTCAAGTACGTTTCCGCCTGCCGGGGGGACAGGTTGGCCATGTCAAACGGCAGGGCCCCTGCAAGCAGCTCGTATAGGATGACTCCGAGCGAGTAGACGTCGGCGTGCACGCCGGTTTGCTCGCCGCGCATCTGCTCGGGCGCAGCATACGCTGGGGTCATTGGGTGTGAGCCGGTGATGGCCGGGCCGGCGGATGGGCCCAGGTTCTCGATGTGTCTGGCGATGCCGAAGTCGAGGAGTCGAACGGCGCCGTCGCTCTTTACCAGAATGTTTGATGGCTTCAGATCGCGATGGATGACGGCGTGCTGATGGGCGTACAGCACTGCCTCGCAAACGGCGCGAACCAGTAACAGCCGCTCTCTCAGGGAACACTGGCGGCTTTCGCAGAAACTGGTGAGGGGAACGCCTTCCACGTATTCCATGACGAAGAAGGGAGTTCCTTCGGGTGAAGTGTCCGCGTCATAGAGCCGCGCTATCGCGGGATGATTGAGTTGCGCGAGGGTGCGCTGCTCCGCCGAGAATCGCTCGCGGCGGGAGGGAGATAGCCAGGCGTCAGGGAGAACCTTGATGGCAACCTGGCTTCCCAAATCCTCCCGCTCCGCGAGGTAGACGATGCCCATGCCGCCCTCGCCGAGCGCCTTCAGTATGCGATAGCGGCCGAATTTCCGGAGCGGAGGCAGCGCTGAAGCGGGATCGTCGAGGATCCCGCGAGCCAACTGGCCGAGGCCTCCCTCGAGCAGCGACTCGCCGCGGGCATCCTCTTCCAGGAGCGCCTGAACCTCGCTCATGAGTTCGCGGTCGCCGGCACACCGGCTTTCCAGAAAAGCCTGCCGGTCGGGTTCGGCCAGCTTGGCCGCGTCATGAAAGAGCGCCTGAATTTTTTCCCAGCGCGCACCATCCATGGGCGCCTCCTACCGTCCCGTGCGAAGCTCACGCGCCAGCCATGCCTTGGCTGCCCGCCAGTCGCGCAGCACCGTGGCTTCCGAGACGTTCAGGAGCACCGCTGTTTCGGGCACGTCTAAACCTCCAAAGAACCGGCTTTCCACCATCGTTGCCTGCCGCGGATTCACCTCCGCAAGCGCGTCGAGCGCCCTGTCGAGCGCGAGCACATCCGTTCCGCAAGATGGCGTCTCAGGCATTTCCGGAGAGAAGGTCACCTGGATGTCCGCGCCCCCTCCGCGCTTGCTGGCATTCCGCCGGCGCGCGGCCTCCACCAGAATCTGGCGCATGGCGCGAGCCGCAATCCGCTTGAAGTGCAGTCGCGACGTCACCTCAACCTCCGGCGTGTTTGCCAACCTCATCCATGCTTCGTTCACCAGTGCTGTGGGGTTGAGCGTGGGACTTGAGCCGGCCCAGCGCAGACTGAACGCAAGCCGGCGGAGCTCGGAGTAAGTCACGCTAAATATCTGGTCCAGCGCCCGGCGGCCTTCTGCACCCGAACCTATCTCCGCAGACATCAATTCCTGGCCTTCGAGCTCATTTCCCGCAGACATGACGGTTTTTTCCCCTTTTTTACGCATGGCTTATCGAGGAGCAATTAGAGGTGAGTTTGCCAGGGCAGTCCCTCCGTTTCGGGCGCAATTGTAGTAACGGGGGGGTTACCCTGCCACACACAATCGCAGCATAAAGCCGCCTCTACGCGCCCGAGACTAACGCATTGCTTGTCAGGTGAATACGTTCGAGGGAAGTTGTTCCCTCAGCCTGGCGAGAACGATATCACAGACTCAGCCCCGGAACAATTAGCTCAAGAGTAAACACCAAAAAATTAGGAGGATAAAGATGAAAGGACGAATCGCTGGCTTTTCGGCGACTATCTTGTGTACGGGTGTTGCTTTGTTCACATGCCTGCTGGTAGTACCTGTTTCCGCAGGCGCCAATCCTATCCCTGTCTTCGGCACCGGCCTCAACAGTAGCGGCGCATTGCTTTCCGTCGGCGCAACGGATCCCAACTACACCATAACCAGCAGCCCCTGCGGCGCCACATCAGCTATCACCGAAGCTCCCTTTGGTGGCGTATATGCGCCCAACACCTCCACTTCCCAGTGGATCACTTCCCCGTGCCAAGACGATGCCGGAGTTTTCGTCTACCAGACCACGTTTTCGTTAGCCGGGCTCAATTCGAGTACCGCACAATTGAGCGGGTCTTGGACTTCAGACAATGAGAGCACCATCTATCTAAACGGCGTCAGCACCGGGAATGCAATCGGCAGCGACAGCTTCGGTTCGCTCACATCATTCACGATCACCTCCGGGTTCGTCAGTGGTTTAAACACGCTCGACATTGATGTCACCAATGACTACTACTCACCGTCAGGGCTCCAGCTCGAGATGACCGGGACTGCCTCACCCTCCAGCGTGAGTCCGGTCCCAGAACCATCCATGCTGCTGCTGTTCGGCACTGGCCTGCTTGGCTTCGGCCCGTTGGTGCGGCGGCAACTTAAGCGTGCCTGAGCGCAAACAACACAGCCCGGGAGTAAAAATGGGCAGACAAGACGGCTTGTGGCTGGCAATTTCGCTCGGCACGGTGGCGATCCTCGCTGTGTTTTGGGTGCTTAGGCGGATGAAGCTGCGGCGAGCGCGCACATGGCCCGCGCAGTTCGGCCGCCTGGACTCGACCGCGGTGCGACTCTACTCGAACGGAGGCCAGGCGGCCGGCTCTAAGTTCATCGCGGAATTAAAGTATTCGTACTCTGCGCAAGGCCAACAGTATTCCGGCGGCCTTAGTCGCAGCTTCCTGCTGAAGGCAAGGGCAGACAGGTGGATTGGCAATTATGCCATCGGACAGCGCGTCATGGTGCGCTACAACCCCGCCAAACCCAGAGACTCCGTGATTTTCGAGGACGAGCAGGCGGGCCTGAGATCGGGGGAAGCTCCGAAGGAGCGACACCAGCGTAGCCCAGGGTGAAGCCCGGGTCAGGAGGTCCTCACCCACCGCTTCGCAGTCCCCCCTCTCCCAAAGGAAGAGGGCTCGGGGTGAGGGGCAGAGTTCTCCAACCCAGGGCTGGCGCCCTGGGCTAGGATATTTCGCCTCTTCGGGGCTGAAGCCACAGGCGGCGGGGCACAAGTTCTCGGCTGATGCTTCCAGCAAAGGAGAAAAAAGATGAATGGAGCAGGCGTAGCCCCGGCTAAGGCTCGGGGCACCGTAATCAAAATTCCAGATAGCGAGCCGGGAATTATCGTGGCAAACGGCAAGCAAGAATCGTTCACCCTGCAGGGCATCTGGAAATCTCCCGTCGCCCCTGCCGTTAACATGCCAGTTGACATTGAGTTCAATTCAGCCGGCGCCGTTACGGGCATCGCCGCTGTGGATTCGCAGCAGCTCGATCGCGAGCGATTCAATCAGATCAGCGCTGTGGCACAGGAGCACGGCAAGGACGCGCTCAAGCTGGTTCAGCAGCGGATCAGCGTGCTGGCTGATCGCATGGGCATGGTCACGCTTGGAGCGAGTGTCCTTGTCTGGATCGCCTGGTTTTTCCTACCCGCGGCGGCAATCAACGGCGGCGTGGCGGCCACAGTGTCATACACATTCTGGAACCTCTTGGGAACGGATTTCGATAATCCAGTATCGGCGCTAGTTAAGGAAGGCGGCCACGGTATCTTCGCTCTTCTCGGGTTGCTCGGGATCATCGCCCCCTTCGTCGCTCCCTACCTCCGCGCCGCGTGGGCACGCTATTTGAACGCCGCACCCTTAGTTTATGTGATTCTCGGCTTTCTGGTGATCCGTTTTCAGATGGGAAAAGCCTTCGGCCCACTCGCCAAAATGGGTGCTTCGAATCCGTTCTCATGGAGTTGGGGGCTATTCATCCTGGCGGGCGCGGCACTGGTGGTTGCGGTGCAGGCGGTGAAGAAGCCTGCAAGCGTCTG
>JASHOS010000028.1 GCA_030040995.1 Terriglobia bacterium | reverse complement strand
GGCGCTTCGCGCTATCTTCCAGTGAACTTCGCGGGCCGTTTTTCCAGGAACGCGCGCGTGCCCTCTTTCATGTCTTCAGTGGCGCAGCACAAGCCGAAAAGCGTGGCCTCCAGGAATTCACCTTCCTGTTGCGTCATCTCGATCCCGTGATTCACAGCGTCCATAGAGAATTTTACCGCCAGAGGCGCATTCGCCGCGATCTTAACGGCCAGTGCTTCCGCAGCCGGTATGAGGTTGGCATCGGGAACTACTTGGTTGACCAGGCCGATCCGGAATGCTTCTTGAGCGGTGATTATTTCACCGCTCAGGATGAGTTCCATGGCTCGCCCCTTGCCAACCAGGCGGGACAATCTTTGCGTTCCGCCATAGCCAGGAATGATTCCCAGCTTGACCTCCGGCTGGCCGAAACGCGCGTTCTCAGAGGCTATTCGCAGAGTGCATGCCATCGCCAGCTCGCAGCCCCCGCCCAACGCATAGCCGCGAATGGCGGCAATCACCGGCTTCCCGAGGTTTTCAATCGAACCGAACACTTGCTGGCCGCGCCGCGAAGTCTCGCGCCCCGTAGCCGGATCCAAGGCCGAGAGCTCGCCCACGTCGGCCCCTGAAACAAACGCCTTTTCGCCCGCGCCGGTCAGGATCACAGCCCTTACGCTGTTGTTCTTGGCTATATCCTGAAAGCAAAATTGCAATTCGCTGATGACGCTTCGATTGAGCGCATTCAGCTTTTCCGGCCGGTTGATCGTGATATAAGCAATGCTCGCGCGCGTTTCAAGAAGGACAGTCTTCAATTCCATACGTACTTCCTATAATCCGCTTCAGAATTGCACAGCATAGCCCGCGCCGCGCGAATTTACAAAGATTCCCAAGAAAGGTGATGTAGGGGGGACGGCTTGCCGTCCCCTTGATTACGCCCGAAAATCAACCAGGGTAGGGCAAGCCCTACCCCCCAATGGTGTCCAAATTAGCCAACCCGAGAGCGGCGAAGCCGCACGGCACCTCGAAAGGTCTGAAAGCCAATTTGGACAAGCCTGCGAAGCTGCCCACCTCATGGGAAGAGATGCTGAAATTCCTCAGAGAGCTTCCGAACCTCAAGCCAGTCGAAAAACATGTCCGGGGTTTGCAGCCAGACGGTGAACCAGCGGGCAATTTCCTCCTTTTCACGCCGCTTGGCGGCGCTGACGCGGGGATTGGCGCCAAGATACTGGGCGCGCTGCTTACCCTTCAAAACCAGCGACCGGACGAGCGACATGCCTTCCTGATCAGAGGACTGGCGGTAGCACCGGTAGGCCGCATCCAGATTCCGTATTGACGCTTCCGCGCTTTCGAGGTCATGAAACTGAAGCGCGTGCTTAAGCCGGCCGGCGTGAGGCTCTCCGGTGACAGGTTGCTTCTTGCTAGAAGACATGCTACCTGTTTTCCAGTTGCAACTGCTTTTCATTCTGCTCCCGCAATTGCTGGCGGTAACGTTTGACGTTACGCACTTGTTCCTCCAGAGTGTTCGAGAAAACGTGGCCGCCGTGGTTGTTGCTAACGAAATAGAGCGCCTTACCCGGCGCGGGATCGAGTGCGGCGCGGATGGACGCCAGACCTGGGCTGCAGATCGGGCCGGGCGGCAATCCAGGGCGGGCATAGGTGTTGTAAGGCGACGGAACCTTCAGATCGCTTCCCGTGATAGGCCCAAGGAACGCCCCATTGTCTTCCTGGCTGAGTCTGACCGCGTAGATCACCGTTGGATCGCACTGAAGAGGCATTCCCAGGCTCAAGCGGCGGGTAAACACTCCCGCAATCAGTGGACGCTCGGCAGGATCGGGGGTTTCCTTCTCAACCAACGAAGCGAGCGTCATCACATCGTGGAGCCTGTCGCCGCCGCCGGAAAGCCCGGGCAGCGCGCCCGAGTGCAGGACCTGGCGGAAGCGGCCTACCATTGTTTGGACGATGCGTGCCGCAGCTACGCCGCGTGGAAACCGGTACGTATCCGGAAAGAGATAACCTTCGAGGGTGCGCGCCTGCGGGTCCAAATCGCGAATTGCCGATGTGTTCTGAGTGGCGGAGAGAAAGGACTGAGAGCTAAGACCTAGATCCTGAGCGAAGGTGCGTGCCATGTCAAAGCGATCGAAGCCTTCGGGAATCACGACCGTGTGTAAATACACTTCGCCGCGAGCGAGCTTCTCATACACTTGCGAGGCGCTGAGCGGGCGGTCGAAGAGATACTCGCCCCACTTAAGGGTTTCCTGATGCTGCTTGCCCAGCCAGTATCGAACCAGGAAGGGAAGCCGGTAAGCCAGCACGCCATGCTGTACAAGCTGCGCGGACACGGTTTCGGCCCGGGCGCCTGGGCTGATCACCAGGATCTGCTTGCCACGGTAACCGCGGAAAGGAGCGTACAAGCCATAGGCTATCCATCCGCCGGCAGCGACAACGGCAATCAGGGGAATGATCAGAAACCACTTCTTCATGCTCCGCTACTCCGGCGCGCGCTACAAATCCGCCAACCGGTTCCGTTCATACGAAAGCCAGTCGAGGTAATTCTGCAAAAGTAGAACGGCGGAGACTCGATCCACCGCGCGCCGTCGTTTATCGAGACCGATCGCCGAAGAGCGGAGCAGGCGATTCGCCTCGACGGACGTCAGCCGCTCGTCCCACAGCTTGACTTCACACGAAGTGCGGTGCCGTAGCCTTTCCGCGAGTTTTGCCGCGCGGCGGGACATGGAAGTGCTGGCGCCGTCCTTGGCCAGGGGATTGCCGATCACGATTTCTTCAATGCCGCGCTCGCTGATGAGCTTGAGGATCGCCGATAGGCCACCATCAGCTCCCGCGCGCTCAAGCGTCGGCAGTCCCTGGGCAGTCAAACCCAGCGGGTCTGAAACCGCAAGACCCCAGCGCTTCATTCCGAAATCGATGGCGAGAATCCGTCCGTGCATACGCGTTCTACTGCTCACACTTGGTTTCGCCAGCCGAGTCCGGCTGCATGATGCCTCAGTTTTGGGCTCGTAGCGCCGGGGTTTAGCCCGGCACGTGCCGACCCCGCTTGGCGAAGTCGGCGCTACGGGACCAGACGCCGACCTCAAGGTCGGCGTTGTGCTGATTGCTGCTTATGCGGAGGTTGGCTTCGGCACAACGGGCGGCAAGGCGAAGGCTTTCACTTCCGATTGGAATCCCACAAGCTTGTGACTCCCATCACAGAACGGCTTGTTCGACGAATGGCCGCACCGGCACAGGCTAATGCCGGTTCGCCCCGCAAGATCAAAAACCTTACCCTCCTGGTCGCAAATCTCAAAATCGCCTTCAATTCGCACCGATCCGTTGTTCTTGACCGTAATTTTCGTAGCTGCCAAATCTGTTCTCCTTTTCACTTCCAATATAGTCTGCCGGGCAGGACGCAAATCAAGATTCCAAAAAACAGCAGGGAAATGGCACCATGCAAAATAATCCAGCTTTTTCGTGGAACCTGGAGCTTTCCTGCCATCATCTTGCGCGCGCGGATGGTGCTGATGCCGTGCATGATCAGCAGGCATACCACCAAGGTAAGTTTGGCCTGAAGCCAGGTGGTAAGAAGTATCGCGGCGCCTCTCAAATCGATCAGAATAATTCCTGTGACGACGGTGATGATTGCGCCCGGATTCGCCATGCCGCTAAGCATTCTCGTTCCAGCCTGGCCCAGCACTCTCCGTTCCTCAGCCGAGCGTGCTTCCGAATATTGGCCGAAAAGGCTGGTGGCAACCAGCAGGCCGCCAATCCAGAATACCAAACCGGCTATGTGAAACAGCAGGGTCCATAAAAGCACGGGCTTTTTTCTCCTCTCAGCAGTTGTGGCATCTCTTCCCGTAAGGGTAAGGCCTCGCCCTACCCACAAAAGCGCAGGGCAAGCAGTGCTTGCCGTCAGTTGCGCCATAAGGCGCATCGCTGATTTTACTTATTAAAATCTGTTTCCGGACGATATATACTCACTGGTGTGTTTCCTAGCCGCGAACGGGCGTTTCATGATATGAAATCCGCACTCTCAGGAACTCTTCGCCGCTCGGAGATCGGGAGGACAGTCCTGACAAAGCGAACGCTGCGCTATAACCGCCCCTATCCGGACTTTGACTCGACCCAGGGCTATTCACAGTTTGCCCCTTCGGGGCAGCCGAATGGAGGAGCTCGTCCAGTGGAAACGGGCGACGGCGACAACAAGATGTGTGTGACGTTCAGAGCACATGTTCATTTCTCCTGGCATCAGCAATCCTCATGCTATCACGGCTGAAAAGGAGAGCCTCCGTGTTTTCCTACCGGGATCTCTCAATCAAGCATAAACTTCAGGGAATTATTATGGCGGCGGTTACCGCCGCGCTGGTCGTTTCTTTGGTTGCTCTCATTGCTGTCGATACTCTCGCCTATCGGGCTTCGGCGCGGCAAGCGCTGTCCATGCTGGCAGGGATTATTGGCTCGAACACTACTGCTGCCGTGAGTTCCCGAGACCGTCGTGCCGCCACGGAAGTCTTAGAAGGACTGCGGCCCGTGCCTCATATTGTCGAGGCGGCAATCTATTTACCGGATGGAACGCTACTCGCAACTTACCGCCGGGACGGGCTTCGGACCCATGCGCCTCCCCAATTTGCGGAAGAGGGAAGCAGGTACTTGCCCGGACGTCTTGTTCTCTTTCATCGCATCTGGAGAAAAGGACAGGTCATCGGGGTCGTGTATCTGGAAATCGACCTCGGAGCCCTGCAGGCCCGCACTCGCCAGTTCGCGACGATTGCATTACTGATTGTCCTTGCCACTCTGCTTCTGGCTCTCGGGCTCTCCTCGAAGCTCCAGAAGCTCCTTTCCGGCCCGATTCTGGATCTCGCCCGGACGGCAAGAGAAGTATCGGCTGAAAGGAATTACTCCCTTCGCGCCGCCGCTCACAATCACGACGAAATTGGCTATCTTATTGACAACTTCAATGAGATGCTGGAGCAAATCCAACGGCAGGACCTGGAATTGCGTCAATATCGCGACCGCCTGGAGGAGCAGGTGGCTGAGCGCACCGCCGAGTTGCGCGCTGTCAACACTCAGCTATCGGCTGCCAAAGATAAGGCTGAAGCGGCCAGCCGCGCTAAAAGTGAATTCCTCGCCAACGTCAGCCATGAAATTCGCACCCCGATGAACGGCATTATTGGAATGACGGACCTTGCACTCGAAACCGGCTTGACCGCTGAACAGCGCGATTTCCTCCAAACCGTTCGCTCTTCAGCGGACGCGATGATGGCGGTCATCAACGACATTCTGGACTTCTCTAAGCTGGAAGCGCGTAAGATGGAGTTCAATTCGGTTGAGTTTGACCCTATCGACTGTGCCGGTGAAGCTCTCAAGGCCATGGCCTTGCGTGCCGGCCAAAAAGGCCTGGAAATCATGGCGGAGTTCGGCAGGGAGATGTCGGGGCGGCTGATGGGGGACCCGGCCCGGTTGCGCCAGATTTTGCTTGCCCTCATCGGTAACGCCGTCAAGTTCACCGCGCGCGGAGAAATCCTTGTGCAGGTACACGAGGAGCGTGGGGAACCGGGTACTACGATCTTGCACGTTTGCGTTCGCGACACCGGGATTGGCATCCCGAAGGAGAAGCAGGAGCTTATCTTCGAAGCCTTCGCGCAAGCAGATGGCTCAATGACGCGCCAGTACGGAGGAACGGGACTGGGTCTCGCGATCTGCTCGCAGCTTGTTCACCTGATGGGAGGGGAAATCTGGGTGGAGAGCGAAATCGGACGGGGAAGCGCGTTCCATTTCATTGTTCCCGCCGAATGGCCAAGCACCATCACACCTTCCCAACCGGACTTCTATTTGCAAGCCGTGCAGGGTCTCCCCGTGTTAGTCGTCGATGACAATGCCAGGGCGCGTGGTATTCTCGAAGACCTTCTTCATCGCTGGGACATGCGTCCCAAAAGCGCTAGCAGCGGATTTGAAGCGCTCAAGCTCTTGGAGACAACTCGCGGCGGAACGCCTTTCTCCCTTATTCTGATCGATCAAACCCTGCCAGGATTGGACGGTTTCTCACTTCTCGAACAGATTCGCAAGGACCGGTGCTTTTCCCGCGCCAGGACGATTATGATGCTGATGCCAGGCCAAGAAGACAACACTGGCCGATGCGACAGCCTGGGAGTGGCGGCACGCCTCTCTAAACCTTTCACGCCCGCCGATCTCCAGAGCGCAATCTTGCTGGCGCTGGGCAAGACACCAGGATCTCTCCACAGATCGCCTGCGCCATTCCTTCTTGCCCCACGGCGAAGCGATGTGGCCCTCTAGGGTATTTCCTCTTTGCCCCTCTTACCGCTTCGAACATCGGGTTAGCGCAGCGCGGCCTTACAGCCGCAACCAAACCTGCGTGAAGCCGCTGCCCTCTTCCTCAGGATCTCAGCTTTACCCATATCTCCGGCTGGACACGGGGGGTGGACATGAAGTCGCTACTACGCAGCGGGTTGCGGAAGGCCTCGTATCAGGGCACGGCTTTAGCCGTGCCGAGGGAAGCTGGGTCTTAGGGCAGGGTTTAGCCCCTGACCGCCAGCCGCAGCGGCTAAAGCCAGCATTCTGTTGGCTTCTGATCGGCACGGCTAAAGCCGTGCCCTGATACACCCCCGTGTCCAGCAAAAAATGTGGCACACGTTCAGTCCGATGGAAGAGGGTGAACCGCGGCCGGCGCGGGCCGGGTGAGGGGACTTTCCGCGCGTATCGCATAGATGGCCGCGTGTGAGAATGAGAACCGGGACGTTGACGGAACCCAGCTTTCCTTGGGGGAAAGTGTGGCGCAGCGGGCCGAATGGGTACACAATATCACGATGAGGAAAACCGATTTGAACCGTCATTCCAGGCTTGGCGCGCCCACGCCGCAGAATCAAAGGGCTAGCAAGTGCTGGGTGCCTGCCGCCATACTTTGCCTGTTGTGCTCCGCCCTCTGGTCGATGGCGCAGACGCCAACCGCGGGAAACATCCGAGGTGCCGTCCAGGATCCGGCGGGCCGGCCCGTGGCGAACGCGCGCGTCACCTTCAAAGGGAGCAAAATATCCGCATCCACAACGACTGACGCGCAGGGCCATTTCGTATTTTCCGGGCTGCGCGTGGAGCAAGGCACGCTGTCAGTTCAGGCCACGGGTTTCGAGTTGGCGACGCGGCATTGGGCAAGCTTGGGTCAAGCCGTCTCGAACGTTGTAATCACGCTCTCGCTTAGCCGCCTCTCGCAGCAGGTTACCGTGACGGCAGAGCGCACCCCAGCGCTCCTGAGCCAAACGGCTGAAAATGTGGTCGTGCTCTCGCAGAACGATCTCGCCAGCACGTCCGCTCTGACCATAGATGGAGCCCTGGATCAGGTCCCAGGCTTCACACTTTACCTTCGGCTGGGAAGCGAAGTAGCGAATCCCACCGACCAGGGCGTTTCGCTACGCGGTGTTGGATCGAACGGAGCTAGCCGGGCTCTGGTGCTGGAGGATGGGATTCCCCTGAACGACCCGTTCGGCGGGTGGATTTACTGGGACCGCGTGGCTACAGCAGCGGTCCAGCGGATGGAAGTGGCGGAGGGAGGCGTCTCAAATCTTTATGGCAGCAATGCGATGGGTGGCGTTATCAATATCATCACGCGACAGGCCGACCACTCGGAAGTCACCCTGGACACGTCCTATGGAAACGAAAGCACGCCGGACGCTTCACTCTGGGCGAATACGGAATGGCATAACTGGGGAGCACAACTGCAAGCCGAAGGCTTCCAGACGGACGGGTATATCCTTGTTCCGGAAGATATCCGGGGAGCTGTCGATACGCCCGCCGGCTCGAGTCATACGCTGGCCACACTCACGCTCGACCGGCAGCTTTCCCAGCGCTCTCGCGCCTTTCTGACGGGCACCGTTTTTGGCGAAGCGCGCAAAAACGGCACGCCGCTTCAAACTAACAATACCCGTCTGCGCGAGCTCGACGCCGGCTGGGACTGGCAATCAAACCGTTGGGGTGAATTCGCGCTTAGGGGATATGGCGAAGCCCAACTGTATGATCAAACCTTTTCGGCGATTGCGGCCTCGCGCCAGACGGAAACGCTGACCTCTCTTCAGCGTATTCCGGCCCAGGAAGCCGGATATTCGGTGCACTGGATGCGCCCTTGGGGCGCCAAACAAACGTGGGTGGCCGGCGTGGAGGGAGCGCAGGTCCGGGGAGCAAGCGATGGCCTGAACTACACGGCCGGAAGGGCTGCTTCCGCGGTGGGACCGGGAGGCAGACAGGACATCAACGGAGTTTACGCGGAGGATCTTATCCGTCCGGCTTCCCGTTGGATCATCACCCTAAGCGCCCGCTTCGACGGCTGGCGGAATTTCGATGCCCTCTCTACCACCCTGCCGCTCGCCCCGCCCGGCCCGGTGGTGGTGAACCATTTCGCGCCCCGGTCCGAATCTGCCTTCAGTCCGCACGCCTCGGTTCTGCGCCAGCTTACTTCGAGCGCTTCCGTCTATGCTTCGTTCTATCAGGCGTTCCGCGCTCCCACGCTCAACGAGCTTTACCGTCCCTACCGCGTCGGTGACGTTCTGACGCTGGCAGACAACAATCTCGTTGCTGAGCGCCTGACCGGAGAAGAGGTGGGCGCCTCCTATGCGCCTTTTCGGGACCGCCTCCGGATGCATGCGACCCTGTTCTGGAATGACATCGCGCAGCCGGTAGAAAACGTCACGCTCACCACCACGCCCACGCTCATCACCGATGAGCGGCAAAACCTGGGCAGCACCACCTCGCGGGGTGCCGAGCTTGAGGCGGATACCGAATTGCGGCCCAGCTTGATCCTTTCCGGCGGCTATCAGTTCACAGACGCCCGCGTGGTCAGCTTTCCTGGAGATATTGCGCTTCAAGGACTGTTTGTGCCGGAGGTTCCACGCAACGTCTTTACCGTCCAGACGCGCTATACCCGGAATTCCCTCTTCACCGCTGCCTTGCAGGGCCGCTACTGGGGCAGGCAGTACAGCGACGATCTCAACCAGTATCCACTGAACCCGGCTTTTGAAATGGACGCATCCGTGTCCCATTCCTTCAAACAGCATGCGGAAATTTACGGCGCTGTCGAGAACCTCACTGGGGAGCGGTACGAAGTCGCCCGCGTTCCGTACATTCAGCTTGGTCCTCCGGTCCTTTTCCGCGTCGGATTCAAGTTCAATTGGGGCCTGCGTTGAAGCGCATCGCGAGTTCCGGGCGGGCAATTGCAAACCGCATGCGCCCTTCCGCAATGAGCTCTTCGCCGCGAAAGACCAGTCCTTGCAGCTCGCCGAAGCTCTCACGCAGTTTCAGGACGCTCGCTTCCGCGCGGACGGCGTCGCCCGGCCGCGCGGGGCGGTACATTTGAGCTGAAGGAATCTGAAGAATCATCGCGATCTTCCCGGATGATTCGGGCCGCTCCAGTACCAGAACCGCACCCAATTGAGTGGTCATTTCCAGTAAAATTCCGCACGGCACAATAGGATCTTCCGGAAAGTGACCGGGTTGGTAGAACTCGTCAGCGGTGAATGTTTTGATTCCGGCAATTCGCGAGGAGGGAACAAACTCGGTGATGCGGTCGACCAGCAGGAATGGATAGCGATGCGGCAAAATGCTACGAATATCGGAAAAAACTGACGGCGGAGTCATACAATCGGGGTTCGCTTTTCGGGGGTCTGGATTCGGTTCTCGGTTTTCCTGACCGCACGGGGTAGCGCAGACTTCCTGCTTTTGGAAGTCTGCGGCTTTTGTTTATGTATTCACTGATGAATGGCTTCCTCACCTGCCCTCCTCCGCGGCTCGCTCCGCTCGCCGCCCTTTCTCCAGGGAGAGGGTTGAGGTCAAGTCTTTGATTCCTGCCCTCTCCCTCGGGAGAGAGCCTGTCCTGAGCTAAGCGAAGGAGTGGACCGCGGCCGGCGCTTTCTTCAGCCAGCGCGGGCCGGGTGAGGGGCGGCTTGCCCGTGAATCCATAAACAAAAGCCGCAGACCCGAAATCGGGGTCTGCGCTACGCGAGCCCCGAGAACCGAATCCCGAGATTCAATTACGGATCGATTTTCAATAGTTCCCGTCCCAGCGATCGATTCCTGCTCGTCCACATTCCCGGACGGTCTTTTTCTGCGGCATAATGAAACCGCATGTTCTCCAGTTTAGAATCGAGTTCATCGAGGTAGTGCACAGCTAGCGCCTCGGGGAACATAGGTTCCTTGGGTGAGCCAAATTCCAGCTTGCCGTGATGAGACAAAATGAGGTGCTCGATCTGATGCTTGAGCGTTTCCGGAAAATCCGGAATGGCGCGTATCTTTTCCTGAATCATCTCGAGGGCAATAGTAATGTGTCCCAGCAGTTGACCTCGTGTCGAGTAGCGGAAGCTCCGGCGAAAGTTAAGTTCTTCGGTCTTGCCGAGGTCGTGGAGCAGAGTTCCTGCGAATACGAGTGAGCGGTTGAGCCAGGCATAATGGTCGCACAACTGGTCTCCGAGTTGCCACAGCGAGCTCACGTGCTCGAGGAGGCCGCCGAGGAATGCATGATGAACGCTGGTCGCCGCCGGCGCAAGCTTATATTTTTCAGCCAGGACGGGATCCTCGAATATCGCTAGCAGCAGTTGCTTGAGAGGACCCTCGGGCTCGGATTGGAGGCGGGTCAGGATCGCGGCGTACATTTGGTCTGGATCGTATTGAGTGCGCGGCAGGAAATCCAGCAGGTTGATATCGGCGTCCATGCTAAGGCGCATCTCGCGCACGGAAATCTGGAGCGCTCCCTGATAAAGCTCCACGCACCCGTCAACAGCTACGAAATCATCAACCTCGCAGTCGGCCTTGAGCCGGTCACAATCCCAGAGTTTTCCCCGAATGGCGCCGCTCGCGTCCTTGAATTCGAGATCAAGGTAGGCGCTGCCGTTGCGCGCCGTCTTCCGCTCCTTGGCATGAAGTAGAAAGACGCTACTGATGTGGCGGCCGGCTTCGAGCTCGGCCACGGACAGCCTTTTCATTCACCCCCCGCTTCAGCGGCACCACAGCCATTGCCGGCCCCCGGGAATTCGGCGTCGACAAATCCCGGCTGCAGGCGGATACAGCTCTCACTCCGGAGCGCCCTCAGGTAGACTTGCAGGGCGGGGCGCATTTTTTCGTTGTAGACGGCTTGCTCGGCCTCATCCGCAACTTCGTCGTACTGCGGAGGACCCGGGCTTCGCTCCTCGAGCACTTTCACGATGATGTAGGCGGAGGAAAGTAGGATGACTTGGGAAGTGTCGCCCGAGTCGAGATTCTGAATCGCCTTTTGGATGGGTGGCAGCAGAGAGCCGTTCGGGAAGAAACCGACATCTCCTCCGCTGTCCTTCTTGGGGCCGTCAGAATATTTCTTCACCACGTCGTTCCATTTTGCGCCGCTCTGAATCGAGGCCAGCGCCGCCTTGGCGCGCTGAGCGGCATCAGCCGCACCCCATTTATCCGTGGAGATTTGGACTTCCGCCAGTTCCACTCCAGCCGGTTGCGCGAAATCACTCTTGTGCTGCTCGAAGTACTTTCTCGCTTCCGCCTGCGTGACGTTGATTCGCGAGCCGACTTCACGTTCAATGACCCGCTGCTGAAGGAGCTCCTTCCGAATATCCTCCTGATAATCTTCCCAGATCAGCCCCGCCTTTTCGACTTCATTTTCGAGGTCCTGGATGCTGGCCAAGCCGTATTGCTTTCGAAGCTGATCGAGCCTCTGCACCACGTCTGCGTCCACACTAATGTTGTCGTCTTGGGCTTTATCCACCAATACGTCCTGGGAGATCATGTCGCTCAGCAGATCTTTCACCTGCGCCTGATATTGGGAATCGAGCTCGGCTCCGGAATAGTGCCGTGCCAGGCTGTCGCGCAGTTGCTGTTTCCTAAGGTCAAATTGTCGCTGGGTGATGATTTTTTCGTTTACCCGGGCGATGATCCGGTCGACGAGCACTTCCCCCTGCGGAAGCGCCGGCGGCGCGAAGGCCAAGAGCGCCGCCGTGCTGAAGCACAGCAGCAGGACTCCGTTTTTGATCATCCCGAAGATCTTGCTATCGCCTGCCATATGTTGTTGCACCTCCTGCCAGACTCTGAGCCGTGGCACATTACGGTCTGAAGACGGCAACCAAAATAGATGCACGGCCCTCGCCCCATTGGGGGAGAGGGTGGGCCGCGGCCGGCGCATTCTCCAGTCGGCGCGGGCCGGGTGAGGGGGTTCTACATAAATTTTCAAGTCAGGGCGCGACTTGAGTCGTGCCGTAACGCCTCCTCACCCTCGTCCCTTCTCCCACTCGCGGGCGAGGGACGTCGAAGGCGGAGTAAGGGTGCCGCGAACCCAGGGCTTGCGCCCTGGGCTATGATATTTCGGCCCTTCGGGCCTTGTCGGCCGCAGCACCCCTATATTAATTCGGCTCCCGGAGCTCCCGCAAGACGCTCGTAATTTCAGCAATAAGCTTGGGTGAAGTGGTGTGGAATCGCAATGCGCCGTCTGGCCGCAGGCGCGCGTCGCGATGACGGTGCACAAAGCGCATGATGTTTCCCGGCTCGATGGACGCCTCCGGATGGAACCGAATCCAGACCTCGTCAGTTTTGCGGTCGATGGACTGGATGAGGAGGGATTCGGCGCGCGACTTCAGCAGCGCATAATCGAGCAGCGTATGAACGGATTCCGGCAAGGGTCCGTAACGGTCTGTTAATTCGGTTTCGATCTCGCGCCGGCTTTCCTCGGTCTTCAGTCCGGAAATGCGCTTGTACATACGCAGGCGCTGCCCCTCGTCGGCTATATAATCGCCGGGGATTTTGATATCTTCGCCCAGGTTCAGCATGGTGTGCACCTCGGGTGCTGCGGGCAAGCCTCTCATTTCCTCGACGGTTTGATCGAGCATCTTCAGGTAAAGATCGAGTCCAATGGCATTAAGATGGCCGGATTGCTCGCCGCCCAGGATGTTGCCTGCACCGCGCAGCTCCAGATCCAGGGCGGCCAGGCGAAAGCCGGCGCCGAGATCGGAAAACTCCTTTAGCGCCGCCAGACGCCGCCGCGCAATGGGAGTGAGCGACTCTTCATCCGAAATCAGAAAATAGGCGTAGGCAGGGCGGTCCGAGCGGCCCACCCGTCCGCGCAGTTGGTAGAGCTCGGAAAGTCCAAAGCGATCCGACCGATTCACGATCAGCGTGTTGGCGCGGGGAATATCCAAGCCGTTTTCGATGATGGAGGTTGACACCAGCACGTGGTATTCGTTCTCTACGAATTTCAGCATCACCTTCTCGAGCTCTCGCTCTCCCATTTGCCCGTGAGCTACTCCGAGCCGCGCGCTGGGAACCAGACGTTGGATCATGGCGGCTATGTTGAATATGGAGTCGACCCGGTTGTGCACGAAATAAACCTGGCCTTGCCGCTCCATTTCGTGAAGAATGGCGGATTGAATGAGCTTGGGGGTGAAGCGCGCCACGGTCGTTTGGATGGCAAGCCGTCCGCGCGGGGGGGTTTCGATTATGGAAAGATCGCGCAACCCTCCCAAGGACATGTGCAGCGTGCGCGGAATGGGTGTCGCGGACATCGTTAACACATCGACGCTTGCCTTTAATCGTTTCAATTTCTCCTTGGCGGCAACGCCAAAGCGTTGCTCCTCGTCCACGATCAGCAGGCCGAGGTCCTTGAAATCCACATCCTTCGAAAGCAGGCGGTGCGTTCCTATCAGGATGTCCACCTTGCCTTCCTGGCTGTCTTGAGCGGCCTTTTTTTGCTGGGCGGTGGAACGGAACCTGCTCATCATCTCAATCGCAACGGGGAAGGCTGCCATTCTCCGCTTGAAAGTTGTGAAATGCTGGAAAGCGAGCACGGTTGTGGGGGCAAGGACGGCCACCTGCCGGCCGTCCTGAACCACCTTGAAAGCTGCCCGCATCGCGAGCTCCGTTTTTCCGTATCCCACATCGCCGCAAAGCAGCCGGTCCATCGGTTGAGGATTTTCGAGGTCCGCCTTAATTTCTTCCAAGGCCTTCAACTGGTCCGGCGTCTCCTCGTATTCAAAAGCGTCTTCAAACTCCTTCTGCCAGGGCGTATCCGGACTGAAGGAAGTGCCGCCGTTCATCTTCCGCTCCGCGTAGAGCCGGAGAAGTTCTTGAGTCATATCCCGCAGAGCGCGTTTCACGCGCGTCTTGGTGCGCGCCCAGGAGGTGCCGCCCAGTCGGTCGAGCGCGGGCTTGACGCCGTCGGCTCCCGATCCCGAGCGGTACTTATCCACCAGGTCCAGCCGTTCCAGCGGGACGTAAAGCTTTGCGTCTTCCTGATAACTAAGCAGCATGAAATCGCGCTGCCTGCCTTCAACTTCGATCTGACGCAGTCCTTGGTATATACCAATCCCGTGATCCACGTGGACGACATAGTCTCCGACTTTCAGATCGCTAAGATCGGAAATGAATCGCGAGACCGCAGTCTTTTCGCGCGCGGGCGCGGCCCCCCAGGCGGAGCTGCCAAACAGATTCTCTTCACCAATGAGAGCCAGGCCCAAGTCCAGGAAGATAACTCCTTCCGGGAGATCACCCTGCACGAGGCCAAGCCTGCTTTCCGTGGAGAGCGGGCTATCCGGAGCTGTCGGGACGCCTGCCGCGTTTTCTTGGCCGCAGGAGAGCGTCGCGGTAAACGGCACGGAATATTCCCGGAGCGTCTCGCAGAGCCGCTCGATTTTGCCGCGGCTTGAGAGCGCGATGGTGACACTCTGTGCGCCCTCAAGGCGCGCGCGAAGGTAATCGATGAATCCCTTGAGGTTTCCATGGAATTGGGGCGCGGGCTGAGTGGGCAGAAGCTGACGCTCGCGCGCGCCGGCTTCGTGATCCTCGATTTCGATCTCCTGGAGGACAGCCTGGGGATAAGGCGAAATGGCTGCTTCGAATTCATCGCCGTCCAGTAGAAGATCCTCCGGCCTCGGCCGTGGCGGCACCATGTCCCGCACTTCATTGAAGCCATTTGCCCACTCGTCGCGTACCGCCTTGATATGCTTTCGTCCTTCATTGGCTTCATCCCACACCAACAGCGGCGACTCGAGCAGCGACAACAGATGATTTGCGTGCGGTCGCGCCAGAGGTGCAAAAAATTCCCATCCCGGAAACATATTGGAATACTCCGCGGCCCAAGTAGCATCTTGCCCCGCTTTGCCCTCGCGAGGAGAGCGCTGGGCGAGGCCTTGGACGAGGCTTGAGAAAAAGCCAGGGGAGATTCTGTTCTCAAGGAGGGGCAGAATGAGCGCGGTCTCAACGGACCGGCGGGACCGCTGGTTGTCAGGGTCGAATTCCCGGAGGGATTCGATCTGATCGCCCAAGAACTCGATTCGGAACGGCCAATTCGCTAGGGGAGGGAAGACGTCGATAATGCCGCCACGCAACGAGTAGGAACCTACGGAATCGACCGGCTCATGAGCTTCATAGCCTGTTCCTGCGAGATGATCGACGAGGTCCTCGATGCTGATCTCGTCGCCTGCGGCCAAGCTCAACGAGAGAGAGTGGTAATAAGGCCGGTCCCGGAACCGCTCGCATGCGACGGGCGCGGGAGCGAACAAAACCTGGACCCTGTTCGCAGCGATGCTCCAAAGCGCAATGGCGCGCCGCTCCATCATTTCCGGATGAGGCGACCGGCCCTCGTAAGGAGTGACATCGAAAAAAGGAAGGTTCGCAACGGTGCTGGCAGACGCGCCAAGCCAGTCGAAAAAAGTAGCGGTCACGGCGGCCAGACGCTCTGCCGACTCGTTATCCGCGGTCAGGACAATCAGTGGCCTTCCCAACCTTCGTGCCAGGACAGCAACGACGAGCGCTTTGGCGGTTCCGGTGAGGCCGGAAAGAATGGGTGGCCGGAGGTTTCGCTGTGGGGACTGCAACGATTCAGCTAGAGATTGAATCGATGGATGGTCTAGGATCCTCGTCAGAAGAGAAAGCATGAAACAAGTTCAAACTGGTCAGAGCCCATATCGTCAGTCCCTGCCATGAAATCACTCAACGTGACGGCCGGGGCGGGGTGAATTCGCAATTTCAGCCCTCTCCCACGGGCTGAACGTGTCCTATTTTGCTGGACACGAGGGGTATCAGGGCACAGCTTCAGCCGTGCCGACCGAAAGCCAACAGAATGCCGGCTTTAGCCGCTGCCGGTCAGGGGCTAAAGCCCCGCCCAAAAAACCAGCTTCCCTCGGCACGGCTGAAGCCGTGCCCTGATACGAGGCCCTCCGCAACCGCTGCGTAGTAGCGACTTCATGTCCGCCCCCCGTGTCCAGCCGAAGATATAGGTAAAGCTGAACCCCCGGAGGAGGGTGGCCGACGAAGGAGGCCGGGTGAGGGGTCGCTCCACAGGCTTAGA
>JASHOS010000239.1 GCA_030040995.1 Terriglobia bacterium | reverse complement strand
GAGACTCTGCGCTACTCGCTGACGGCTGACCGCTGTCACATCACCAGAAGAACTTCAAGGCAAACTGGACGACTCGCTGCGAAACTCCAATGGGTGCATCGGTACATCCAGACGTGCCGAAGCTTGGCGTGTCCAGAGTGGTGCCGATGCAACCGAAAGTGTGTTCGTTCAGCAGATTGAAAAACTCCGAGCGGAATTGCAGCCGGTACCTTTCGCCACCACCGAAGTTGAAATTTTTGTAGAGCCCGGCGTCTAGATTGGAATACGAGGGTCCGAAGGCGGTATCGAAGCCAAGATTACCGAATGTGTATTGCGGCTGCTCGACGAAGGCGTTGGGATTGAGGAAGCCCGTTATCGTTCCAGGCGTCGGAGACGTAGAGTACTGCGTTTGCCCTGCAACATAATTCGGCCTTTCGTAATTGCCGCGTGGGCCGACATTGGCAATATCGGACGGATCCCCTATGCTCAGCGGGCCGCCAAAGTCAGTGGAGGCGGTGAGGATTCCAGTAAGCTCCCAGCCACCCAGCAAGGCGTTGGTGGCTTTGCCGGCGCTTGAAAGGAAGTGCATTCCGTTCCCGAAGGGCAACTCGTAAACACCCGTCAACGAGAAAATTTGAGGCTCGTCGTAGGGTGAGTTTCCATAAGAACCCATAGGGTCATTAGGATTCTGAGGCGAGCAACTGTAGTTGTATCCCGCACTCCCGCAAATGCCGAGAGCGTGGGCGTAGGCGTAGGTTGCAAGCAACGTGAATCCGTTTGCGAAATTGCGAGTCAGCTTCACCTGCAGGGAGTTGTAATGAGAGGGAATATTGTTTATATTAAGGCTGACGGGCCCGAGCGTCGGGGCAATCGCCTGTTCGGGTCGCGGATGCTGAGCGGAGCCCACCACGCCCGGCCCGGGCGCCGGATCATTGTAGTTTTCGAAGGACGGCTGATCGTTCCCGTTGTTGCCCACGTAATTCACTTCCAACATCAGGTTCTGAGCCAGTTGGCGCTGAATGCCAAAGTTCCATTGCATGGTCCAGGGAATTTCATTATTGCGGGAGACGATGTGCTCCTCGGTGGGCGGTACTCCGTACTCGACCGTCTCGTATGACGGGAAGCAGGTCATTAGCGGGCAATCGGGAGTAAGCGTATTCAAACCGCTGAGCGTCTGTGAAATCGCGAAGGGCCACTGGCCGCGCGCACCTTGGCCCTGCCAGGCGTAATTGGCCTCATAGAACATCCCAAAGCCGCCGCGGAGGGTGGTCTTTGGCGTCAATGCGTAAGCCATGCCGATTCGCGGACCCCACTCGTGGTAGTCGGGGAGCATCAGGGAGCGCGATGGGGCGTTTGGCAGTTGATCCGTGGCGGCGTTGAAGCCCGTCCAATCGTACGCCTGCACGACCGGATCGAAGTTGCCGAGCTCGTTGTCGCTTTCAAACGGCCACTGGTCGTACTCCCAGCGAAGGCCCAGATTGGCGGTCAGCTTGGGCGTTACCCGAACGTTATCCTGAACGTAAAGGGAAGGATAATTCCAGTGCATGTAGGCAGCCGTATTGCCGATGTTGCGCAGGGCCTCCGAGGGCAGCCCGAGCAGCTCGGATGCGACAGAATTCCCTGTGGCCGATTCGTTTTGCGGATCGGAAGTGGCGATGCTGGAGAATTGGAACTCAGAGGTGAAGGTTCCATTGTATTCGGCATTCGCGTGGTCGAACTCAGCTCCGGTGATGATCGTCTGCTTGCCGTGGACAATGGTGATGTTGCCAATCTCTGACCACTGGTTGTCGATGCTCGGATTGCCGGATTGGTTGGGGTTATTATAGCCGGCCGGCTCCATGTTAGGATACATCGGCTCGTCAACGCTTTGGATGGGAGTTCCCGAAATGGGGAATTCCGCTAAGTATGCAGCTACACCAGGCGCGGGATTGCTGTCGTACGTGAGAAGGTTTGAACGAAGGAAAGCGGATTTGAAATCGACGACCGTTGAGGGGCTCGCCAGATACGTAAGACTCGCTTCGCCTTGGGTGTACGTATTGAATTCCAGGCCGTTCTCGGCCGGCAAGCCGCCGGGAAACGGGCTGGTCTGGGTAGCGTGCTGGTCCGAGACGCGGAAAAAGCTGCGAAGTTTTGGCGAGAAGTTGTAATCAATGCGGCCGCTTAATTCGTTCTGGCCCCATGTATAAGGAGCAGTCGTGTGAAAGTTATTCGCCCCCGCAGTACTCACGGACGGGTAAAAAATACTGTTCCACTTTACGACGGCTGGAGTGAGCATGCTCGTAGGGATTGTGTTGTTCGGAAATTGCTGCCGGGAATAAACCGGGGTGCCGTTAACCGTGCCTGTCTGAGTGGTGGTATAGGGATTGTAGACGGTAGCTACGCCGTTAAAGTCGCCGGCGAGCATTGCCGTGGTCGGTATGGTAGCGATATCCGTCGAAACAGAATCGTACCGGATGCCTTCATAATCAAAAAACCACCAAGCTTTGTCCTTTCCGTTATAAACATGGGGCAGATAAATGGGGCCGCCGGCGGTAAAGCCGAATTGGTTCTGGCGATAGGGGGTTTCCGATACGCCTTCGTAATTGTTGAACCAAGAGTTGGCATCGAAAGCGTTATTGCGGACGAATTCCCAAACATCGCCGTGGAATTGGTTGGTGCCGGACTTCGTGGCAACCGCGATGTTGGCGCCAGCCGCCGAGCCAAACTGGGCTGAAGTGATATTGGTTTGAACCTTAAATTCCTGGATTGAATCGATCACCGGCTGCATGGCGAACTGGGCGAACATCGACTCATTGTCGTTCGTGCCATCCACCTGAAAGTTGTTCTGCATCTCCTGATTGCCGCTGATGCTAAAATTGGTACCGCCGGCGATACTGTCGTCGGCGCCTACTGGTTCCGCTCCCGGAACGAGTTCCATCATCTGGCTAAAGTTCCTGGTAGCTAACGGCAACTCAACGGTGAATTGCTGGCTAATGACCGTTCCCACCGTTCCGCTGCTTGTATTCAGAAGAGGCGTCGCGGCAGTCACCGTAACGCTCTGGGTTACCGCGCCTACCGCCATCCTGACGTTCGCGGTAGTGGTGCTCGAAACCCGGACCGTGACGTCACTCACGACCGTCTTCTTGAAGCCGTGCATTTCCGAGGTCACGGAATAGACGCCCGGCGTCAGATGCAATATTTGATACTCGCCTGCGCTGTTCGTGGTGGCACTGAAACTCGTGCCCGTTCCGGTGTCTAACACCACAACCGATGCCCCGGGAATGGCGCCTCCGCTCGGGTCAGTGACCGTTCCGACGATCCCCCCGGAATACATCTGGCCCAAGGCAAACATCGGAAGCAGAATAATGGCGAGGCACAGGAAGAAACAACGCCTCAAACAGTCCGCACTCCCAGGAACATCCCTCATAGCTACTCTCCTTTTGAACACATGGCTACCGTTAAATCTGGCTGCCAATAATACTAATCTCAGGGGAACCATGTAGTCAAGCAAAAATTTTTCCCTGTTTTGAGCCTCCATCTCAAGATGTGAAACCTGTAGCGCCGGTCTGCGACCGGCGAATTTCGCCGCTCATAGAGCGGCGCTACAACAAAATGGCCGTCGCGGACTTATATCGTTGTGTATAAGATAAGGGAAGAAGCCGCAGAGTCTCAAAAAGCAGAGACTCTGCGCTATCCGCTTGACAGACATCGTTTCGGCTTGTTAGGGTTGCTCCACTATATGAGCACAAGGACACATAGACGGGCCTTCCTCAAGCAGAGTGCTTGTGGAATGGCAGGCGCCGTCTTGACAGGCAGAAATCTCTCCAGTTCCCCTCGCCCTCCTGCGGGCAGGGGCGCTTCGGTCGGAGCAGGCCCGGCTCAAGAGGGTCCGGAGACTGGGATGGGGGGTCTCTCAAACCAAAGCCACGCCATTATAGACAAGGCCTACTCTACTACGAACGTCTCTGGAGAGTCTGTCGCTGAGTATCTCTTCCGGCTTTTCAAGAAGCCTCCAATCTACCCCCAGAACCTACAACTCATTGCGGAGGCGAGGAGACGAGCACTTGCTTCGGGCCTCAAAGACTTTCAGGACGAGTTGGAGGATTTGAGAAATCAGGATACGAAAAAGAGCGTGTACCTTAAGATGCTGGGATACAAGGATGTCGCTCAACTTTGGAGCTACCAGGGAGATATGCCGAGAGCGATCGAAAATTTCGGCTTGGAGTATAAGTATGCCAGTGCGCTGGGATTAAGCGACAAACAGCTTGAGATAGAGGAACAAATTGGGATCTCCTATATGCGGCAAGGGGAAAACGAGAATTGCAGACTGCGTCATAACGTTATGAGTTGCATTTTCCCGTTGTGTCGGGAGGCGCAGTACACCGAGACTCTCCCTTCGGAGAATGCAATCCGGCATTTCCTCGAATACCTAAGCAGAAAGCCTGATGACCTTGAGGTGAGATGGTTACTCAACCTGACGAATATGACACTCGGAAAGTACCCTCAGGGGGTGCCCAAGAAGTATGTCATCCCCCCGCAAGTGTTTAGATCGGCGGAGGACATAGGAGCATTTACGGACGTGGCTCCCTCCTTAGGCCTCAATCTATTCGACATGGCGGGCGGCGTCATCATCGATGATTTCGATAACGACGGGCTGCTGGACATCGTAGTTTCGAGCTACGACGCAGGTGTGTCTCTGCGCTATTTCCACAATAATGGTAACGGAACATTCAGCGACCGAACTGAGCAGGCGGGTCTGTCTGAGCAGTTGGGTGGATTGAATATGATCCAGACCGATTATAACAATGATGGCTGGCTCGACATACTGGTGATGCGCGGCGCGTGGGAAGAGCCGATTCGGAAATCGCTGCTTAGAAATAACGGTGACGGCACTTTTACCGATGTGACGCGAGAGGCTGGTCTGGCCGTTCCTGCGACCAGGTGTCCTAGCGCTGTGTGGGCCGACTTTGATAACGACGGTTGGGCAGACCTCTTTGTGGGAAACGAATTTTCTCCCTGCCAACTTTTTCACAATAACCGTGACGGGACATTCACCGATATCGCCCGGCGGGCGGGGGTCGCCCAGAGTGCTTTCACCAAGGGGGTGGTGGCTGGCGATTATGACAACGACGGTTACAGCGATATTTACGTCTCAAATTTAGGCGCCAACAACTTCCTATACCATAATAATGGCGATGGAACTTTCACAAACGTTGCCCGCCCCTTGCAGGTGGAGCAACCCCTCCTAAGCTTTCCCGCATGGTTCTTCGACTACAACAATGATGGCTGGCTCGACCTGTATGTTTCAGCCTTCGCACCGTCCGTTACGCAGATTATGCGGAGTTACCTGGGCCTCGCCGTTCCGCAAAACTCCATGCCTCGGCTTTACAGGAATACGGGCAAGGGAACGTTCGAGGACGTGACCGCGGAAGCCGGGCTCGCACGCGCAGTGATGACCATGGGGGCGAACTTCGGCGATGTGGACAATGATGGTTTTTTGGATTTTTATCTAGGCACTGGCAATCCATCTTATGCCTCCTTAATTCCCAATCTCTTGTTCCGGAACCACGAAGGGAAATATTTTACCGACATTACAACTTCGTCGGGGACAGGGACTCTCCAGAAGGGACATGGCGTTGCGTTCGCGGACATTAACAATGACGGACAGGAAGAAATCTTTTGCAAACTCGGCGGCGCCACGCCCGGCGACAGGTACTTCTGTACCCTTTACCGAAACCCGGGTCACTACGCTAACAATTGGATCACGATTAAGCTGGTGGGCGTAAAGACGAATCGTGCGGCGCTCGGGGCTCGCGTTAAGCTCACAGTCACCGCTCACAATGGGAAGCGTCAGGATATCTACCGTACCGTTACGAGCGGAGGGTCTTTCGGTGCTTCGCCCCTCCGCCAACACGTCGGAATAGGAAAGGCGTCAAGGATAGATGCGCTTGAGGTCTGGTGGCCCACAAGCAAAACACGTCAGGTGTTCCATAATATAGACCCGAATCAGTTCATTGAAGTAAGAGAATTTGCAAGCTCTTTTGTCAGGCTCAAATACCCAACATTCGCAATGCCTCAGAAGCCGTGAGCAGATTGAAATTGCGATTTTTGCACGGTGCGGATTCGAAGCCCCCCTCGCCCTTTCGCCCCTCTTCCCTCTCTCCGGGGCTGAGCGTGTCCCACATTTTTTGCTGGACACCGGGGGATGTATCAGGGCACGGCTTCAGAGGTTGCGGAAAAGCCTTCGGAATTGTCATCCTGAGGAGCCGAAGGCGACGAAGGATCTCTGTATTTCCTTGATTTCACAAATACAGGGATGCTTCGCGGAGTTTACCGTGAGCCTCTTCGCTTCGCTCAGAGCGATTCGAAGAGGAGCGAATCGGCTCAGCATGACATGCCCGCCGCCTTTTTCCGCAGCCTGTTTAGCCCCTGACCGCCAGCCGCAGCGGCTAAAGCCGGCATTCAGTTGGCTTTCGGTCGGCACGGCTGAAGCCGTGCCCTGATACACCCCCGGTGTCCAGCAAAAAATGTGGGACACGCTCAGCCCCGGAGAGAGGGAAGAGGGGCGAAAGGGCGAGGGGGGGCTTCGAATCCGCACCGTGCAAAAATCGCAATTTCAATCTGTTCACGGCTTCTGAGGCATTGCGAATGTTGGGGATTTGAGCTTGACAAAAGAGCTTGCAAATTCTCTCACTTCAATGAACTGGTTCGGGTCTATGTTATGGAACACCTGACGTGTTTTGCTTGTGGGCCACCAAACCTCAAGCGCATCTATCCTTGACGCCTTTCCTATTCCGACGTGTTGGCGGAGGGGCGAAGCACC
>JASHOS010000003.1 GCA_030040995.1 Terriglobia bacterium | reverse complement strand
TTAGCACGTTAGTTGGCCGGGAGACAGTAGCCGCCTTGCCCATGCTAGGCCGAAATGTTTACGCGCTGGTCTTACTTGTGCCTGGGGTCTATGCTCCTAGTTCGTACAACAACGTGCCGGTGGATGTTAACTCCGACCAATACATTGTGATTAACGGCTCGCGCAGCGGTCAGAGCGAATACCTGCTGGACGGCGCTCAGAACACCGCCCCCCAGACCTCCGGCCCGGTCGTATATCCCATTGTCGATGCGGTGGAAGAGTACAGAGTGACCACCACTGATTACAGCGCGGAGTACGGCAGAGCGGCGGGCGGAGTATTTAATGTAGCAATGAAAACGGGAACAAACGCTCTGCACGGGGACGCTTATGATTACTTGCGGAACACTGCGCTGGATTCGAACGACTTTTTCTCAAACCGGGCTGGCCTCCCTGTGGACACTTTCCGGCTTAATCAATTTGGGTCTACGGTGGGTGGCGCTATCCGGAAAGACAAAACCTTTTTCTTTGCTGGGTACGAAGGAGTACGCGAGGTGCAGGGTGACACGTTCGATGGCACTGTGCCGACAGTCGCGGAGAGAGAGGGTGATTTTAGCCAGGCCTACAACTCGGCAGGACATCCTATTACGATCTATAACCCCTTTTCCACAACCCTCAACGCCTCGGGCCAGTACGTTCGCAGCGCTTTCCCGAACGACATCATTCCGGCTGCTCTGATCAACCCTACTGCCAAAGCCTTGGCGCAACTTTTCCCCATGCCCACCAGCGCAGGCGAGGAGTACACTGCAGCGAATAATTTCACTTCATCGACTCCCCAGGATATCCGGAAGGATGAGTTCGTGGTGCGAGTTGACAACCAGATTAGCGACAAGCAGAGGATATTTGGAGAATTCTTCTATGACCGTACCCCGGAGGTGCGCGCAAACTTTTACAGCGATCCGTTGTCACCCAGCTTTGGGCCCCAGCTGTTTCAGCGGCGGGAGGCAATCCTCGGTGACACCTATTCCCTTAATGCGAGCACGGTCGTCGATCTCGAAGCTTCGTACAATCGCGTCACCAACGTGCGATATCCCTTCTCCAACGGTTACAACCTGAGCCAGTTGGGCTTTGCCGCTCCGTTCGCCAACGAGATAGAACCCTCAAGCATCCCCGCCCTTGTCATCAGCGGATTCGGAGGGTCAGAATCTATAGTGAATTCGGGAGACACTTTTGCAGGGGGCGACACGACTGTCATCGACTGGGGGACTAACGAGTACACCCTCCAAGGCGCCGTGACCAAGATCTCGGGGCCTCATACGCTAAAGCTCGGCGGGCTCTTCATGGTCCAGCGCCCAAACGTGCTGCAGAATCCCGGTTGCAACGGCTTTACCTTCACCTCCGCTTTCACCCAAGGCCCCATTGCCACGGCGGCAAGCTCTACAGCCGGAAACTCCTTTGCCTCTTTTCTCCTGGGCGTCCCGGTTAGCGGCTCATTCACGAACAACGCGGCGGTAGCGTTGCAGACCCTCTATTATGGTTTCTATGCTCAAGACAACTTCAAAGTAACTCGCAAACTCACACTGAACTTGGGACTGCGCTGGGACTACCAGTCCCCCTTCACGGAACGTTACAACCGGCTTACCAACCTCGATTTTCAGGCCGCGCCACCCCTTACTGCGCCCGGACTCAACTTGCACGGGGCGCTGAGCTTCGTCGGTGTAGATGGCAACCCACGCGAGCAATGGAACCCGGACTATGATAATGTCGGGCCCCGGCTAGGGTTTGCTTACGCCGTGAACGATAAAACCGTCGTGCGCGCAGGCGGAGGGTTATTCTACGACCCCAGCTTGTACACTGGAAACTGGACCTCGACGAGCGGTTTTGGGGTCACTAACAGCATGGTGGCGTCGTTGAACGGGGTTACACCATACAATCTGCTGAGCAATCCTTTCCCGAACGGGCTCCTTGAGCCTACTGGCAGCAGTCTGGGAGCAGCAACTCTGCTGGGGCAATCCGTCACCTTTACCGATCGTGATTTCAAGACTCCAACTGAGGCCGAATGGAACTTGCAAATTCAGCGCGAGCTGCCCGGGCAGGTGCGCTTCGCTGTGGCGTACGTCGGCAACCGAGGGTGGAACGAATATGAGGGGCTGGACTTCAATACGCTTCCCGATAGCGATTTATCGCTGGGTGATGCCCTTCTAAGTTTGGTGAGCAACCCTTTTTACGGCCAAATCACTACCGGGCCTCTCAGCGAACCCACTGTGTCAAAAGAGCAATTGTTGCGCCGCTTCCCGCAGTTTGAGAACGTCAACACGAACGTTTCCACCTGGGGAGCCAGCGAATTTAACGCTTTGCAGATCACCGCAGAGAAGCGCTTTTCCCATGGCCTCAGCTTTACGGCATCGTATAACTGGCAAAAGCTTATGGACAACAATACGGGCTCTTGGCCAACTGGAGTCACCTTGGACGGAACATCGTACCAGAATTATAACGACTTGCGCGCGGAGTGGTCAGTTTCGTCGACGGACATTCCCTATCAAGTTATTGTGGGTTACATCTGGCAACTACCGTTCGGAGCAGGCCATCCATTCCTCAAGGCGGGATGGCCGAGTAAGATTGTGGGCGACTGGCAGATGGAAGGCATCACCACCTTCCAATCCGGCCAACCTCTGGGAGTCACTGACGCGACCAGCACGGACGAGTCCGAAGATAGCACCCAGCGGCCGAATTGGAATGGCAAGAACCCGGCGCTCTCAAGCCCTACCATCAACGAATGGTTTAATACTTCGGTTTTCAGCCAGCCGGCAGCTTTCACTTACGGTAGCGCTCCGCGGCTGTTCGGGAGCCTCCATGCCGATTCGATGTCAAACTTCGATTTCTCGATGATTAAAAACATACCCCTCACAGAACGCTTGCAGCTTCAATTTCGCGCCGAGTTCTTCGACTTGTTTAACACGCCGCAGTTTGGTCCGCCCGCCACGTCGTACGGGGCCGCAGGCTTCGGAACCGTGGGTAGCCAGATCAACAACCCGCGCCTGATCCAGCTTGCGCTCAAACTTCTCTTCTGACGAGGGCAGATCCTAATCGCACCTAAAACCCAGGTGGATTACATGAATCGCAGAAAGTTCTTTCAAAATTCTCTCGGAGCCGCCGGAGCCACGGCTCTTCTTAACAATACCGCTCAAGGCGCAGCCACGCCTGTGGAACCGGACGCGCCCGGCACCCGGCCTAATGTGATCTGGATTTTAGGTGACCAGTTTCGTTCTTTCGCGATCAGCAATAACGGGGACCCGAATGTTCATACACCCAATCTGGACATTCTTTCACGCATGGGAGTCAATTTCGACCACGCCGTTTCCTGCTTTCCCCTCTGTTCTCCTTTCCGAGGCACAATGCTGACCGGCCGCTATCCCCACCATTGTGTTCCCGGGCATCAATACCCGCTACCGCCGGGGCAGCCGACTATCGCCACGCCTTTCCGCGAGGCGGGCTACCAGACCGCTTACTTTGGGAAATGGCATGTCGATGGATTCCATGAGCAGAACGGCCGCACTGCCATGCACATTGTTCCTCCCGACCGGCGTGGCGGGTTTGACGTCTGGATCGGCTATGAAAATAACAACAGTCAATGGGATTGCTGGGTCCATGGCGGCTCCGGGAAGGATGCGTTCCACTACCGGCTGCCCGGATATGAGACGGATGAACTTGCCAATTTGTTGATAAGGTACTTGAAGGAACGAGGTGAAGAGGCGAAGTCCGGCAAGGCACGGCCTTTCTTTGCCGTGCTTTCCGTCGAGCCGCCCCACCCTCCTCATCTTGCGCCGGCAGAATTCATGAGCCATTACAATGGCGGCCAGCTTCAACTCCGGGCTAACGTTCCGCCCGTCGAATCGGTTGAGAAGCAGACGCGCCGCGAGCTGGCCGGCTATTACGCTCAGATAGAAAATCTCGATTGGAATATCGGGCGGGTCCGGCAAGTTCTTCATGATGGAGGCCTGGAATTCAACACCTATATTCTTTTCTTCGCTGACCACGGCGACATGATGGGATCGCACGGACACTTTGAAAAAACCACCCCGCTCGAGGAATCCATCCGTATTCCGATGATCGTGAGTGGCGGCGTACCCTACTACGACGGCAACCGCAGCGGGCGACCTGCTATTCCCTTCAACAGTGTTGATATTGCGCCAACCACGCTGGGGCTCTGCGGCATCCGCAAACCCTCCTGGATGGAAGGCACCGACTACTCGCACTACCGGCTGGCCAGCCGGTCCGAGGGAAGCGAACCGGATTCTGCCTATCTCGAACAGGTGGTTCCCCCGGGCTACTTTGGCCCCATCGAGCCCGTAGGCACGCTGGTCGAGAGAGTGAGGAAGGTCAGCACGAAAATCTATGCGGACTGCATCGATCTTCCCTGGCGCGGTCTCGTCACCCGGGACGGCTGGAAATATGTTTGCCTTCCGAATACTTCCTGGATGATGTTCAACCTCAACGAGGATCCTTACGAGCATGTGAATCTGGCGCTTTACAACGACTATCGCGTGGAACGCAAGAAACTGATCGACCGGCTGAAACAATGGGTTGGCGATACCGGTGACAATTTTGAGGTGCCGGAAAACTGAAGGGGTGCTCTGGAATGGAAACTCGTACCAGGATCAGTTGACCTAATCATTTACGATCACAATCAGCAGGGTGCCCTCGGGAAGAGGATTGTAGGAATCGCAGAAGCCTCTTCCGAAATTCTCCCGGAGCGGCTGGCACGCTGGCTTCGCAACGATTTGAATCAGAGATGAATTTAGGGAGGAAATAGATGCGCAGAGAAAACTATTCACGGCGAAATTTTCTAAAGACTGCAGTGGCAGGGGCGGCCGCGAGCGCGGCCGGCGCGAAGTCCGTCCGGGCGGATTCGGCTCCGGGTACGCCACCCCGCGATCCTTGCGGCTCGGTCTACGATCCTCCGGCCAAGCAGTCCGGCAATAATCTGAATTTGATTGTGATTGTCAGCGATACGTTCCGGCATGACAATCTGGCCTGCTACGGACCCAAATGGCTGGAAAACTTAGAGACGCCGAACCTGGATCGATTCGCCGAGAAAGCCGTTGTCTTCAAAGACGCCTATCCGGAAGGAATGCCCACGATCGTCATCCGCCGCACGCTCTACACGGGCCGAAGGGTAATCCCCTCTTACTATTTTCCTCAACATGAGGACGTTCAGCTTCCCGGCTGGCATCCGCTTTATAACGAAGACGTTACGCTGGCTGAGACGCTGCTCGGAGCCGGATACGTCAACACGCTCATCAGCAGCCTTTACCATCAATTCAAGCCGGGTCGAAATTTTCAGCGCGGGTTTCATACCTGGCAATGGGTGCGGGGTCTGGAGTTCGACTACTATGGCACTTCGCCGCACGGTTTGCTGGATGTCAGTGATCTTGTATCACCCGATTACATGGCCCGATTTCCTGGCCTGCATCGGATGCTGAGCCAATATAAAGCCAACCGGGAACTCTGGGAACAAGAAGGCGAATCGGTCAGCCAAATCGTCGCCCAGACGGCCATCCGCTGGCTAAATCAGAACCACGGCCAAAAGCCTTTTTATTTGCAGGTGGAATTTTTCAATTCGCACGAGCCCTGGGACCCGCCGCGACGCTTTCTGGAAAAGTATATGCCCAATGCCACCAATCCGAGCTTTGTCGAGCCGCCTTACGATACAGTTCCTCTTGCAGATGAGATCAAACAACGGTTCCGCGCCAATTACGCGGGCGCCGTAAACGACGTCGACTGGTGGGTCGGCAATCTCCTGGACACCATCGGCCAATTCGGATTGTTTGAGAACTCGGTGGTGGTATTCATGTCTGACCACGGCGCACTGTTAGGTGAGCGCGGCCAGTTTCTGAAAGGGCCAGACAAGTTGCGGGGCCAGGTGACTCATATTCCGTTGCTGGTCCGCACCCCCGGCAACCAGTACGCTGGGAAAAAGGTAGGAGGCTTTGTCCAGGTTCCGGACGTCGCGCCCACGCTGCTTCATCTGCTGGGCCTCGAACCAGCTTCTCGGGCAACCGGTAAAAACATATGGCCAATGGTGACCGGAGAAACAAGCAACGTAAGAGACGATGTCGTCCACACGTACGGCTGGGTTGGTGCGGTGCGCAACCAGGAATGGAGTTACAGCGAAATATGGCAGCCCGAGGCGCACCAGGGCAAATTCCATGTGTCGCCAGGAGCGCCCCTCGCGATCTACAAACCCCAACTTTATAACCTGGAGAAAGACCCCAGTGAGCTGACGGACGTAGCTGAACGGTACCCAGCCGTCGCACGGCAGATGTCCGCCAAAATGTCAGAGTACATTGCTTCGGGAAAAAATCTGACCCTGGGCAGTTTCAACGCAAAACCAAGCCTTGACACGCAAGAGGGTCTCTACGCAAAGTAACCCATCAGGAATCAGGACCTTCTCGCGACCGCACGTGTTCGCACACCGGCCGCAGCACTCAAGCGTAGTGGCCGCCCCACGAGCCACAGCCAATAAGTCCGAAGCGAACGAGGAAGGGTGCAATCGCTGACTGGGTAGACCCTGGAGCGCTGGCATGTTTTGTTATTGCTGTGTTTCATGGTCTCGTACTGCAGCGAGAATGGGACGACCAGTTCTCGGTGAAACCGCACAAACTCCTGCTCAATGCATTGCTGAAGGCGATTGCCGTATCTTCAACAGCTAGTCATGTGCCACTAACGGTTCTGGACAATGTTGTACGCCTTGGTAGCTCTTTTGACTTTCGCCAGAATGCGGTCGGCAGTGGCGGTCCAAACGAAGGGCTTAGGATCAGCATTGTGCACGCTCACGTAGTCGGCAATCGCCGCCTCCAGCTCCGCGACGGAGCGGAAGGCTCCGCGCTGGAGCCGATTCTGA
>JASHOS010000238.1 GCA_030040995.1 Terriglobia bacterium | reverse complement strand
GTATAAATCTTCACACTTGCGCCCCCATACTTCTTCATAAGCAGGGTTCACGTAAAGAACATCAGCGGAAGCGGCATCAGCCATCCAGAACACTTCATGCACGCTCTCCGCGAATTCACGGAACGGTTCAGTTGAGTCTAGAAGGCGAAGCCGTTGCTCTTCCAATTTCCGCCGTGCGTCTTCATCTTCTTCGTTATTAGCCTGCGGGAGCGCAGCAGCAAGCTCTTTCCGCCGGATTGCGGCGACGAGCCGGGACCGAGTGCTCTTAGAGACGAAATCGCGCGCTCCCATGGGGATCCTAGCGGTAAGGCCTAAAAGGGTATTATCATAGTCTATATTACTATATATAGAACTATGTCGCCAGCAAGACTTGGGTTCGGCCTCGGAACTCGTTAGGATAGTAAAGCAGCGGCACAGGGAAAATTAACTCCTGCGCGGTCGCGGCCATTCTTACATTCAGAACCCATCGGGGAGGACGCTATGATGGAGCTCGTTCGCTTGCCTGATGCTGCCGGGGAGTTGGGTATCAGCTACCCGGCTCTGAAACAGTGGATTTACCGGCGCAAGATTCGCTCGGTCAAAACGGCTGGTGGACACCATCGAATTCCGCGGTCGGAAATTGACCGAGTTTTGTTTCAACGGCGTCCGCAGCCGGGCGGCGGCAAGCCGTCCGCGCCGGGCGCGGCTTCGCGTGGCTCGCGGAGCGGCCTCGAGCACCTGATCAGCGGCCGCAACCAGTTGATGGGGCGCGTCACCTCGCTCCAAACGGAGGGCCTGCTGGCCAAAGTGACGCTGGATGTGGGCGGGCAAACTGTCACCGCCATTATCACTCGTGATGCGTGCCGAGAGCTGCATTTGAAAAAGGGCGACATGGCCGCGGCCTTGATCAAGGCTACCGAAGTGATGATTATTCACCCCGCATGACGAGCGAGGCTTCCGCCCCTCCGACACTCGCGAAGCTATGCAAAGGACCCCTGCCCTCGCCCACCCACCCTCGCCGCAGCCCTCTCCCGCTTGCGGGAGAGGGGGGACCGCGAAGCGGTGGGTGAGGGAGCGCCGGGTGAGGGGGTCCCGACGAACTTTCCACCCGCGTTTGGACAACGTTCCGGTCGCGGTGCGGCGCACCGCTCTGGCGGGGTGCGTCTGCTTGTTCGTCCTCGCCGCCCTCCCGCCGCCCGCTCGGGCGGACCATTCCTCTTGGCTCGAAGTGACCACTCCGCATTTTATTGTGGCCAGCAACAGCCCGGCAGCACAGGCCAGGCTTGTGGCGGAGCAGCTCGAGCGCGTGCGCGCGGTTTTTCAGAGAGCATTTCCCGGCATGCGACTGTACCCTGACGTGCCCGTGGTCGTGCTGGCGCCTGCGGACCAGGCGACGTTCGCGGATTTGGAACCAAAAAGCTGGCTTGAGCAAGGCGCGGTGGGACGGCAGGGCATGTTCTATCGTGGCCCGGACGTGAACTACGTGCTCGTTCTGATTGGCGCGGCGGGGGATGATCGCTACCGCGTTGTTTACCACGAATTCAGTCATTTGATGCTCGAAGACAACTACAAGTCCATCCCTCTATGGCTGAACGAAGGGCTCGCGCAGTTCTACGCAAACATGGAGATTGAGGGCAACGATGTCCGGCTGGGCCTTCCGAGCCAATACGATCTGGAGTTGCTGCGCTTGAACCGCCTTTTGCCGCTTAGCACGCTCTTCGCCGTGGGCCACTCCTCGCCTTACTACAACGAGGCGGGGCTGGGAACCATGTTTTACGCCCAGTCGTGGGCGCTCACGGACTATTTGATGTTTAAGAACGGCACAGCGGGAAGAGGGCCGATCGATGCTTATTTGGAGCTTACGGCGCAAGGCCTGGATCCCGTCGCTGCCGCGGCCGAGGCCTTCGGTAATCTGGACCAGCTCCAGATCGCGCTCCAGAATTTCGTGCGCCTTTCGGCGTTTCACTATTACCGCTTGAAGGCGCCGATGCGCCTCGCACACGGAGATCTCCGGACGGCAGAGCTTTCGCCGGCCCAGTCGGAAGCGCTTCGTGGCGATTTTCTGACACGAATGGGACGGCTTGGCCAGGCTCGCCGTCTGCTGGAGAACGCGCTCGTAGCAGACCCTCATTTGCCGGGCGCGCTCCAAAGCATGGGGCTGCTGGACCTGCGCGCCGGCCAGGAGCAAGCCGCGATGACCCTGTTTGCCCAAGCGGCGAGCGAACCCGATTGTTATCTGGCCCGCTTCTATCTCGCTCTCGCCCTCATTCACTCACGGCCGGACGCTGCGAAGCGAGAGGAAATCAGGGATGATCTCAACGGGTTTATCCGGTTCAATCCTACATTTGCGCCGGCTTACGCGGCGCTGGCGGAGTTCGAGGCAGAGCAGGGAACGGATTTGGGCGCGGCGCGCCACTTGGCGTCGAAGGCTGTCCAACTGGACAGCCACAACGTGCAGTACTATGTGTTGGAAGGAGAGATTTTAGCGAAGATGGGCGATTTCAGCGGCGCCCTTCGCGCCGCTCGGCAGGCGGTGGACGAAGCGCAATCTGCCCGCGACAAGTCGGCGGCTTATATGTTTCTCGGCAGGCTACAGGAGACGCAGAAGGCAAGCCCCGCGTCCAAATAGCTGGTTTGTAGATGCGGCTTGCCGTCCCTTCGACCGTCCAACGGGCAGGCAAGATCGTGGCGCAGCGCAGCCTTCGGGCCGCAACCAAACCTGCGGGAAGCCGCTGCCCTCTCCCTCGGGAGAGGGTGGACCACGGCCGGCGCTTTCTCCAGCCGGCGCGGGCCGGGTGAGGGGATCCGGCGGCATAGCCTCGGAGGAAGCACGCCGCCGAATCACAATTCCCGAACTCCTACTTGATCGCGATGACTATTGAATCAGGACCTATCAGGTGTTCGGCGCGCGTCTCCCGGAACCCTGCTTCTTTCATCCAGCCCATACAGTCGCTTGCCGTATAATCGAAGCCACCCGGAGTTTCAATCAGCATATTCAAACTCATGAGAAGTCCAAAAGCGTTTTGACACCGGCCTTCATCAATAATGCTTTCATAAACGATCAGCGCCCCTCCTTTGGGGACTGCTTCAAAGGCCTTGGCAATCAGAGCCTTCTTTTCTTCCAGATTCCAGTCGTGAAGGATATGCCCCATCATTACGACATCGGCCTTGGGCAGAGG
>JASHOS010000237.1 GCA_030040995.1 Terriglobia bacterium | reverse complement strand
ACTTCATGCACCCGGGACCCGCTTCCCAGAAGCAGAACTGCCCAGCGGTCCCGAAAAACAGCGTCCGGAGAAGCAGCGGCAGCATCCACCAGCGCACGCTGATCCGCCTCCGACAGTTTGAGCAAGCTCGGCCGAGACATACCACTGATTGTATGCCGAAGCCGAATTAGTCTCAATATTTAGTGTAGTCAACTTAGTGCTTTGGTTGTGTCAAGTGGCGTTACAACGCGCGTGGTATCAGGGCGCGACTTGAGTCGTGCCCTGAAGCTACTACATTCTGAGCCGCGAAGCGGCGCTCTATCACAACCTAGGCCAGCCGGCCTGGGTTAAAAGCGTGATTTCTTTTGTACAACTGAAGCCCCGAAAGGGCATACCATCGTGAAGACATTTTAGGTCACCCTTTCAGGGCTCGTTTTCGGAAGGCAGACCGATTCCCTGGGCGTTGCCCAGGGCTGTGATGGACCGGCCCTTCGGGCCTCTCAATCCGCGGTTTCCAGACAACCCTCGCTGCGTAGCGCAGACTCTCTGAAACGCGAGAGTCTGCAGCTTTCCCGAGTTCCGGGGAACAAAAGCCACAAACCTGCAACCAACGTAGGTCGCTACCCCTCTGCTGCATGCACTGCCCGGCTCTTGTTTCGGCAAGTGCCGCAATACCGGCACCCAAAGTAGTGCAATAGTCCTCCCCTAGCCATTCTTATTTCCCATCTAACTGGTTGAAGGATATCGCCTTAGCTCTGCGGAGAAACGGCCTGACCCATTTGGCAATCCTGTCGCTATGAATGTAGAGCGAGTTGGAGGAGATGGTTTGTGTTGAAAATTACTGTCGAAATGACAAACGAACGCAGCACCTTGAGGGTTGAGGGGAAGCTTACGGGACCGTGGGTTGGAGAGCTCGAGCGGGCCTGGAGTAATTCGCGAAGCGAAAGCCTTGGTAAGTCCTGTGTTGTGGATCTCTCGGATGTGACGTTCGTAGGCGCGGAAGGGCAAAAGCTGTTAGCGGAAATGCACCGTCAGGGTGTAAAGCTCGAAGCCCGTGGCTGTATGAATCGGAGCATCGTCGAGCGGATCGAACGCGGATAGGCGATTTCTTGCGGAACCCCCTCACCCGGCGCTGCGCGCCGCCCTCTCCCCCAAAGGGGGCGAGGGCTGAGTGTCTATCAAGTCTGTTGAGAGCGGCCGCGCAGGTTTCGCGGCTCAGAGATCCAGAAAGGTTAACGAGCGATGATTTCTAAATGGCGACCCGCCGGAATCAAGTTCGGCGTCTTCATGCTAGCTGTCTTCACGGGCTTGGGAGCGCCACGCGGATGGGGTCAGACGACAGGAAACATAGCAGCGAACGCGACACTTGGCGGGCAAACGTACGTCGCGGCTCCGCTGGCCAGCACAAGCTCGGCGCAAAACCCGTTTCTCGGCAGCATATCTTCCGGCAAAGCGGTTCCCGGGACGCTGCAACTCTCGATTGACGACGCCATCGAGCGGGGCCTGCGCTTCAACTTGGGTGCGCTGCTGAGCGAGCAAAGCTCCGAGTCCGCGCGGGGAGCAAGGTGGCAGGCGCTCAGCCACCTTCTTCCGCACGTGAACGCCGGGGTCACCGAGACAGACCAGCAAATCAACTTAGAGGCGCTGGGCTTTCCCCCAAGTCTCATAACGAGGTTTCCCGGTTTCCCGGTCATCGTGGGCCCGTTCACGACGTTTGACGCACGGGCTTCGCTGACGGCGCCGCTCCTCGACCTCCACAGTCTTCACCAAGTGCACGCTGCTTCCGATGACGTTCGGGCCGCCGCATACTCTTATCAGGATGCGCGAAACACGGTCGTACTGGCGGTAGGCAATGCCTATCTGCTGGCGAACGCCGCGCAGGCCCGTGTCCAATCCGCTCAGGCGGAACTCAATACCGCGCAGGCACTCTACCAGCAGGCCGTTGACCGGCTTCATGCCGGGTTAAGCCCGGAAATCGACGAGTTGCGCGCCGAGGTGGAGTTGAAATCGCAGCAGGAGCAACTGCTTACCGCGCAGAATGCATTCGATACGGACAAACTAAATCTGGCCCGTATTATCGGCCTGCCGAGCGGACAGCAGTTCGCCCTGTCGAGCGAAACTCCTTACTCGCCGCTCCAAGGCGTCACGATCCAGCAGGCCCTCGCCGAGGCGTATCAGAACCGGCCCGATTACAAGGCCGCTCTCGTCCAGGTTCGGGCCGCCGAGCAAGCCCGGCGCGCGGCACTTGACGAACGCCTTCCTTCAGTCAGCTTCAATTCTAATTTTGGTGACATCGGACTGACCCCAGGCAATTCGCATGAAACTTTTGGGGTGTCGGGAACGCTGAACATTCCTATATTTCAAGGGGGAAGAGTTCGAGGCGATCTCATTCAGGCGAACGCGCAGCTCAAGCAAAGCCAGGATCAACTGCAGAACCTGAAAGGTCAGATTGATTATGACGTTCGCACCGCATTATTGAACCTGAAGACGGCGGCCGGCCAGGTGAACGTGGCCCGGACCAATATTGAGTTAGCGCATCGAACGCTTCAGCAGGCGCGCGACCGATTTGCGGCGGGAGTAACGGACAACATTGAGGTGGTGGAGGCGCAAGAAGCAGTGGCCAATGCCGACGAGGCGTATATTTCCAGCCTTTATCAGCATAATCTGGCGAAAGTATCCCTGGCGCAAGCCCTTGGAGTTGCCAACCGCGCCGTCATGCAATATCTGGGAGGAAGGTAGATTATGGCACAGAAAATTGAAACACAACCCGGTACAATGCCGCAGCGGGATCCCGGCGCCTTGGCGCCAGAGGAGCGCGCCTTGGCTCGAAGCGACACGGAAGGTGGTCAGGAGCGCAAGCCCAGCCCGCCTGCTGCGTCCAGGCGCCGGAAGACATTTCCCATTATCGTAGCGGTTGTCGTGATTGCCGTGGCAGTCTTTTTCATTTGGCGCCACTATGCCCAGTGGGTTTCGACGGACGATGCCGAGATTGAAGGGTATATCTACCCGATCAGCGCTCGCATCTCCGGGCACGTCGCTAAAGTACTGGTGGAAAACACGGAATACGTTGAGAAAGGTACTGTTCTGGCGCAGCTTGACCCGGCGGACTATCAAGTTGCGTTGGATCAGGCCAAGGCGCAGTTGGCCAACGCTCAGGCAACGTCCCAGGTTGCCCAGTTTGGTGTTCCCATAACTTCCGTCAACACCTTATCCCAGGTCGATTCCGCGCAGGCGCAGGTTCAGAGCGCTCAGGCAGGCATCACGGCAGCCGAGCGTCAATTTGAAGCTGCCCAAGCCAAGGTAACCGAGGCTGAAGCTAATAATGTGATCGCCCAGCAAAATGAGCGACGCTACGCCGAACTGGTGGGCAAGAACGAAGTTTCGCGGCAGCAGTACGACCAGGAAGTGGCCACCGCCAAAGCGACGGCGGCGGCCGTGGCGGCGGCTCAGGCTGCGGCAGCGGCCGCGGAGCAACAGGTGGCCCAAGCCCGCACGATGCTCATCCGGGCGAATGCCGGGCTTCAGTACGCGAACACCCGTCCACGGCAACTACGTGAGATCCGGGCGAGGTGGGAAGCCGCCGAGGCGAAGGTGCAGCAGGACGAAGCTGCCCTGGAAATGGCGGAGCTTAACCTTCAATACACCAGCATCGTTGCCCCCGTATCGGGAGTGATAGGCAAACGGACGGTTGTGGTGGGCGAGAACGTCACGCCGGGCCAGGCGCTAATGGCCGTCGTTCCCATCGAAAACATCTGGGTGACTGCAGATTTTAAGGAAACACAGTTGAAACATATGCGCGTGCGCCAGCCGGTGACAATCCACGTCGACGCTTTTGGCCGCGATTATACCGGCTACGTCGACGGCATCGCCGGCGCGACGGGCGTGCAATTCAGCTTGTTGCCTCCGGAGAATGCGACAGGCAATTACGTCAAGGTCGTGCAGCGCGTGCCGGTGCGCATTCTTTTCGACAAAGGACAGGATCCGCAGCACCTGCTCCGGGTCGGTATGTCCGTAGAGCCTCACGTCAGAGTGAACGGATCATGATCCGCATCATTACCGTGGAGCGCGAATACGGCAGCGGCGGCGCAGCGATCGCGCGGAGGCTTGCCGAGCGGCTGGGATGGAAGCTCTGGGACCAAGCGCTGACAGGGGAAATTGCGCGGCTTGCCCAAGTGGAGCCCGAGCAGGTTCAACGCCGCGAGGAACAGGTGGATCCTCTTTTTTACCGCCTGGCCAAGGTGTTCATGCGCGGGAGCTTTGAAAGGGGACTGCCCGTGAGTGGTCTCGAGCGTTTTGATGCCGATCACCTGGTCGAGATGATCCAGGCAGTGATGGAGAAAGCTGCTTCTGCTGGAAAAGCAGTTCTTGTAGGAAGAGGTTCTCCTTATTTCCTTCGCGATCGCCCCGACGTCTTTAGCGTTTTCGTGTTTGCTCCGGTCGAGGAGAAAATCCGCCGGGTAAAGGCGATTGGCAAGAGCGAAGCGGAAGCCACTGAATTGATCAACACAATCGATAAGGAGCGGGCTACTTTCGTAAAGAAGTATTACGGCACGGACTGGCCTTCACGACACCTTTATCACTTGATGATCAATTCAAAGGTGGGAGATGAGATCGTGGTGGAGATGATCCTGGCCGAGGTGGCCGCCCTCGACCGGGCAGGCGGGAGAGCAAAGCTTTGAACCGCGAGTCTGCAGCAAACTGGAAACCCGGGGTAAGCCCGTGGATCATCGCCTGCGTGGTAATGCTGGCGACATTCATGGAAGTGCTGGATACGAGCATCGCCAACGTGGCGCTACCGCATATCGCCGGCAGCCTCTCGGCCAGCGTTGACGAGAGCACCTGGGTGCTGACCTCGTATCTGGTCTCGAACGCGATTGTCCTTCCGCTCACTGGCTGGTTTTCCACCTTGTTCGGGCGGAAGCGATTCTATATGACCTGCGTGGCCATTTTCACGGTCAGCTCTTTCCTCTGCGGGCTGGCGCCTAACCTTGGCGCGTTGGTCATCCTTCGCGTCATTCAAGGGGCGGGCGGCGGCGGCCTGCAGCCGGTATCACAGGCCATCCTGGTCGAGAGTTTCGAGCAGAAGAAGCAGGGCATGGCCATGGCCGTTTACGGGATGGGCGTGGTGGTGGCGCCGATCATCGGTCCCACGCTGGGCGGCTGGATCACTGATAATTACACCTGGCGCTGGATATTTTTCATCAACATTCCGGTCGGGATTGTGGCCCTGCTCATGACGTCCGCGCTCATTTCTGACCCCCCGTACCTGAAGCGGAGAGGGCTGAAAGACGGGCTGAAGATTGACTTTGTGGGATTGGGCCTGCTCAGTCTTGGCCTGGGTTTTCTGCAGATCATGCTGGACAAGGGCCAGACCGACGACTGGTTCGGGTCACACTTTATCGTGGCGTGCGCGGCGTTGGCGCTCTTCGGCCTCGTTGGCGTAGTGGTGTGGGAGCTTCACCAGAAGGAACCTATCATCGATTTGCGCCTCCTCAAGGACAAGAATTTCTCTGTTTCAACCTTTACGATGTTTGCCCTGGGCGTGGTGCTCTACGGCACAACGGTACTCCTGCCCGTATTAGTACAGACGCTCATGGGATATACGGCGGAACGGAGCGGGCTCGTGCTTTCCCCCGGTGCCGTCATTACGATGTTCACCATGCCCTTCGTAGGCTGGCTGCTGGCCCGCTATGAGGCGCGCTGGCTCGTGGTGTTTGGTCTTATCGTCCTCGCGCTGGGTATGTCCGAGCTCGCCCGCATTAATCTCACCACCGGTTTCTGGACCCTGGTCCTGGTGTGGTGTGTTTCGCGGTTCGGCCTTGGATTTCTGTTCGTTCCCGTGAACGTGATGGCCTTTTATTTTGTGCCCCGGGAAAAAACGAATAACGCCACCGGCCTGATTAATGTGGCCCGCAACATCGGCGGAAGCGTGGGGATTTCCGTGGTGACTACCCTCCAGGCGCGCCTGGCGCAGGTTCACCAGAACGATCTCGTAAGTCACCTTTCGCCTTACGACCGTCCGTACGAATCCATGTTGAGCGGCGCCGCACACATGCTTCAGGCGGCCGGATCGAGCGCCTCGCAGGCGCTTCAGCAGGCCCACGTTCTGGTATATGACGAACTCCTGCGGCAGGCGGCGATGCTGTCTTATATCGACGTTTTCTGGCTGCTCTCCTTCACCTGCCTGGCCATGATACCGCTCATGTTCTTAATGAAGAAAATGCGGCCGCGGAAGCGTCCTGTGCCGGTGCACTGATATCTTCAGAAGATAAAGGAGAATGAGGCGTATGAACATTGTGATGCTCATCGGTCGAATTATCCTGGGTGGTTTTTTCCTTTACGCGGGGATTCACCATTTTCAAAGTCTGGAGCATATGGCAGGATACGCGAGGATGAAAGGAACTCCCGCTCCGAAGGCCGCCGTTGCGGGCACGGGAATCCTGCTCGTCCTGGGCGGACTCAGTTTGATCTTGGGTGTGTTTCCTCTCATCGGTTGCATCCTGCTGCTCATTTTTCTGGTGGGTGTCTCGCTAGCCATGCACAATTTTTGGACGGTCCAGGACCCTCAACAGAGGGCAGCCGAGATGGTCAACTTCACAAAAAACATCGCTCTGGCCGGGGCGGTATTGGTCATCCTGACGATTCCAGCACCGTGGCCGCTCAGCTTGGGAATCGGGCGATAGTGTGGTGTCCGGCGTAGATTCTGACAATCGTTGTTTCCCGCGACCCCCTCACCCGCCTGCGGGCAGGAGCCGCTCTGTCGCTGAAGCTCTGGAGCGTAAGCGACCTTCGGTGGGCGCAGGCCCGGCCCGCGCCGGCTGGAGAAAGCGCCGGCCGCGGTCCACCCTCTCCCCCTAGGGGGCGAGGGAGATTGTCAAAACTTATACGGGATAGGGCGCTAAACCGGGGAGACTTTGCGCTTTTCAAAGTTTGTGTTGCAACCTCATCGGTGCCTTGACGAGGGGCGAACCGGCAGGCTATTTTGGTTTGTAGCCTCTGTATCTATTTTAAACAAAGGAAGCAGCAAACTTTGAAGCGGACGTTCCAACCTAACCGGCGGCGGCGGGCCAAGACGCACGGTTTCCGAGCCCGAATGCGTACCGCAGGCGGCCGTAACACGCTGAAACGCCGGCGGCAAAAGGGCCGCCATCGCCTGATTCCATGAAGG
>JASHOS010000236.1 GCA_030040995.1 Terriglobia bacterium | reverse complement strand
ACGGCGCTGAGTACTTCCAACCGGCCTTGCGCGTCCTTGGTGACATAGACGGGCTTTTGAGACTGCGAGGACAGCCAGCCATCGTTTTGCTGGACGGTCAGCAGACGGGAAACAGGAGCGGCGAGAGAGGTGAATTGGCCCGCCGAGCCGAGGTTGGACCACGGATTCGCCCGCCCCGCGACAAAGACGGGATAAAGCAGGAAGCGCACGAATGGAATCGCCAGCAGCACCGCGACGCATGCCGCGGCAGCCTCGACGAGCGTTCCGAAGAATGCCCGGCGTCCCGGCATCGCCGGCCCGACGCTGGCGTTTTCTCCGCCGGGCGCCGGCATGCTGGTTTCAGAAGTCTGGTCTCCGTCAATTTCCATCGTCTAAACTCCCCTGACCTGGAACTTTACAATATGAATGGCTCTCGAAGATCGGTCAAGTGCGTAACCACAGAGGCGCTAATCGCTAATTGGCGTCATCGCGTCCTCGTGCGCAAGGAGCCCACGCCAGACAGAAAGTTGGCCAGCCGCCGCATTGAACTGGGAGCACATGCGGGCCCATTACCTGCCACGATGACGCCGAACTCGCTGCTACAATGCGATACTAGCCTTAGTGGCAACGAGGTGTAATTTGTCACACTGCCGGACAAGGACTCACTTTATCGGCAAATGGCTCCGAAATGCCAGGTTGAGGGCAGCGGGCATTACCGCAATCGCTCTGTTCGCTGCAGGTTTGACGGTCTCGGCGCAGCGGGCGCAGCCGGCAGCAAGCACCGTTATGAAGCATTTGAACGCCATCACGGGTTGGTATCGGCAGTTAGCGAGCGCCGATGACACCGCGGGCAGGCCGAGCGATATTCCCTATCTCCAGGAGGCCCGGTCGCTTGCGCGCCAGTCCGTTCAGCTCGCCTTTCAATCGGCTGAATCAGAGGCCACGATCCTGCCGGCTCAGCCGGCGAAGAGCAGCGCAAGCTCATCGAGCGAAGCCTCATCCGAGCAGCAAAACCTCGCCAACACCACCGCAGCCGCCGCAGGTCGCATCAGCCAAATTCAATCCCAAATCGACGCCGTGAACGCCCGTATTGCCAGGGCGAGCGCCCATCAACGCAAGACTTTACTTTCTCAGCGCGCCGAGCTGGAAAGCGAATTAAGTTTGGAGAAAGCGCTGAAAGACGCTGTGCAACAAATCTCTGCTTTTCAAACCAGCGGGCAAACCAGCCAGACAGGCTTCCTGAACAAAATTGCCGATCTGGAACGTACCGTCCCTGGGCTCACAGGCTCTCAGCCGGCCCAAGGCACGAGCCCGGCAACGCTTTCTCCTTCCCAGCGCGCCGGCGGCTCAGGCTTGATCGGGCAAGTGTCAATCCTTTTCACTCAAATGCGGAATGCGGGCAATGTGGATCACCTGATCGACGCAACGGCTGCGGTTCGGCAGTCAGCCAATCAGGTTCGCGCTCCGCTCCTGAACATGCTGCGGTCAGTCATTAGCCAGGGAAGGGATTTGGCAAACCAGCCGGACACGTCAGATCCGGCGCAGATGGAACGAGCCCGGCAGAGTTTGGACTCGCTCACGGCACGTTTTGAGAAGTTATCTCAGGCCACTCTCCCGCTCACCCAGGAAATCCTGCTGCTGGATCAATGCCGCGCGAACCTGTCAGAGTGGCGCAATTCGATCGGAAGCGAAGACAGCCAGATTCTGCGATCGCTGCTAACTCGCGCCTTGGGTGTTTTGATTGGCCTGGGCATCGTCCTGGCGTTTTCCGAGCTCTGGCGCAGAGGCACGGCCCGGTACGTGCGTGAGGCTCGCAGGCGGCATCAGCTTCTGCTCGTGCGGCGTTTTGCGACCGGGTTCCTGATGGCCCTGGTTATCATTCTGGGGTTCGTCACAGAATTCAGTTCCCTAGCCACATTCGCAGGATTCCTCACCGCGGGTATTGCCGTCGCCTTGCAGACCGTCATTCTCTCGATCGCCGCGTATTTCTTTATAATCGGACGGTACGGTGTCCGGGTCGGAGATCGCATTACCGTTTCCGGCGTTACGGGAGACGTTGTCGATATCGGGCTCGCGCGGTTCCACATGATGGAATTGGCCGGAACAGATCTGGACTTGTATCCGACCGGACGGCTTGTCACGTTCTCAAATTCCGTGCTCTTCCAGAATGCGCCGCTCTTCAGACGAATTCCCGGCACCGCCTACGTATGGCACGAAGCCGCGGTCACTTTCCAGCGCGATGGCAATTACAAAGCGACCCAAAGCAGACTTCTGGAGGGCGTGAATTCCGTGTACTCCGAATATCGCGACACCCTGGAGCAACAGCACAGCTCCATCGAGCGGTTGACTGAAACCGCCGTTCCGGCTCCGGCCCCTGGAGCGCAACTCAGGTTCTTAGAGAACGGATTCGAGCTTGCCGTGCGTTATCCGATTGACCTTCAGGATTCGTCCGAAATTGATGCCCGAGTGGTAAAAAGACTGACGGAGATCATCAATGCCGCACCGGAATTGAAGGCCACGGCGGGGCCGGTGCAGATCCGTTCGGCAAATAAGGTGTAGGGTCTGCATGGCAAGGTCGCAATTTCTCGGAAGGTAGCGCGGGCCTGCGGCTTTTCTCCCTGAGACCTGAGAAAGGCCGCAGACTCTCTGAACGGCGATGCGCTACCCCGCTATACCGTCGCCACCTCGAAAGCAAGATTGGCAGGGGTCTTCTGCGCGGGTGCCGCGCCGGATGCGACGAGCAGGCCAACAGCCAGCGCAAATCTCAATCCATCTCGGATCATCATCTCTCGTTCACACGACGCCGGCGGTCTGGAGGCGGGCGCTCTCAAAAACATTCGCACACTGCCGGTAGCGTCGGGCGATCTCGGCCACAGCGCCCTCTCGCGTCAGCTTATCGGCCCGGTAGTTGACGATTGGCTGCCAGAAGTTCGTCCGGCCCACTGCAAAGCCAATGAAGCCCGGGACAGCGGCTGCCACCGTCAGCCATTCGCGCACTTTTTCGTCATTTTCGCCGCGCCCCAGGACGATGCAGCCGACCTTGTCACGGCCGCCCTGCCGCGCAGCAGCCACGATCTTCTGGCAGTCCTCGCGGCGATCGAGCCCCTCGATTTTCCAGACGTCCGGCTCGACATGAGCGTCTTGGAGTTGCTGAATAGCCTCCACCATCAGTTGAGGGCGAAGCTCCACATCGTATGCTTTTTTATCGCCTTTGAGCTTCTCGAGTTGCGCTTTCTCCGGCGGCACCAAAAGCTCAAACATGAACAGGCTGCGATTCTCGTCTTGCAGGTAGTCCGAAAGCCGCTTCAGGCGCGCGGTCTGCCGGCGGTTCAGTTCCTGATCGCCTTGTGGGTTATAACGCACCAGCACCTTGCAGAAAGTTGGCCTGAAGGCCTCGATGTGCTTAGCGAACTCCTTACCGTACTCGAAGTCGAATTCCTCTTGCTCGCTCTTTTCAGCGGGACAGGCGGTGATATAGCCCTGCTTCGCAGCGTCGCGAAGGATGGCGGCGCCGAACTGCTCGTCCACCAGGATGCCGGCTTTCTCCTTCGGCACTCCAGCCGCGAGGGCAGTCTTGAAGCCCTCGTAGATCACTTGCTTGACGGCGGCGACTTGCGCCGTTTGCTCTGGAGTCAGCGCGCCCTTCCAGCCGAACATGCCCGTCTCAAACGAGCCGCGGTGGTCGAACGGCTGTATGTAGAGAGGTTTTTCGTAGCCTCGAACTGTCATCACGCCTCCTTAAGTTTCCTGTTGTTAGAGTGCTGACGGCGTTCAAACGGTTCCAGGTCTTTGTTACGTCCAGCAGCCATTCGAAAGCCGGATCCGACAGCATCTCTCGCGTCGAGCGCCAGCGCCAATTGCCTTCAGCATGACCGGGAACGTTCATCCGAGCCTCGTTTCCCAAATTCAGCAAGTCCTGCAGCGGAGCCACCGCCAGCGCAGCCGCGGAAGACCAAGCCAATTCCATCAACGCCCGTGCGGCTTCGCGGCTCTTCGTTCCTCTTCCTAGAAGGTATTTCCAGATGTTCTCTTGTTGATCGCCTGTTAAATCTTCAAACCAGCCGCGAGTCGTAGGATTGTCATGCGTGCCGGTATACACCACCGTGTTGCTAACGTAGTTGGAAGGGAGGTAGGGGTTGTCCGAATCGCCGTCAAAGGCGAACTGCAGAACTCTCATGCCCGGCAGGTGAAACTGATCGCGGAGCACATAAACCTCCGATGTGATCATTCCCAAGTCCTCGGCGATGAACGGCAGACCACCTAATTCTCTTTCGACCACCTGAAGGAAATCTGCGCCGGGACCTGGCACCCACTTCCCAGATTGTGCGGTCAGTTCTCCAGCCGGTACGTGCCAGGCTGCCACGAAGGCACGGAAATGATCCAAGCGAATGACGTCGACGCGGGCCAGCAACGAGCGGAATCGAGCCGTAAACCAACGATAGCTGGACTGCCGAAGAACGTCCCAGTTATACACAGGATTCCCCCAAAGCTGGCCCTCAGCACTGAAGTAATCCGGAGGGACACCGGCGAC
>JASHOS010000027.1 GCA_030040995.1 Terriglobia bacterium | reverse complement strand
GGGAGCATTGACTGCGCCCTCGCGATTTCCTTAAGATGATGACAGTTCCGGGTGCAAGATGCAGCGAGATGCGAAAGGCGGTTCCTTAGGCAAATTAGGTCACCGGCTGCGGCGGGGCGCCCGTCAAGCACATCGAATTTTCGAATTCGTCATCGGCGTTACCTTCCTTATATTGGCCGCTGGCGCCATTTCTCTTTCCCTTACGGAGTGGCATAAACATTCCGAAAATCCGTTAACCAGCCTAAGTCTCTTCTACATGTTTGTTTCCTTCTCGGTGGTCCTTATCTTTTGCTGTCTCTATTCGTTTCTCAAGGCCCGCAGCATCCGCTGATGGCGGCGGGGCGTCCACGCTCAAACCCACTTTGGCAAGGGTGGCTCGAATCTTGCGGAGGCTTGAGTACATTTCGGGCAGACGCGAGAATACCGCTGCGGCCCGGAGCCATTGCCCGTGTTCGATTGAAGGGCTGCCAGAAACGATGCTGCGGGGTGGAACATCGTTCGGGATACCTGACTGTGGCGTTGCGATGACCTCATCTCCTATAGTCAGGTGTCCCGCTACGCCTACCTGTCCGGTTAAAACCACATTTTTCCCCACTTTGGAGCTGCCGGCCAACCCTACCTGCGCGCAGAGAAGCGTGTTCTCTCCCACATCGCAGCCGTGGCCAACCTGAACAAGGTTGTCGATTTTCGCTCCTTTCCTGATTCTGGTCACTCCAACGCTGGCCCGGTCAATGCACGAATTGGCCTGGATTTCCACGCCATTTTCGATCACCACGCCCCCGGGCTGGATGATCTTGTAATATGAGCCGTCCTCCTGCCGGACGAATCCGAATCCATCCGCCCCCGCCACAGCGCCATTTTGCAGAACGACGTCGTTCCCGATTCGAACATTCTCGCGCACCACTGCGTGCGAATGCGCAAAAAAACGGTCGCCGATCGTGGCCCCCGCATAAATCGCAACGAAACTCTTCAGCACGCAGTCCTCGCCCAGTGTCACGCCGTCCTCGATCACGGCGTAAGGGCCAATCGACGCACGTCGTCCAACTTTCGCTGTGGGCGCGACAATGGCGGTGGAGTGGACGCCTGGCTCGGGACGCGTCGCCGGGTGAAATATCTCAAGAGCCCGCGCAAATGCCAGGTACGGGTCTCGAGCGCGCAGCAGGACCAGGCCGGGCAGATTCGCTTCCGGCGCGGCAATCACCGCGGCGGCGCGGGTACGCTGGGACTTGGCCTGGTATTTAGGATTTGCAAGAAATGCGAGGTCGGACGGAGTGGCTTCTTCGAGTCCGGCAACGCCCAGAATTTCGAGGTCCTCAGGCCCTTCCAGCGTGCAGCCGATGCGCGCCGCCAGCTCCCCTAGTTTCATGCTCTGCCTCGTGGATGCCGATAATCTTAATAACGGGCACGTTACCTAGCCCGTTATCGGGGCGGCAGCGAGAATTTCGTTCTCGCTGTAACGGCGGGTTTATCCCGCCACCCTCAGATGGCGGCGTAAAGCCGCTTCTACGGGAGCACCAAGGGCGGGGCCTTGGTTAGTTCGCGCCCGAGGATAAAGAATGAAGCAAGAACGCCGTTTGCGCAGAAAGACCGACGTCCTTATTGCCGATAGAGAAGCTGTCTTCCGCCTGGGTCTTCGCCGTCTGTTCGGAGCAGAAGGGAGTCTGCGCGTCCTTGCCGAAGCTGAAAATCACGTGCAAGCGGTCCACCTGGCCCGCCAGCTCAAGCCTGGCGTCATTTTCTTGCAAGCAGACTTGCTGACCGGAAAAGTGGAGGATCTGTTAACCAGGTTACGCAGCGCTTCACCCGGCTGCAAAGTCGTAATCACAGCGGCCTCCCTGAACAACGGCGAACACTTGCGGCACATCCGGGCAGGCGCTTCCGGCGTGATTTTGAAGTCTGTCCACCCGGCGCTGTTTGTGAAGTGCGTCCACAAAGTGGTGCAGGGTGAAGTCTGGATTCCCAAAAATGAAGTTGCCCAGATGGCGCAGATGCTCGGGAGCGCGCCAGTGGCCATTCCCCGGCCTGTCGAAACACTGACCTACCGTGAAAAAATCATCGTCAGCTACCTTGTCCAGGGATGGAGAAACCGGGAGATCGCGGAACATCTTGAGATCAGCGAGCAAACAGTTAAGAACCACCTCCGCGCGGTCTACGACAAAGTCGGCGTCTCGGACCGCCTGGAGCTGGCGCTCTACGTTATCAACCAGCACCTCGAACTGCCCTCAACGTCTTCCCTCGCCGTCAATCAAAATTAGCTCGCCTAGGAGATAAACGTAGCCAGACGGCGCAACCGCTCGTGACGCCTCTTCACAAGCTGTTCGGCCGGGAGCGAAGCGAGGCGGCTGAGACCGGCCCTGACGACGGGACGGAGTAATTCAGCGGCGGCCTTCGGGTCTGTATGGGAGCCGCCGGGCGGTTCCGGAGCCACCTCATCCACAATGCCCAAGCCGTGTAAGTCTTCAGCGGTTAGCTTGAGGATGGAAGCCGCTTCCTCCTTGTGATCCCAATCACGCCACAAAATGGATGAGCAACTTTCCGGTGGGATGACGGAATAGACAGCATTGGCCATCATGACCACGTGGTCGCCAACAGCAATCCCCAGCGCTCCCCCGCTCCCGCCCTCGCCATGAATGATCACCAGCAGCGGAACCCGCAGCTTGGGAATCTCCTTTAAGTTATAGGCGATCGCCTCCGCTTGCCCGCGCTCCTCGGCGCCGATTCCTGGATAAGCGGCGGGCGTATCCACCAGAGTGACAATGGGCAGACCAAACTTGGCGGCCAACTGCATCAAGCGGAGGGCCTTGCGGTAGCCCTCAGGCTTGGCCATGCCAAAGTTCCGCGCCAGCTTTTGCTTGGTGTCCCGTCCTTTTTGGTGCCCGACCACCAGCACCGGTTTTCCTTCGAAGCGGGCCGGACCGCCCACGATGGCCGGGTCGTCCCCAAAGCGCCGGTCGCCATGAAGCTCGGTGAAATCCGTAAAAAGCAGGTCGATATAGTCGAGTGTGTAAGGCCGTGAGGGATGGCGCGCCAGAAGAACCCGATCCCAGGCGCCATTGTGCTTCGAGGATGGCTTGCGGCGCAGCGATTGGAGTTGCGCCTGCAACCGCTCCATTTCCGCTCGGCTGACCTCATCGGACTCCGCAGCTTGCTGCAGCTCAGCAATTTGCTGCTCCAGCGCGCGCGCTTCGTTTGATTCCTGGGGTTGATTTGCCATCGAGTGCTTGCCGTCTGCGTATACCTGAAGGCATAGGCCAACGGCTCGACCACTCCCGCCCTGCTTTCCTCGCCCGTCCCGTAGCGCCGACCTTCAGGTCGGCACCTGCCGGGCTAAACAGGCTGCGGAAAAACTCCCCTGAGACTCCAAAATGGCGCTCGTCAAGATTTGTAAGTTATTGATTCTCCGTTCGAGCGACCGCCATTTTCAGCCGATTTTGGCTCCGAAAAGCCGTTTTTCCGCAACCTGTAAAGCCCGGCGCCACTCGTCACTATGCCTACAGGTACAACTCTCCCTCCGCGCCGGACGAAACCATTTCGCTTGCGCCCGCGGATTTCTCTTAGCCGGTCAGTAATCCCGGCTAACGGCGTATGCTCAAGTGCTGCAGGTCAGGCTCGTAGCCTTCGTCCTGCATCGTGCTTTGAGCTGCCAGGCGGAGCGCCTGCTCGTCCGCATTTTCGGGTTCATTGCAGTGACGGCGAATCACTTCATCGCCAGCTTGA